>JACSRU010000157.1 GCA_014879575.1 Chthoniobacterales bacterium | reverse complement strand
GCCCGCCTCTTCTGGAGGGACGACACGGAGGTCGTCCCTCCAGAAGAGGTGCGGCTGGGGCGGAACGATGTTTTTTCCGGCTCCATGCGCCGGGGTTCCCGCTTGCCTTTTTTGGTTCTGTGTCGTTTTTAAGCGCATGCGATCGACAAAAATCATCTGCACATTGGGCCCGGCGACGGATTCGCCGGAGATCTTGCGGGAAATGATCCTGGCAGGAACAAATATTTTCCGCCTGAACATGAGTCATGGCACGCACGAATGGGTGCGCGCCATCGTCAAAAAAATCCGGAAGGCCGCCAGCGACCTTGACGCCGTGGTGGCAATCCTCCTGGACACCCAGGGGCCGGCGATTCGCACGGGGGATTTGGCAAACAAGTTGAACCTCAAGCCGGGCGACATTTTCGAGTTCACGGTGCGGGGCGCGCGCAGCGAGGAGCAATTCTCGACCGATGTGAACTACGATGGCCTGGTGGATGACATTTCGGTGGGAGACGTGGTGTTGGTGGACAACGGGGTGATGCACATGAAGGTGCTCCACAAAAATTCCAATCGCATCCGTTGCGAGGTGTTGACCGCCGGGACGCTGGGTTCGCGGCGTCATATCAATCTGCCCGGGGTGAAGGTGAATCTCCCTCCGCTCACGGAAAAGGATCTGGCCGACATCGAGGTCGGCGTGGAGGTCGGTGTGGACTTCGTGGCCTTGAGCTTCTGCCGGGAGGCAGCGGACATCATCGAGCTCAAGCGGCTGCTCCGCGAGCGGGGAAGCCAGGCCCGCACGGTGGCAAAAATCGAGGACCAGCATGCAGTCAAGTTTGTGAACGACATCATCCGCGCCTCGGATGCGGTGATGATCGCCCGAGGGGATCTCGGCATCGAATGCGCCATGGAGGAACTCCCGATCATCCAGCGCCGGATCATCAAAAAGTGCATCCAGATCGGACGCCCGGTCATCGTCGCCACCCACATGCTCGAGAGCATGATCGAGAACCCCCTGCCCACCCGGGCGGAAATCACGGATGTGGCCAATGCGGTGTATGAACAGGCGGATGCCATCATGCTCAGCGGGGAAACGACCGTCGGAAAATATCCGGTCCAGTGTGTGAAAATCCTCGACCGCGTGGCCCGGAGGATCGCGCGCAGCGGAGGGGCAGGCTACGCGAAGGACGCCATCGTCAACACCACCCGTATGAAAACCATGCGTTCGGCGGTCACGCTCGCCAACTCGTTTTCAAACTCCAAAATCATCGTGTTCACCCGGCACGGTTACATGGCCGATCACGCCAGCCATCTCCGTCCGGATAGCGCGCCAATTTTCGCCTTTTCCCCGTCCGCAGAAGTTGTCCGGAGGCTCGCGTTGAGTTGGAATGTCCACCCGATCCTGATGTCGTTTGGCATTGATCCCGAGCACACGATCGCAGATGCCGAGGTCGAGCTGACACGACGCGGACTGGCGGTCAGGGGCGACCAGCTCATCATTCTGAGCGACGTGATGGTTGGCACCGAGCGCTTCGACTCGATCCAGCTTCGTCAGGTGATTTGATTTTGGCCGACAAAAGCCGCCATGCGTTCCATGGCGATTTTGATCTGGTCGAGGCCGGTGGCGAAGCTGCAGCGGACATGGCCCTCGCCGCTCGGGCCAAAGGCGGTTCCGGGCACGACGGCGACCTTGTGTTCCTGCAGGAGCCGCAGGGAAAATTCTTTGCTCACAAGTCCCGAGGAATGGATTTTTGGGAACACGTAAAAGGAACCTTTGGGCTTCAGGCACTCGAGGCCCATGTCCCGCAGGGCGCCGACGATAAAATTCCGGCGCCGTTCATACTCGCGCCGCATGGTGGCCACGCTTTCCTCCCCGCGTTCGAGTGCCTCAATGGCGGCATCCTGACCCATGATCGGCGCACAGAGGATCGCATACTGGTGGATTTTCATCATGGCCTCGATGAGCGGGGCCGGGGCGCAGGCATAGCCGATCCGCCAACCGGTCATGGCAAACGCCTTGGAGAGACCGTGAAGAAAAACCGTCCGCTCCTTCATGCCGGGGCATGTCGCAATCGTGGAATGCGTCCCGCCATCGAATGTCAGCTCGCTATAGATTTCGTCGGTCAGGACGATCAGGTCGTGGCGCACGCACACCGCCGCGATTTCCTCCCACTGCGCGGCCGTCATGGTGGCTCCCGTGGGATTGGTCGGGAAATTCAGCATGAGCACCTTCGTGCGCGGGGTGACCGCCTTTTTGAGCGCATCCACACGGAGCGAAAAGGCATCCTCCGCATGGGTTTCGATCGCCCGGGCCACGCCACCAGCCAGGGTGATGCTCGGCGCGTAGGACACGTAGCAGGGCTCGTGGTAGAGCACCTCGTCGCCGGGATTCAGCAGTGCCCGGAGCGCGAGGTCGATCGCCTCCGAGACACCGACCGAAACAAGGATCTCCGAAAGCGGTTCGTAGCGGAGGCCGAACTTTTTGTGGACGTAATCGGAGATCGAGCGGCGCAGACCGGGGAGACCGAGATTCGAAGTGTAACCGGTCCGGCCCTTTTCAAGCGCAAAGATGGCGGCCTCGCGGATGTGCCACGGCGTGGCGAAATCCGGCTCCCCGATGCCCAGCGAGATGACATCGTCCATCGTCTGCACGACTTCAAAAAAATCGCGGATTCCGGAACGGGGGATGTCGCGGACGTGATTGGCGACTCGGAGGTTCACGGCGAGACGGGGAGCCGCTCGGGAGCGGAATCCAGTTGGTGGAAGGCGCCATTTTCCTTGTAGGTCTTGAGCCGGAAGTGGGTGGCGGTCGCCTGCACCGCGCCGATCGTGCTGAGCTTCTGGGCGACAAAGGCCGCCGCGTTCCGGAGATTCGCCGCCTCGACAATGATCAGCAAGTCATAGCCGCCACTGACAAGGTAGCAACTCTGGACCTCCTCGAACTTTGCGATGCGGGCGGCAATGCGGTCGAACCCCCCATCGCGCTCGGGCGTGATCTTCACCTCGATGATCGCCGTGACTTTTTCGGTGTCCCATTTCTCCCGGTTGATGATCGCCTGATAACCCAGAACGATCCCCTCGGCTTCGAGCTTGGCAATGGCGGACTCCACCTCCGCGAGTTCCATGTCCAGGAGCCGTGCCATGTCGGCGCGCGGCATCAGGGCGTTTTGTTGCAGAAGGTCTATGATCGCGTCCATAAGAACGCGCATCATGAAAACCCAGTCGCCACTTGGCAAGCGCAGGAAATTGGGATAAGTTCCCCCTTCATGCCACCGAGCCGGAAAGAATTGATTGTCGTCGGCTGCGGGTTCGTCGCGAAATATCCGGAGGGCGGCGGAAATTTTTCCGTTCCCCTCCAGTATTTGCTCGGTCTGCGCCGGATGCGGCACCCGGCTCTCTGGCTCGAAGTCCTTTCCTCGACAGGCGATGCGCGGCGGGATGCGCGCATCGCGGCGACCTTCCGGCGGCGCCTGCGGGAGTTTGCGCTGGAGGACAGCTACTGTCTGATCATTTTTCCCAAGGGCGAGGCCGCCCAGGATCTTGACGCAGGCCGGTTTTTTGGGATGTCCCGCCGGAAGCTCGAAGACCTTCTCGGGGGGGGCTGCGCGCTCCTGAATTTGAGCTACTCGATCAGAACCCCGCTGCTTGGCCGCTTTGCCTTGCGGAAACTTTGCAGCCTTGATCCGACGGAAGTCTGCTTTTGGATGCAGCGGATGGAAATGGGCCAGTCCGAACACGACGAGTTTTGGTCGATTGGCTTGAATATGTATGGCCCGGGCTCGCGGGTTCCGGAAAGTGGCGTGCGCTGGAAGACCTATTTTCCGCTGGTGGACTCCCGATACTTCGAGGCCGCACCGCGTCCGCCGGTGGACCGCTTCACCACGATCGGACAATGGTATTGGGACGGGTGCATCGAGTGGGATGGCGAATGGCGCGACTTTTCCAAACGCGCCGCCTTCAAAAAATTCGAGGATCTGCCCGGCCTGCATCCGGACGCCCGTTTCGAGCTGGCGATGAACCTCTCGGCGGACGATCCCGAGCGGGCGCGGATCGGATCGCTCGGCTGGCATCATGTCGTCCCCCATGCCGTTGCGCGGTCCCCCCGGCTGTATTATCAATACCTCCGGCGTTCGACGGCGGAATTCACCGCCATCAAACTCGAGAGCTTTGCGCGCTCGGGCTGGCTCAGCGACCGGTCGGCGGTTTACCTCGCCTTGGGCCGTCCCGTTGTCACGGAATCCACCGGCGCCGAGCCCTACCTGCCCGCAGACTCCGGCCTGTTGTTCGTCGGCAACCTGGACGAGGCCTCCGAGGCCATCCGCCGGGTGCGCTCGGATTGGAAGTCTCTCTCAAAAGCCGCACGTTCCTGCGCGCGGGATTGCTTTGATGCCACCGTGAACCTGAAGAAAATCCTGGGGTGATTCCCTTGCAATTTTTCTCGCGTGAACCCCCGTTCTCCACTAGATTCGAATCATGCCCTCCAATAAGAGCCCGTTATTTCAGAAACTGATCGACAAATTCAGCAACTCCCGGGATTTCACGATTTCGTTTATTCTCCACGTCATCCTCGTGGCCATTTTCGGAACGACCGTGCTTTTCCAAGCCACGCAGGAACCTTCGGATTTCGAGGGGGAGGGCGGCGGGTTTACCGGCGGGGACGCCGCGACCAGCGCTCCACCGCCCACGACCACCCCCCAGGTGCCCACAACTCCCAATATCGCGGTCACACCCACCAGCAACACGGTGAATACCATCACAACGATCGCGGCCTCGCCGGTCAATTTCACCATGGCGCCGACGATCATTGCTCCGGTGACTCCGACTGCACCGCCCGCAAACCAGATGGCGGCACCCAAGCCGGCTGGGATCGGCGGCGACGGGATGACCGGCGCCCAGGCTGCGGCCATCAAGGCCTTCACCGGCGGCTGGGGAAAAGGGAGTGGCAGCGGCACCGGCAATCGCAGCCGGGAGTTCGAGTTTACCGCCTACATCGGCCAGTATGGCGGCGGGAATTGGAACTCCACCGTCCAGATTTTAAACAACAAAATCATCAACGGCAGCCTCCCGAATCTCCTCTACTTCATGCAGTCGCGGTCGAAAAACAAGGTGAAGACCAACTGGACCAATGTGGTGGCCATCAAGCTGGACAGCGACGCGCTTTTCTCGGTCAAGCCGCCCTTCATCTTCCTCACGGGCACCCGCGACTTCCGACTCACCGACAAGGAAGTCGAAAACCTCCAGAAATACATCCGCCTGGGCGGTGCCGTCTGGGGGGACAGTTCGGTCCCGGGAAGGAATTCCCGGTTTGACATTGCCTTCCGCCGGGAAATGAAACGGGTGATTCCCGACGTGGACAAGGACTGGGAGGCGCTCCCGGCCAATCACCCCATTTACACGCAGACCTACTATCCGGAAGTCAAGGAGGTGCCGGCGGGCCTCAACTACTACCAGGAGCCGGTGTATGCCCTCAAAATCTACGGCGAAGTCGCCATTATCTACACCCCGAACGACTACGGAGATATGTGGCAGATCGGCCTCAATGAACAAGGGCAGGTGGACATGCGCCAAAACGAAAGGAGCCAATACGTCGCGATCAATCCGGTGATCTGGGAAAACCGCGAAGTTTACCTTCGCAATCTCAGCCCCGAATCCCTCTCCACGACCTACAAGTTTGGAACCAACCTGGTCATCCACCTTCTCACCCGTTGGGAAAATAAAACCCGCACAGCTTCTTCCCTGTAGAAAGGAGGAGGGGGCGGCGCGGAACCTGCCGGGCGGACGGCGAACGGTTTTTCCCGTGCGAATTTTTCGCGAATTCGCAGACAAGATGTCGGGATACGCCAAGGTCATGCGCCGGGGCGCGTGCGCTTTTTATTTTGTGCATTTGTTCACCTCCCCCCGCAAATGTCCTACCGTATGTGCTATATTGTCCGCAAAATGAATGGAGCAAACCTTCATGACCAGGGGCTGGTCCGAATCCCGCCAGTGGCCGAAAGACCGCCCCATTCCCCGAGTCCCAAAAAATCAGAAAGCCAAAACCATGTCTGACAACGCCATTGAACCCACGCCCTCCGACTTTGGCACGCCGTTTCGCGCCTTGGTGGATCATTGTGAAAGCCGGGATTTGAAATTCTGCGCCGATCGCGAAGAGAAGAAAATCAAGTTCAGCCTCTGCCGAAGCCACGCCCTCTATCAATGCAATCTGCGGATCACGCATGATGACAACATCTTCCAGATCTACCTCTACTATCCCATCCTGGCCAAGGATCCCAAGATGCGCATGGCGGCCGCCGAATTTGTCACGAGGGCCAACTACAGCCTGGTGTTGGGAAACTTCGAACTCGACATGCGGGACGGGGAGGTTCGGTATCATGTCGCCCACCATATCGAGAATGGTATCCTCGGGGACACAATGATCGAGCACCTCTTCCTGGCGGCGCTGTATACTTCGGACAGGTATTTTCCAGCGTTCACCCAGGTTCTCTTCGGAGGCAGCACTCCTGAAGACGCTGTTTTCCTTGCCGAACTCGACTTGCCAGATGCCGCTGCGGAGGATGATCCTCCCACTCCGCCAATTGAACCACCTTCCGAGGCGGACGACTCCCAACAAAAGTGAGGTGACGGAAAAACTTCCGATGAGCGGAATTGGAAAAAATGGGCGGAATGGATGCGGCGGGGAAATTTTCGGAGGGGGGAAGTTTGTGCGCCCCTCGTGAAATCTCCCTCCACTCAAGCCGAAAAGTTTGCGGGTTGACCACTTGCAGACGGACGGAATCCCGCTATCCTCACCGCATGTTTGAACTGACGCGCCGCGAAAAGGCGCTCATCGCCGGATTCGTCTGTATTTTTTTGCTTGGCTTCGGGGTCAAGCAATGGCGGGATGCGGCGGCGTTTGACGCCCGTCCCGCGCAAGTTCCCTGAGCACCCATTTTTTCATGCAAACCACCGGATTTCAAGAAGCCGTCGAAGCCGTCTCCCGCGAGGACAAGCGCTTCCATGCCGATGCCTATTTATTTCTGCGCGACGCCATCGAGGCCACGCTCAAGCGGAGAAAAAAGGAAACCAAGGAACTCGGCGGTCATGTGGCCGCCGCCGAGTTGCTGGAGGGGTTCCGTCTGCATGCGTTGGGGGAATTTGGTCCCATGGCGATGACGGTTTTCGACTACTGGGGGGTGCGCTGCACCGAGGATGTCGGCTGCATGGTCTTCAATCTGGTGCAGGCGGGGGTCTTCGGGAAGACCGACGAGGATACGATCGAGGCCTTCGCCGGCGGTTTTGATTTTCGTGCCGCCTTCGTGATCCCCTTCACTTCCGGGAAAAATCCTTTGAACGTCCCGGGGTCGAATGAGGTCCGAAGTGGGGAATGAAAGTTCTTTTAATGCTCGCCACACTCGCTGCCACATCCGCCCAGGTTTTTTGCGCCAAGTTTCCGACGCTTCCCGACTCGAAGGCCCGGGTATTTACCTATGAGAACGGTCTGACCCTGATTGTGGAGGAAAACCGAAGTGCGCCCGTGGCCAGCGTGCAGGCCTGGTGCGCCACAGGCAGTATCCACGAGGGCGACCAGATGGGCTCGGGATTGTCCCACATCCTCGAACACATGCTCTTCAAAGGCACGAAATCCCGTCCGCCGGGTGCCATCGCGGACGAAGTCCAGAATCTGGGAGGCTACATCAATGCCTACACCTCCTTTGACCGCACGGTGTATTGGATTGATGTGCCTTCGGAGGGCGCCTCTGCGGCGCTGGAGATTCTTGCCGATGCGATGATGAACGCCACGCTGCCCGAGGAGGAATACGCCAAGGAGCAGGAGGTGATCCGCCGTGAGTTTGCGATGGGCTTCGATGACCCGGGCCGTCAAAGCAGCCAGCTCATGCTCAATACGGTCTTTACGGAAAGCCCCCTGCGGCATCCCGTGATCGGGTATCTGGACGTTTACAACAAGCTCACAAGGGAGGATGTCCTTCGCTACTACAAGGAACGCTATGTCCCGAACAATCTGACGTTCGTGGTGACGGGAGACGTTGATGCCGATAAAATCCATGAGGAACTCGGCAAGGCGTTCGAGAACCAGCCGAGGCGGGCGCTCAAGCCGGTCTTTATTTCCACCGAACCACTTCAACTTGGGAGTCGGGAGGCCCACCGGGAATTTCCCACCGAACTGACCCGCCTGGCTCTGGCATGGCGGATCCCGGGACTGACGAATCCCGACACACCGGCCCTCGATCTTCTCGGAGAAATTCTTGGTTCCGGCCGGAGTTCCCTCCTCAACACCGACATCCGGGAGCGCAAACAACTCGCCCACGGCATTTCCGCCGGCATGCTCTCGATGCAAAATGAAGGGGTGTTTGTAATTTCCGCGCTCACCGATCCGGACAAGCGCGAGGCCGTCGGGAAGGAGGCCCTGCGAGTTCTCGATGAGGTCAAGGCCAGGGGACCCTCCGAAGCGGAACTCGAACAGGCCCGGTTGGGACTTCTCTCCAGCCAGCTCCAGTCCCTGACAACCACGCGGGGGATCGCTTCCGACCTGGGATCGAATTGGCAACTCGCCCGGAATCTGAACTTCAGCAAAAATTACCTGGATGCCATCGGCGAGGTGACCGTGGCCGACGTCCAGCGGGTGGCCAACGAATACCTCCGGCTCGACAGGCTCAGTGTCACCTCGCTCAACCCATCGGGCACCCTGAAAAAGGAAAACAAGGTCACGGACGAATCCCGCGCGGGGCAGGTCCAGAAATTTACGCTCTCCAACGGATTCCGCTTGTTGGTCCGCGAGGACTCCCGGCTTCCGCTCGTCTCGATCAACGCCGTTTTTCGAGGGGGTTTGCTTGGGGAAACCAAGGAGAATAACGGCATCACCCAACTCTTCACGCGCACGATCCTCAAGGGAACGAAGACGCGTTCGGCCGAGCAGATTGCCTCGCAAATCGAGAGCACGGGGGGGAGCATTTCCTCCCAGGGCGGAAACAACAGCTTCAGCGTCTCGGTGAATGTCATGCAGCCGGATCTCTCCAAGGGGCTCGAAATCCTTTCCGACGTCCTGAGGGATCCCACTTTTCCCGATCGGGAAGTGGCTCTTGAAAAAACAAGCCTTCTTGCCGGTATCAAAGCCGAGGAGGAACAACCGACGGCCGTGGGAAGAAACCTTGTCCGGGAACACCTCTTTGGCACCCATCCCTATTCCCTGCGGAACAACGGATCGCCTGGGTCCGTGTCTTCTCTGACTCAGGCCCAGCTAAAGGAATTTCAGAAAGAGTTCGTCACCGGAAAAAACGGCGTGATCAGTGTCTTTGGTGATGTCCGGGCGGACGAGGTCCGGGAACTCGTCGAAAAATATTTTTCGGAACTGCCTGCCGGACATCTGGCGTTTGAGAATCCCCCGACACCCGCCCCCATCACCGCTCCGGTGACGGTCTCTGCGCATCTCGACAAACAACAGGGCATCGTGATTCTCGGGTTCCAGGGGCTCTCCGTGAAAGATCCCGACCGGCTGGCCATGGAACTTATCGAGGAAGCTTCAAATGACCTCGGCTCCCGGTTTTTCAATCGCATCCGGGAAAAGATGGGCTTGGCGTATTTTGTGGGCGCCTCTCAGTTTGTCGGCCTGGCACCCGGCGCCTTCAATTTCTATCTCGGCACGGATCCCAAAAAAGTCGCTCCCGTGACAAAGGAATTGCGGGACGAGGTGGCCCTGCTGGCGAAGGAGGGGCTTACGGAAGCGGAGCTGCACCGCGCCAGAAAAAAAATGATGGGAGCCGAGGTGATCGCGAACCAGAGCAACGGCGCGATGGCCTCGATCTGTGCGATTGATGAGTTAATGGGGGATGGCTTCGATGCCTACACCCGCCGAAAAGCTCGGATCGAGAAAATCACGCTCGACGACATCCGGCGGGTTGCCGCAAAGTATTTTCCCGCAACACGAGCCGTCGAGGCGACGGTTGTTCCGCCGGAAAAATCCCAACAATAAAGCCATGCCAGAAGTCCAAAAAACCACCGCTCTCGGGGAAATGACCCAGAGATTCATCGAGTTCGTCATGATGCAGGCCCAGCAGGCGGCCATGTTCCTCGGTCGCATTCCCAACCCGCAGACAGGCAAACCAGAGGTCAATCTCGAGATTGCTCGCATGTTCATTGACCAGTTGGAGATGATCCATGAAAAGACCCGCGGGAACCTGACCACGGAAGAATCCGAAATTCTGACACGCGTCCTGAGCGACCTGCAGTTGACATTCGTCCAGGCCTCGGGAGGAGCCGAACCGTCGGAGGCGCCTGAAGCTCCGGGGGAGCAGCCCTCCCCCTCGCCCGAGTCGGTTGCCGCCGCACCGGAGAAACCCGCCGAATCCCCCGCCGATTCCGAAAGCCGCAAGAAGTTCACCAAGAGCTACGGTGCTTGAGGGGAACTTCGCGGGAGGGCTCTGAGTTTGTGATTCCTGGTTTTCCGGAGGAGCCATGTTGATTGACATTCCGTCCACCCATTGATTGCGCCAGGCGGAAAGAGCCTCTGACAAAAATTTCTGAATCCTCCCCAAATATGACGCCCAAGAAACTCCCGTTCCGCCAGGTTCACCTCGACTTCCACACCTCGCCGGACATTCCGGGGATTGGTGCCAAATTCGATAAACCGCGCTGGCAGGACACCCTGCGAGAGGCGGAGGTCAACTCGATCACGCTTTTCTCCAAGTGCCATCATGGGTGGAGCTACCATCCGACCAGCGTGGGCCGACAACATCCCCACCTTGCCTTCGACCTGCTCCGCGCCCAATACGACGCCTGCAAGGAGATCGGAATCGCCGCGCCCATCTATCTCTCGGCGGGCGTGGACAATCTCGCGGGGTGGGACCATCCCGAGTGGCGGGAGATCAATCCGGAGGGGGCGTATAGTGGGTGGGTTACGTCGCCTCTCAAACCGGGATTTCAAATGATGGATTTCCTGAGTCCCTACCTTGACTACCTGTGCGCGCAGATCGAGGAGGCGGTCCGCCTGTTCCCGGACTGCGATGGGATCTTTCTGGATATTATCTCGCAATCCCCTGGCTGCTCAAAATGGCGAATGGCCTGGCTTGAGGAACATGGCTGGGATGCGGCCTCGCCCGAGGACCGCCAGAAGGCTGCGGATGCCGCGCTGGAACAATACTACATTCGAACCACCCAGTCGGCAAAATGCCTGAGTCCCGACATGCCGATCTTTCACAACTCCGGCCATATCCGGCGCGGAGATCGCGGGATATTGAAGCACTTCAGCCACCTCGAACTCGAATCGTTGCCGACAGGCGGCTGGGGCTACGACCACTTCCCGATGTCGGCAAAATATGCCTGCAATCTCGGGCTCGATTTTCTGGGGATGACGGGAAAATTTCATACGACATGGGGGGAATTCGGCGGGCAGAAACATCCGAACGCCCTCCGCTATGAGTGCGCCGCGATGTTGGCGTTCAACTCCAAATGCAGCATTGGCGACCAACTGCATCCCGGCGGCGAACTGGACGAGACAACGTATCGGTCAATCGGTGCCGCCTACCGCGAAGTGGCACTCAAGGAACCCTGGTGCGCGGAGGCCGTCCCGGTGTCCGATATCGGAGTGCTTTCGCAGGAGTCGGAGAGCGGATCCCACCGCCAGAGCGCGCCGGATGAAGGCGCGGCACGCGCCCTCCTGGAGGGGCATTTCTTGTTCGAGATTCTGGATCGCGAGATGGATTTTTCGCGGTTCAAGCTTTTGATTTTGCCCGATACGGTCCGGATGGACGGGCCACTCAAGGCCCGCCTCGACGGGTATCTGGCCCAGGGAGGCCGTCTCCTGCTGACCGGGGAGAGCGGGTTGTGGAAGGAGCGTGCGAATTTTGCCTTTGAGATCGGCGCGGATTATTTCGGACCCAGCGAATTTTCTCCGGACTTTATTCTGCCCGAGGCGTCCTGCCGGGCCGATTTTCTCACCACGCCCGTCGTGATGTATGTCCGTTCGCAGCGGATTCGTGTGACGACGGGTGAGTCGCTGGGCCGGATTTATGATCCCTATTTCAACCGGGATTTCCGGCACTTTTGCAGTCACCAGCACACTCCCTTCCGGGAGGAACCGTCGGGTTTCGATTGCGGGGTTCGGAAAGGCGCCGTGACCTACCTCGCGCATCCGGTGTTTACGCTTTATCGCATGTATGGAGCGGTGGCTTACCGGGAATACATTTCCAAAGTGATCGCCGCTGCCCTTGGGACGGATGGGACGCTGGTCACCAACCTGCCTTCGACCGCGCGTGTGGCGTTGAACCGCCAGAAATCCTCCGGACGTCACATCCTGCACCTGCTCTTTGCCAATACGATCAGTCGGGGTGGCACCATGAATTTGTCCGGGGGCACGGTTTCCAGCTCCGGATTGACCCTGGAGGTCATCGAGGAATTGCTCCCCTTGCGCAACACCCGCGTGGCCCTTCGCGGGATGCCGGATGTCCGGCGCGTGACATTGGAACCGGGAGGCCGGGCCATTGCGTTCTCCAAGAGTGACAACGGGGTGGAATTCACCATCGAGGAATTTACCTGCCATCAAATGGTCGTCCTGGAGAGTGCCGGGTGAGGGCCGTGGTCGCCCGGGCATTTTTTGAAGGCAACGGGCGGTGGACGCTTCAGCGGAAAACAGAGAAGCCGCTGAGCCAGTGCCAGATCTGGGCGCCGAAAAATACCACGGCCAGCGCGACCGCAAGAAAATAGAGAAGCGTCGCGGCTCCCCAGGCGAGGGAAACGATCACCATGAGTCCGTCTTTTTCCAGCCAGCCGATGCAGGCAAAGACGATCATGAGTGCCGGGAGGGTGTTGTTAAACGGAAGGTTGGCGACCGGGACGGCGAGAAGGGCTCCCCCGGCGAAAATCAGCCAGCCGACAATTTTCTCCCCTTTGTCTCCAGACACCCACCCGGAGAGCCGGGCCCGTGTGAACTTGCGGCAGAAGACCAGCAGACGCTTGCAGAAGCGCAAGGCGGCCACCCATCCTTTCCCGTGGATGTTTAGTTTGGCTGCGGATTTTGGGAGTACGGGTTTGGACCGTCCGGTTCCCATCTGCCAACCCACAATCATGAAAGTGAAGCCGCCGATCATGTTCAAAGGGCCAAGCGAAAACGGCTGAACAAACGGCATGGCGAGCAGGAGTGCCACGAAACAAAAACTCGATCGCCCGAGATGCTCCATCATCTCTCCGAGCAGGATGCCCCCGGCGGCGGCGTGGGCGAGACACTTCTCCAGCGCGTCTTCGAGGGAGTCGGGTGGGTTTGACATGTTGGGATGCGTCGTCTGGGAATTCTGGAGAGCAGGCCGGTGGCCTGGGGCCCCGCCAAGGACCGCCTTCGCGAAGAAGCAGAACTCTCTCCGGGCTCCCTGCGCGGCATGATCCTAGCGATGCCACCCGGTTCCGTTCAAACAGAGAATCCAATTTTTCCGGGGCTTCCTGTCTGAGGGGGGAATGCAATTTCCAGTTGCATCCCCTGCCACCGCCGCGCATAAGGACTCCCGCCATGTCTGCATTGATCGACTTTTTTCTCCACGCCGAAAACCACCTGGTGGAATTTATCCAGAACTACGGTCTCTGGATCTATGCCCTGCTCTTCGCCATTATTTTTTGCGAGACCGGCCTGATCGTCACTCCGTTCCTTCCCGGCGACTCATTGTTGTTTGCGGTGGGTGCCTTGGCGGCGCGTCCGGAGATGGGCCTGCGCGTCGAGATCATCACGCCGCTTCTGCTGGCGGCGGCGATTCTGGGCGACAGCGTCAATTACTCGATTGGCAAATGGATCGGCCCCCGCGTCTTCCACTTCGAATCGAACAGATTTTTTAATCGCAACCATCTTCTGAAGGCGCACACATTTTACGAGAAATACGGTGGACGGGCGATCGTGCTCGCGCGGTTTGTTCCCATTGTCAGGACGTTTGCCCCGTTTGTTGCCGGTGTGGGGACGATGAACTACGTGAAATTCATCGCGTATAACGTGACCGGCGCGATCCTCTGGGTCGGCCTCTTCATCGGCGGCGGATACGTTTTCGGAAATGTGCCGATTGTCCAGAAGAACATGAAGATCGTCATTCTCGGCATCATCATTGTTTCCGTCCTGCCCATCGTCTGGGAGTTCGTGCGCGCAAAGATGGGAAAGCGTCCTTAGGGCTTCAGAATTGCGAATGTCCGTCGGTCGCCCCGCTCGATCAGGAGAAGGATCCCGCGGTCGGTGTCCTGCGTTTCCAAAATTTTCCCAAGCTGTTTTGCTCCCTGGAGGGGGGTTCCAGCGGCTTCGGTGATGATGTCGCCGACAGTGATGCCCGCCGCATCCGCCGGGCTGCCTGACTCGACCTGCGTGACGATGACCCCTCCGATGGCCTGTCGCCGGGCACCCAACTTGTCGAGTTCCTCCTTCGTGATGTCCTGATACGCAAACCCCGGCGTGGACGGTTGCTGCGTGATCGGGGCGTCGGCGGAATTTTTTGCGTGGCGTTTTTGAGGCCGGGTTGAAACCCGGACCAATGGATTCGGCTGCTCGCCAGTCTGGACATCCATGCGGGCCATTCTCCCCCTTCTCCAAACATCCAAGCGAACCTTCTGGCCGATTTTCTTTGCGAGAATCTCCCGCTGGAGATCGCTCGCGAGCGCCACTTCGGTTCCGTCCACCTTCAGAATGACGTCCCCGGCCTGGAGATCGCTGGACTCCACGGGCGCCCCCTCCTCGATCTTGCTGACCACCACGCCCCGGGGCACATCGGGAAATAGTCTCTGCAGGTAGGGGGATTCCTCGATGCCGGCGATGCCGATTCCCAGCCAGGGTCTCACGACGTGGCCTTTGTCAATCAACTGCCCGGCGATGTCCCTGGCGGTATTGATCGGGATCGAAAAGCCGAGCCCGCGGTTCACCCCGCTGATCAACGCATTGATCCCGATGACGCGCCCCTCGATGTCACAGAGCGGTCCGCCGCTGTTGCCGGGATTGATGGAGGCATCGGTTTGGAGGAATTCGTAGCCTCCCCCAATCTGCAGGTTGCGTCCCTTGGCACTCACGACGCCGACGGTGAAAGTGTAGGGGAGTTCCATGGGAGTGCCGATGGCAAAGGCAAATTCCCCCACGCGAACGGCATCGCTGTCCCCGAGCGCGGCCACCGGAAAGCGATCCCCCTCGATCTTGAGCACAGCAATGTCGCTGCGGGCATCTCCGCCAATCACCGTGGCCGGAAATTTTCGACCATCGTGCATTTTTACGGAAACCTCCCCGCCATTTTCTACGACATGGAAATTTGTGAGAATGTATCCTTCCGGGCGGAAGAGGAAGCCTGTGCCCACGTTGGGACGTTCGCCGACCGGCTGGCCATCCGGCGTCTGCAGGAAGAATTCCAGACCCCGTGGCAGGCCCGGAATCGCAACCTGACCGGAGCCTTTGGACTCGATGACGACCACTGCGGGAGCGACCTTCTCAAAAACATCCGCGAAGGAATCGTTCATCTGCCGCAAGGCCCCCGGCGGGGTGGTGCCCCCCGCCGTCTGAGCCCGGAGGGTGGGAAGCAGGACCGCCAAAAGGGTTGCACGGAGAACCAAGTATTTCATGATTTTTAAAAACTACGCAGCCCAAAAGGGATTTCAAGTGGCAACCCCCTGCGGACGGAAGCGGGTCCGCCGGGGCAAGAAAAGGATTGCGCCGGATTTTTTCCCTGTGTTTTGTCGTGGATGCCGGTTTGGTTCAACAGGTGCGCATTATGAAAAAAGTCAGAAAAACCCGGGAGGAAACTCCCAAGGCCAAGAAATCTTCACCCGAAAAATCTGCGACATCCCCGAAGGCAACCCGCCGCCCGATCCCGTCCATGGAGGATCTCGGGGAACTTCCCCGGTCGTATGGGACGGATTCCATTTTTCTCGTCGCCCAGGATCCCCACTGGCTCTTTACCTATTGGGACATTGACATTTCCCGACATCCCGGTGGGAAGACCTTTCTCCGGATCATGGACGCCAGGGATCAGGTGGAAACCGAAATCGAGGTTCCGTTTGAGACCCGGAACTGGTATATTCCGGTCGGCCGAGCGGGGTGCGAGTATGCGGTGGAGATTGGCTATTACCGCGGAGTCCAGTGGCATGGGATTGCCCGCTCGCTGCCCGCTCGCACGCCGAGCGACAAAATCTCGGACTCCGAGGACTTTGACTTCGCGACCATTCCCTTGCATCTGAGTTTTCAGAAACTCATGGAGAACCTCCACAGCACGATCCGGGGTGGCGAGGATCTCCTGCAAGCTCTTGGTCGCCTGCAGCGCGACGGAAAATTGCTGGCATTCGAAGGAAGTGGCGCGCGCTCCATTAATCCGGATGAGCGGGTTGTGCTCGAGGCTCTTCTCGGCAAGGCCCTTCTCGGGGAACTTGCGACAACCACTTTGAATTCGGAGGAACTGAGTTCCCGCATCCGGGAACACCTTGCGCAACGCCTGAACTCCGAAGGATCGAGTGCTCTGCTCGCCAGGATTCCGTGGCTGCCCTCCGGCAGCAGCCTTTCCAGTGCATTTTCCTCGTTGGAGGGCGTCTCTTCGTGGTCGCCGGCCGCGCTCTCCAGTTGGGCAGCGGCGGCTCTCGCCAGTTGGGCGGAGGCCGTGAAGACCACTTCCTCATCCGGCGAAACAAGCTGGGGGAGCGCAGCGCAATCCTCCTGGGGCGCGGCGGTTCTTTCCAGTTGGCTGGCAGCCACGCAAACCTCCGGCGGCGAGTCCTCCTGGAATGCGGCGGCCTTTTCCAGCTGGTTGCAGACGGCGACCTCCAGCTGGCCGGGCACCTCGCTTTCGAGTTGGTCGCAGGCGGCACTCTCGAGTTGGAGCCATGCCGAAACGGCCAGTTGGGGCGGCTCGGAAAATCTCGGATCCTTCGGCATCGCAAAAAGGGATTTCTTCATGCATGTCAATGCCGAGGTGATCTTCTACGGCGGCACGCACCCGCAAGCGAAGGTCACCATTGATGGGAAGCCCGTCGAGTTGGCACCGGACGGATCGTTTCGGTTCCATTTTGTCTTTCCCGACGGGACCTACGAGATCCCGATTGTGGCCACATCTCCCGATGGCGTGGAATCCCGCTCGGCCACCCTGCGGTTCGAGAGGGGGACCGCCCGCGCCGGCGATGTCGGGCACACCGCCCAACCCCCGCTGGCCAGCCCGATGGGCGCAAAAGTCTGAAAAGAAAATCCCAAAAAATCCGACCGGCATCCGAGAGGTTGCCGGAGGCGTTCTATACGTTCCTGGAGGTCGAGCAAAATGCCTCGCCCCGCACGGTGACCACCTATCGGACGGCCATCGAGGCGTTCCGGAGATTTCGACCGCAGACCACTTGGACGGCGGCGGGCGCGGATGATTACCGGGCCTGGATGCTCGACATGATGAAGAAGGACATGGCCCGCTCGAGCGTACGTCTGCGGCTCTCAGCCTTGAGGGCGTTCCACGCGTTTCTCCTCCGCCGGAATTTTGTCGAAAAAAATGTTCTGCGCGAAGTCCTCCTCCCCAAGGCCGAAAAACAACTTCCCCGGTTTCTGACCCCGCGACAGGCCGAGTCGTTGATCGAAACGCCGGGCGCGCAGGAAAAAAGCCAGCAGGCACCGTCCTGGATGGCCGCGCGTGATCTCGCAATCCTCGAGCTCTTCTATTCGACCGGCATGCGGCTGTCGGAACTTGCCGGACTGGATGTGTCCGCTGTGGACGTCATTAGTGAGACCGCGCGCGTCACCGGCAAGGGGGCGAAGGAACGGATCTGCCCGATCGGGGGTCCGGCTCTCGAGGCGATCTCAAAATACCGGCAGGCCGCCCGCGTTCACAACGGGCCGCTGTTCATCAACAAGTCCCGCAACCGCCTTTCCACCCGGACGATCTGGCACATGGTGCGCACCCGTCTGGTTCAGGCCGGACTGCCCTCCAATCTTTCCCCCCACAAGTTGCGCCACAGCTTCGCCACCCACCTTCTGGATAACGGCGCCGATCTTCGGAGTGTGCAGACCCTCCTCGGCCACGCCAGCCTGTCAACCACCCAAATTTACACCCACGTCACCACGGAGCGCCTGAAGCGCGCCTACGAGTCCGCCCACCCCAGAGCCGTGGAGGAGTCAGAGTAATGGGGTCGAGAGATGATCTTCCTTGCGGTTTAGGACGACTTCGGGGGAGTTGGCTTCGGCATCGGTCTCATTGTTGAGCACCCGCGTCAGCTGCGGGAGGTCCAGTTCGCCGCACCACTTTCCGACGACGATTGTGGCCACGCCGTTTCCGATCAGGTTTGTGATGGCCCGCGCTTCGGACATGAAACGGTCGATGCCAAGGATCAGGGCCAGTCCGGCGACTGGCACGTGTCCCACGGCGGAGAGCGTGGCGGCCAATACGATAAACCCGCTGCCGGTCACCCCGGCTGCGCCTTTCGAGGTCAGCAACAACACGGCAAGCAGGGTGATCTGGTGGATCAGGTCGAGCGGGGTGTTTGTCGCCTGCGCGATGAACACCGCCGCCATGGTCAGGTAGATCGCGGTGCCGTCGAGATTGAAGGAATATCCCGTCGGGATCACCAGGCCGACGGTGCTTTTTCTCACGCCGAGATTTTCCATTTTGGCCATCATGCGCGGCAGGACCGATTCCGAGGACGAGGTGCCGAGCACGATGAGAATCTCCTCCTTGATGTAGCGGATGAACTTCCAGACGCTGAATCCGTGCAGGCGCCCAATGCTCCCCAGCACCAGGAAGATGAAGAGCAGGCACGTGAGGTAGAACGAGCCCATGAGCTTGGCCAGCGGAAGGAGCGAGGCCGCGCCGTATTTTCCGATGGTAAATGCCATCGCCCCGAACGCGCCGAGGGGAGCGACTTTCATGATGTATCCGACAATCACAAAGAACACATGCGACGTCCGCTCGATGAGATCGAAGACGACGGTCCCGCGTCCGCCGAAGCGATGCAGGGCAAACCCAAAGAGCATGGAAAAGAACAACACCTGCAGGATCTCCCCCTTCGCAAAGGCGTCCACCACCGTCGTGGGAATGATGTGCAGCAGGAACTCCGTGGTCGTCTGCATCTTACCCGGCCCGGCATATTGTGCGACGGCCCCCGCATCCAGACTGGCGGGATTGACATTCATGCCGGCTCCGGGACGGATGACATTCACCACAACCAGCCCCAGGATCAGGGCGAGGGTGCTGACGATTTCAAAATACAAAAATGCCAGTCCCCCCGTCCGCCCGACCTTTTTCATGTCCTCCATGCCGGCGATTCCCACCACCACCGTACAGAAGATGATCGGCGCAATCAGCATCTTGATCAGTTTGATGAATCCGTCCCCAAGGGGCTTCATGGCCGCCCCGGTTTCCGGAAAAAAATGCCCGAGCAGCACGCCGGCAAAGATCGCCACTATGACCTGCGCATAGAGCGACTTGAAAAGAGGCGGACGCGAACGAGTGGGACCGGTGGAGGCAGGGGGCATGTCTGGCGGATTCGGCGTAAAAAATCGCAGGGATCCGCCGGGAATCAAGGCGTAACACGCGAAATGCAAATTTTGATTTTCTGATCAGCCTCCCTCATTGTCTGACGGCACCCGGACGGGGGGACAGGGGTCAGAGGGGTCAGAGGGGTCAGGCGACATGAAAGCTGATGCAAGCTTGATCTGCGGGCGTTGAGAGCCTGGAAGCGGCATAAAATGGATGGAGTAGATTGTAGGTGTTATGAAAACGACATCTACAAAGCAGGCGAAGCCGGTGTTTATCGGCATCGATTATCACAAGAGATACAGTGTTTACTGCGCGGTGGGAACGGAAGGGGAGATCCTGTCGCGTGGGAGGATTGAGCACACGCAGGCGCAGGGGTTCGTGGAGTTGGTGAAGCGATGGCCGGGATGCCAGGTGGTGTTTGAGGCCTCGATGAACTGGCATTGGCTCTACGAGGTTTTGGAAGGAGCGATGGAAGGAGGAAAGATCGTGCTGGCGAACCCCTGCAAGACGCGGGTCATCGCGGAGGCGCAGGTGAAGACGGACAAGGTGGACGCGCACATTCTGGCGCAGTTGCTGAG
>JACSRU010000012.1 GCA_014879575.1 Chthoniobacterales bacterium | reverse complement strand
GCCCTCATTTTTCCTCTCTCTGAGCCCCTCAAAGATTCAGAGGACTTCTCTCTTTCGGAATCGCTGCCGGGGGGGCAGCGCTGATTTCCTCAGACTCGGCGGACCGCCTCCCTTCGCAGGGCGATTCATCGGCTTCTCATGTCGCCTGCCCCCTGCTTCCCTTGCTGTCCTACGACCTTTCAGATTTCATCAATTTCAGAAAATCCGCTGCTAACGGCCCAATGACAGATGATTCCTCAGTGAGGCCTTGAGCGAGATCCTTGGCTGTCAGTTCCTCAACTTTGGGGTGACAGCTTGAAATTGAGGCCGTCATAAATCGTTTCGTCGCTGAGCCGATTGGCGCGATGACACACTTCGGCGGCTCCAAGACACTACTTCGGAAGGAACCGAAATCCCTCCTGCGACAAGACAGAATTATAAGTTATGGGACTGACCCCGTCCAAGTGTCCCGGAAAGACATTTCCTCCGGCGACGTGTGACGAACGCTCAACACCGGAGCGTCCGGATCTTGATCGCGCTCCGTCATTCTCCGAAATCCGCTGACGGTCAAATTTCTCATCCGCGTTTCCAGCCGTACGAGGGCGATGCCATTGGCGCGCGACTTGGCGACCCGGAAATTGCGCGCCTCAATATTCTCCAGCAGGCCAACTCCTTCGGCGTAAGACGGGTCACTTTCGTCAAAAAGGGGAACCCGACAGCCTCTGGCCGCATCCGCATTGATGGCGGAAACCTCGCACGTGCCGGTGACGTTCGCAATCCGGACATTGCGGATCGGAGACCGGACGCTCAAGAGCCGGACAAAGGAATGGCAATCCTCCGCCTCAAGACCGTCGATCTCGATATCTTCAATCGGGCCATTCGTCATGCCCCGGACCTCGGTCCGCTGCAGGGCGTCGTCCGCGTTGAGCGGCACCATGTCATCCCCGGTCACACCCGGGCGCAAACCCCGGAGATTTCTGATTGTTCCACACCGGCAGTTGCCTCCGAGGTGCACGCCGTCATTATTGGGCCGCACATTGTCGGAGTCGAATCGAAGGGTCTCGATCACAAAGTTCCGCACCCGGGTGAGTCGGCTGTAGTAGGCCTCCGCATTGGTCATGGTCAGATCCCGCATCACCAGGCCGTCCACATTTTCAAAATGAAACATGGCACCGCTGTATCCCTCGGCGAACAATCCCTCCGGTCGCGGGTTCCCTCGATTGTTTCCATCCCAAACCCCGCCTTCGATAACAATTTCCCGATTTCCGCCTCCGGGATCTGCGTTGGTCAACAGGTAGTCGCCTGGCTGCCGGGCCGCGCCATCCGCCAATATCAGGCGGGCCTCCGGATGGACGCGCAGATGCGTTCCCGAGGGGACGCGGATGGTCTCCCGGAGCAAATACCGGCCGGGGGGAAGAAACAGCTCACGCGCTCCCGCCGAGAAAGCCCTTCGAAATGCGGCGGAAGCATCAGTGCCGGAATCAAAGAAATCGGCGAGCGGGACGGGATTCATGGCAACGCGCACAGGGACGGCAATCGTGCGGTTGCCATCCCTCCCCTCTCATCGAGCCGCCGATTTCCCAGCCCGGGCAAACGCCCCAACTTTTCGCCGCGCCGCACATTCACAAGTTCGCGATCAGTAGTCATATCCGCGGAGTTTTCCCCCGAAAGTCATCAGATAGTTCCGGTTCACGCAGTCCATGGACGTCACGCTTCCGCCGAGGTGGGAGCGGTCCGCAATCCGGCGCACTCCGCCATCGGCAAACAGCACATTGGCAAAGCCGTCGCCATATCCCCCGCGCATGCCGGCACTCAGATTGGCGGCCAGCATGGCCTCGGAAGGGCTTTCAATCGCCGTCAGGCGAATGGCCGACACATGGTCCCTCCAACCGTCCGTGAAGTTGGTCAGCCGCCAGTTGTAGATGTACCGTCCCTGGTCGCTCAGCGCGATCCCGAACTGTTTGAGGGATTTTATGACCGGACAAATCCAGGCTTTGTCCAGGCGGGGAAGGTACGGCGACATGATCTGGTCGGAGACGATAGTGGGTTTGTTCGATTCCGCCCGATTCGGTAGATCCATCTCATGATCCGCGGCGTATTGAAGCATGGCGATTCCAATCTGGTGAAGGTTGGCCACGCTTTGTGTTTGGTGTGCCTTTACCCGTGTCTTGCCGAGTGCAGCCGTGAGAAGAGCTGCGATCACAAGAATCAGGCTGATGCTGACAAGAATCTCGACAAGGGTGAACCCGGACGATCTCCCGACCGGCGTCCGAGGGGGGAAATTCATAGCTTTAGTGTAAAAGGATGAGGTTTTTCAGCAAAAGATCCCCCGGTTCCGAAGCGCCCCGCCGATTGACCAGGATGGAGACACCGGTGATGGGGAAATGCAGGACGCCGTCGTTCGCCCCGCCAAACCGGGTTCCGGCTTTTCGGAGAAGATCCACGCGAAGGGTCTGCCAGTCTCCGGCGTCGGTGTAGGGAAGTTCCGTTTGGTGCATCTGGCCGGTGCTGTCCACCAGGCGGATGCCAAGCGCCATCGGGGAAGGGGACTTCACATCGAAGCGAATTTCGCCGTACCCCTCCGGGATATTTGTCTTTGTCGAGGCGGCCACATAGGTTCCCCCGTCGGTGAAATCGAACGCCAAGACTCCGACCGGCTGGCCATCGACTTCCTCCAGCGCAAAGCCTCCCTGGCCTCCGGGAGGAAATTCCGCGCCGTTGGAAAAACTCCATTTCTTTCCGGGAGTAAACAGCTCGAGATCGGTTTCGGCGAACGCCGTCGGGGCGAGAATCAGGCCGGCTGTCAGGAGGGATGCGAGGAATCGATGCATAAGGATGGGGAGGCTAGTTGATTTCAAGGACGACGGGATAATCGGGGATGGATGTTTTCTGGACGAAGATGCGCCCCCCGCGATTCTCGAATTCCATCGCCTCGCGGTTGCCGGTCATCATGTCGGTGCGAAACATCTTCAACACAGGTTCGTTTGAACGAATTTCGATGTCGGCCAGCAGAGGATGGAGTTCCCCGCTGGCCCGCTCCCCCGACCAGAGGGCCACGAGCTTCTTCCCACCGTCCGTCTGAAACTGCTGGACCATCACCTTGCCCGGTGCCTGAAAGGGAGCCCCATCCCACACGATGGGATGGGCATCGGGGCGGTTGGTTATTGGAAAGACCGTCACATCCAGGGCATTCGCCGCCGGCCGATAGGGCGCCATCAACTCGGTGAAGCGCTTGACGGCATGAAACGACGGCTTGGGTTTCAGGTCCGCATCGAGGAGACCGAAATGATGTTCGGCGTCGTAGGGCGATCTCCCGTCATCCACGAAATCGTAAACGAAGGTGTAATCGACGCCCAGCCCGAGGGAGAGGAAGAGCCGCCTGAGAATATACTTGGCCTGGGTGGCTTCGGTGACGCCCGGATATATCCCTCCTGCTTTGGCCTCATGATAGGTCGGCCAGCCCCATTCCGTCAGCCAGAGTTCCCGGGGCCCCTGGTGCTTGGCAGCCTGTTCCCGATAAAGCCGGATTTGCGATGCGAAGGTTCCCTGGGCGTCGGCGGTCACGATGCCGTCGCGCGTCCGAATCGCCTCGCTGTCACTGAAAGGGACCTGTTCGGGGACCAGCCGGAAACTGTAGGGATGGTCCACCATCCCATCGACTTCCGGCGCGATTCCTTTTGCCAACTGCCGAAAATTGACCGGCGTCACGCTTCCCAGCCCGATCACTTTGACCTCGGGATTCACTTTTTTGATGGCCGCCGCGGACTCATTCAAAAGTTCCACATACTTTTTGACCCAGGCGCTCTCGGATCCATCACTCTCCATTCCGTTCCATTGGCCGCCGTAGTGCTTGCTGAAGCCAAAATTGGCCGGTTCGTTGAGGATCTCGATCACGTCCACCTTGCCCCGGGTCAACCGGGCAAACTCCGTGGCGGCTTTGCTGAAAGCCTTGGGATCATAAATGTCCGGCGCATAGAGCGGGTTGGACCCATTAAAAATCGCCACCACCTTCAATCCGGCCTGATGCACCAGGTCCAGCCATTTGCTGTAACTCTCCGGCAATTGATACACCCCCTTCTCCTTTTCGATGTACTTCCAGAAAAAATCGTCCCGGATCCAGGTGACCCCCGACCTGGCCAGATGACCGATGATCTCCTCATTGTCCCATTTCCGCAAATGCGTGCAGACCCGAATGGCACTAACTTAAGGGGCATTTAGGACGAGTCTCTGGCCTGCAACATTCCGTCAGTTTCC
>JACSRU010000156.1 GCA_014879575.1 Chthoniobacterales bacterium | reverse complement strand
CTCAAATCGCTGGTTACGGAAAACTTTCAGACATTTAGAATTCCGACTTTATGATGCCGGGGAGTATAGTCAAAAATTTCCGTGAGAATCTGCCGGGATTCCGGCGTGGTGTATTTCGTTTTGAAATCACCTCCAAAACCCGGAACGGTCTTTCCAGTGAGTATATCAAGATAATCGAGCAGTCGCTCATTTCGCGGAATTCCAATGTCGGCGAGGGCATTGACTGCGCTGCTGCGAGTGAAATAAAACGGGCGGGCTGCCGATCCGTTTCCAAGTGTCGCGCAAAATGCGAACAAGCGGTCGATTGCCGTGGCGGACGGGCTGGCGGGATTGGCGACCGAACTGTCTGTTGGCCAGATCGAAACACGCGGTTGGCCGAACAGGTTCAGCTCCGGAGCGCGACTGCTGGCGGTAAGAAAAAAGGAAGCTGCCTGGACTTTTTCCTTGGTAAGGCCTGGGTTGACTGTGCGGCTGGCCGTTCCAGAAGGCACCTGAAGGATGATCTCGTCCACCGTGGAGTAGAGGCGGTCTGCGAGTGTCGTTCGGTCGATCCAGGAGGCCACGTGATATTTGACGCTTCCTCCCTGGGATCCGCCTGACGCATACCGCGGAGCAATGGCGAAAAGTTCATTGATTTGAGCGGTGGTCGCGGCGGGAAAGACTGCATTCAGACCGACGGTTGCGGGGTGGCCGGGATATCGCTGGTATTCGCCCTGAGCCGGTTGTTCGTTTGCAAAATTGTAGTCTTCGCGGGTCGAGAAGTGCGGAGAGTTCCAAAAGGTATTGTAGTCGAGAGTCTCATAAGGTTGCGTGCTGGCAATATTCGTCGAAGCCAGGCTGACAGAGGCGGTGTTGATGTTCACTTTACAGGTTTCGTCATCCGCCCAGAATGCGACACGCCCAATGATGGGATTGGATTCCGTGGCGGCGGAAAGGACGGCCCGCTCGCCGGAACTGGTGGCGGCGGGAGCATGGAGAGTGCCGTCCGCCAGCAGGTAGAGCCAGCGAACCGGCATCGGAAGGGAATTCCCGCCGCCGGTTGGCGCGGAAGTGACGGTAAACTCATCGATGGCCACGCTGGAGCCTCCTGTCCCGGCGATTCCCGGATTGGGATCGATGGCAGCAGGGTTGAGAATCGGATAGACGCCGTTCACAGGAGAATTCAAGTCGGTGAAAAGGGCAGGCGAATTGGCCCAATCGGCAGGGATGCTCTCGGTTGGAGCGAAGGGATTGAATGCGGTGGATCCCGTCATGCGATCCGAACTGTAGAGCTTGAAGAAACCGGCAGCCCCGCTGTCTGAGTAGAGACGGATCATCCCGGGCTGAGAGGCCCAGGCCAGACCCTGTTGACCCGCCAGGCTGGTGGCTTCACGGATCTGCGAAACAACAATGTTGACGGCTGTGTCGGCCAGGGTCCGGGCTTCACTGCTGTCCGAGCCGGATTGGGAAATCTGAACTTGAGAGCGCATGCTCGCCAGGAAGGCGACCAGAAGCACAGAAACAAAGATCAGGCAGGCAAGGACGGTCACAAGCGCGGAACCTCGTGGGTTCGTCTTGCAAAAACGGCTTGGAATCATGAGGGTCTGAAGGTGATGACGTATCCAGTTTGGAGGTCGATTTGCAGGGTGAAGAAATTTGCGGGAAACGAGGAGTTCTCGGAATCGTTTTTGTAGATCAGGGTGATCGTGGCGGGCGCCGTCCCACCGAGATTTGTCGTGCCGTTTGGTTTGAACCGAAACCGGCGGTATGTCCCGAAGGAATCCGAGGCTTCAGGACCTGTGATCGCGTCGGTCAGGAGCGTGGACCATGTGGCATTTGTGCTGAATGTGACGGATTCGGGCAGCCGTATGATGCGGTCAATCTGTTCCTCCACCGTACCATTTTGTGCAATCCGGAACAGCCTGAGAAAACACCTCCCATTTTGGGAGTAGATACGCACTTCGATGGATGCATTCAAAGCGATGGCGGATTGGCGAGCCATCGCCAAGGCATCAAACACCTGGGCTGCTGAGGTCTTCAGTTCGGCACTGCGTTTCACGTTGGTCAAAGCGGTTGATGACGCAACGATCAGAATGGCAAGGATGGCCACGACTGCGAGGAGTTCCACCAGGGTCATGGCGGCCTTCTGGAAAAGCGGAGCGGGGTGCGCCTTCATGGATTTAATCCTGACTCCATCGGGCGGCCCGAATTTTCACGGTGGATCGCAGGACGATATGCCGGAGATTCTTTGCGGTGAGAGAGTTTGTGAGATTTTTGAGGTCGTCTTCGATCTTCTCAGGATCGTGGAACAATCCGGCGGTCAAATCGGGAGAATTTGTCGAATTTGATAGACTCCGTACGGCTGAAGTTTCGTCAATAGCCACCATGATGATCTCCACTTCGGGTGGCAGTTGGTGACGCTGGCTTTTGTCCAAGGCGTTCAATCCGTTGTTTCGGGAATTGTAGATGAAGTCCGTCGTGAGTGGCACGGGCGCACTGGATGGCACCTCCGGGTTTCGGGGATTGACGATAAGCGCGATGACATTTTCAGCTACCGTTCTGGCAATCGGAGAATTCAAGGTCAGCCAGTTGAAGGTCTGCGAACCCAGATACGTTCTTCCATTGGTTCCTGAGGTGTTGGCATAGAGAGAAAAACTTTCGGAAGCCGGTTTCCATTCTTTCAGACGATACCGGTGTCTGGGAGAGACGCTGGGAGGAAGAAATCCCGGACGCTCTGCCGCATCGCTGCCATACTCCACGAAATAGCCAAAGGCGTTCAGCAACTGGGGTAGATCGTCCAAGGTGCTCTTGTCAGCGACTGCGCCAGAAGGGGCCTGAAAAAAAATCCCGTGTGTCGGGAAGATCGGTTCATGAAATCCGGCACCCATGTTTGTCATGGGAAGACACAAAAACTGCAACTCGGAGCGACGTTCATAAAGCGTTGGTGCAACCGGTGAGTCGTAATCCCAATAGGTGTTGAGCGTGGCCTGGGCGACGTTTGCCGTGATGCGATCAAACGCCGAGCGCGCCTCCTCGAAGCTGTGCATCTTTTCCGTCGTCTCCTTCCAAGTGCGGGAAGTAATATCTGTAAGAGATAATAACATTATCAAAATGAGTGAGAAAACAGCGGAAGCCACGAGCAATTCAAGGATCGTGAAACCGTGAAGATTGTTCTTCGCCATTTGCCCTGAACGGAATGGTGCTACCCCAAGAAATGAGAGGAAGGCATCCGGCTTGAGGTTGCACAGGCTGGATGGTTCCTCGATCTTCCTCTCCCCGAAAACACCCGTCTTTCCGACGATCATATTGACGTTTTCATTGGCCATTTTCTGCGTGGGAGGCGGTTAATATCCCAAGTCTGAGAGGACAATCGCAATCCTGTTGGGTGAGGTTCGGTCGGGAGTTTTTACTTCGATTTCCACCCGGGCTAGGCTTGACGAGGTGTCCGCCGCTCCCGGAAGGGTTGTCGTGCCGTGAATTCGTGCAGTCAGAGTGAAGTGGACGGAATTGCTGTTGGTGGTGGGATTTCCGTCGTAATCGTACGTGCGCTCGATGACCGCCCCGGAAAGTGCAACAAGATTTGTGAAACGGCTTTGAGAAAGTTCGGCAACCATCTGCTGCGTCAATTTCGCTGTTCGCGCAATTTCCACGGATTTTTTTGCGGCCTTCAGGGACACAGGCAACAGGGAGATCAGTGAAATCAATGCGAAGGAGCAGAGACCCAGTGAGAGAACCACCTCGATGAGGGTGAAGCCCTTCAGGGGGAAGGCCTGGAGACGGAAAATGTGTGGGCGTTCTCTCACGGTAAGAATATGGAAAAATTTCCTTTCCTGCTCCCATGTAGGAGAAGATGAGAAAATTGTCAACAGGTGTTAAAACTGTTATTGACACTCAAGATTGCTTTCGGAAGACTGACTTCCAGTTCTACGACCTGTGAAATCCATTCAACTTTTTACCCGCGACTTCACCAGCGTGGTTCCACTCATCCGCCTCAAATGAAAATTGTTGTCGTTGGAGGAGGTGCGCACCGCGTTCTTGGAATAGTTCGAAGCGCGTTGGCTGTGCCGGGAGCGCTGGAAGATGGCGAGATATGCCTGGTGGATCTCAATCCGACACGGGCGGAAGCGATGGCGCGGATTCTTTCGATGACTCCCGAATTGCGAAACAGCAACACGCGAATTCACTGGAGTCAACCACTGGAAGGTGCCCTCGAGGGGGCGAGTGTGGTGGGCGTAATCATGCCGGCTTTGTCCACCCGGGCGATGGTTGTCGGGGAGGAGATTTGCCTGCGCCACGGGTTCATTGCCTCTGACAATGTCTCCCCCTTGGGATCTTTCTGTGGAGTCAAAATTGCCCCGACCCTGTTGCAGATTGCCCGCCTGATGGAAACCCGCTGTCCGGAGGCCCTGTTGGTAAATTTTGTGAATCCGGTCGCGGTGATTTCGGGAATGATCAACAACCACACGCGGATTCGAACGTTGGGAGTCTGCCAGGGGTTTACGAATCATCGTTGGGATATTGCCCGGATCTTTGGAAGCGATGAGGAGGCCGACCATATCGAGGTCACGGCGGCTGGCGTCAACCATCTGAGTTACATTACTGGAGGCACTTGGAAGGGAGGGGATCTTTTCGACGCCCTGCGTGAGCGTTTGGGACCGGACTGGCCGATCCCGGAGTTGAGTGAGCGATGGAGTGAAAGTGCCCGAACCAATATTCAAAACAGCGTTTCCCAGTTGGTGCGATTTTGGCGGGAACTGGGGGTGCTCATCTTTTCCACAGAGGGGGATGGCATGGCCCATCTTTGCTACGAGGAGGCCGTCGAGATGGCCCGGCGAAAGCATCGAGTGCTTTCCGCCGACGAACTGAAGGCCTTTCTTGCCAGCCAAGCGGCCTCTCGCCAAGAAAGCAATCGTGCGTTTGAGCAGTGGGCCGAACGCGATCTTGATGACGCGTTTTGGAACACGTTCGGGATGCAGGATCACCGGTTTCAACGTGTCGACAACGACATTTTTGTGCGGATTTTTTCCGCCCTGGCCGGCGTACGCGAAGAGCGCATCGTCACCAGTCGGCGCAACGAAGGCGCTATCGTTGGCTTTAAGGATCGGGAAGTGGTTGAGTATTCCCAGATTATTTCGAAATCCGGAATCTCACACGATGGACCGTACGAAGTGCCGGAAGTTGTACAAGGTCTTACAGTGGGGTTATCCGCTCACCAGACCCTGCTCGGTGATGCCCTGGCCACAGAAGATCCGGAACTCTTGGCTCGGGCCTTGATTTCCTACCCAATAAATCCGTTTTCGCGATCGTCCCGTGCGGTTTTCAAGGATCTCCTTGTCGCCGCGAATGAGGAGATTTCTCCGGCCTTGCGGCCCGCGATACAGTTTTTGTAACCAGAACTTCACGAAACCGCCAAAACCTCCATCCAATGAATCGACCTTTTGCCAGACCGCCAGATTTCATGGTGTAAAAATTCGTTGACAAAATGAATCCATGCGCTTTAAGCTCTCCCATTGATTAACTCCTAGACATCTTCCAACCGTCCATCCCTCCTCTCGTCATGAAAAATCAAAAATCCCTCCCCGCAGCTCGCTTCCGCAGAAATTGTTTGTTTTCCCGCTGGGATTTCTCGCTGGCGGCAATGGCCATTTGGCTTACAACGGTCGGTGCTCAGGCCCAGTGGGTCCAGACCGGTACTGGCCCCTATAGCTACAACGCCGGTGCCAACTGGGTGGGAGGAACTCCAAACGGTCAGTTTACCGGCACATTTTTTCCGGGCGGTGCCGCAAATGATGCGATCCAGACGATCACATTTTCCACGGATGCAACCATTTCTGACCTCAATTTCGCTCCGTCAGCAGGCAGTGCCTACGGCAATACATCCGTTCAACTGCAGAGCACCGGAGGCACGGCACGCACGCTCACACTCAACGGCCGGATTCGGACGACAGCCATTGATGGGGCGAATGGGAATTCCCTGAATATTGGTTCCACCACTCCGGCAAGCGCCCTCAATGTGGTTTTGGGTTCGTCAGCGGTTATCGAAGTGGACGGTGGTGTCAGCAATCGGGGCTACCTTTCCCTGTTGAATGCCGCAAGCGGCACCGGCAGTCTGACCAAAACCGGGCTTGGGTCCTTGGATATCCTCGGCGCAACATCCATCAGCGGATCCGTGAATATTGATGCCGGTGCAGTGCGTGTGTTGGGTGCCGACGGAGCACTCGCCTCGGACAGTATCACGGTTAAAGCGGGTTCAGCTTTGATGCTGCTCAATTCTTCCACACCGCAAAACGGTGCGGGAACATCGGGTGCGAGCGCGACACGTTTGAACGATACGGCGGTGATCAACCTGAATGGAGGTTGGGCCAATGCCATGACGTCCTTTCTGCATGTGAATCGCTCGGCATTTGGGATCAACTCGCCTTCGTTTGGAACATCCTATTCCCAGGATTTCGGCAATCTTGTTCTCGAAGGAGCGTCCACCGGAACGGCAATCAACGAGGTGGTGGGCTCTCTCAATTTGCAGTCTGGAATTTCCCGGGTAAATCTTCGCACCAATAGCACCACCAGTGGAAACGTGACGCTTACCGCAGGCAGTCTTACGCGTGCCGTGGGCACCGCAGTCACGTTTTCCGGGGGGTACGGCAACGCGACGAACGACAACACCATGTTCCTCACCCTTGGGGGTTCTCAAGGCGGGGATCCGTCCAAGGGACAAACCTATGTCAAATTCACGACTGCCCCGACCTTGACGAACGGCATTCTGCCTTACGCTTTGGTCGCACCGGATAACATCTATGGCTACGGATCAGGTGCGGCAACGGAATTTGCCAGTTACGATGCCACAAATGGTATTGTCGCCTATAGTCACACCGGCACCTATGTCACGAGCCTCACAGGGGCTGTCGCAGGAGATAATGTAAAACTCAGCTCGGCAACAACTGTCAGTACGAGTGGGACGATCAATTCTTTAACCATTGAAAGCTCGAGCAGCAATTACAACATCAGCGGATCGGGATCACCGACACTGACAATTGCAAGTGGTGCTCTTCTTCGCACAACTTCCAATGTTAGCAGAACAATCACGTTGCAAAATACCTTGACGCTGGACTTCAACAACAAAGAGGCGTTCATATACAACTCCGCGGGATCCCTGACAATCCAATCGGCACTGACCAATGTCGGATCCGATGGCATCAACTTTTACGCACCTGCCAATTTCAGTGGCATCTCCGGTCAGCGCATCACGTTCGAAGGCAGTGTCACTCCCAATGTGGATGTACGGTTGCTGGGTGGAAGTATGAGGCTCAATGCCAATTTGACGACCAATACCGTTACTGTGGCCAACGGTGCCACCCTGGCTCTTATCACAAACCCAACGATTGGTGGATTAGCCGGGGAAGGTGCAGTGCGACTCAGCGGATTGACCCTCACTGTCGGCGGTACGTCCAGTCTGGCCGGCAATACCACTTTTTCCGGAAATATTTATGGAGCGGAGTTGAAGGATTCGGTTCCTGGATTCGCTCCCTTCCTTACTAATGGGGGCAATCTCATCAAAAGTGGTACGAACAGCCTGACCCTTTCAGGAGCGAACACCTACAGTGGAACAACCACCGTACGGCAGGGGACACTGATTGCCGGAACAGACTCGGCGGCAACATTACTCACCGGAGCGACAAAAGTTGGTTCGCTTACAGCCACCACCTCGGATATAACCACCAAAACGTTTACAGGAACTCTTTCCAACGGAACCGCGATTGGTTTCCCGGCGGGAACAGCGGTTGGCGAAGGGATTTTCGCAGGAGAAGGACGTACCTCGGTCCCGGTGGTTTATTATGTGATTAATGGAAATGGGACCACCTTTCAGTTGGCGGCCACCCCAGGCGGAACGGCCATCACTCCAGCTGCCAACACGACCACGGACTACCAGGAACTCGCCACTTTGTCAGTGAATCCGACGACGAATACAATCACGCTTCCGACCGGAGCAGGCACCGTGTCTGACGGGGATGTGATTTACCTGAACCCAGCCGGGAACGTGGGAATTGGCACGCCGGGAGGGCTTGCAGGCAGCACTCCTTACTACGTGGTCAATTCCGTCTCGGGCACCAACTTCCAGGTTGCACGCTCACTGGGTGGGGCAGCCATTGACATTACGTCCACCGGCACCAGTGTTTTTGCCATCCAACCCGGTGCCTTTGGTACAGGCACGACAGCCATTGTCATGGGTGATGCCAGTTCAGGCGCGGCGACGAAGGCTTTGCTCACCGGTGGCGCGTTCACCATCGAGCGGGACATCACAGTAACCGGCACCGCAACTGGCGGGACCGGAGTCACCACCCTTGGTGGCAACACAAATGACAACTCACTGTTCTCCGGGGCGGTGGCCCTGGGCGCCACCACCCAGTTGACCAGTGTGACAACCGGATCGAACGCCGTCACTTTTAGCGGAGTCTTCTCGGGTTCAGGAGGTTTGAGCAAAATTGGTGCAGGAACCGTGAAGCTCACTGGCGCAAATTCTCATACCGGGGATACGCAGGTGAGTGCCGGCACCTTGCTGATCAACAACACCGCAGGCAGTGGTTTGGGGACGGGGAATGTCACCGTGAACGGCGGCGTTTTGGGAGGAACAGGAGCACTAACCGGCTCGATCACGGTGGCATCTGGCGGGACACTCGCACCAGGAGCGAGTATCGAGACCCTCGGTTCCGGCACTCTGACCCTTAACAACAACTCGACCTTTGATTACGAGGTGGATTCGGGAGTTTCCACTGCCGTTGGAGCGGATCTTCAATTGATCACAGGTGATCTAAACTTGAACAATGTCGTAACTTTGAACCTGACAAACCTCGATGCGGGTTCGTTTGCGCTGGGCACCACGTTCACGCTTCTCAACTACACCGGGACTTGGAATGGAGGATTATTCACCTACAATTCTACAGCATTGGCAAATCTGGATACGTTCTCCTTTAATGGACAGGAATGGCAGATCCAATATGACGCCACGACTGGCGGAGATAACTTTAGCGGGCAGTATCTCGCCAACAGCGAATTCGTGAATATGACAGTGGTTCCCGAACCTCAGACCTGGAGGCTCATGATCATTTTCGGCATGTTCCTGATGTTCTTTCATCGCCACAGAACGACCAAAAACTCCCGTTCGTGATCGTGCTCTAATTCCACGATTATCTTCCCGCGAACAGGAGGATGCGGATCTGCCCAACCAGATCTGAAGAGTCCGGCTGAGAGCCGCCCCCGCACAAAGTACCGCGTAATCGAGAAGCGATATCCGCTTGTCTCTTATGTGTCCGCCATCCAAGGGGAACTGAAGCGCGGTTGATCTCTTAGAAATTCCAGGCCGTGACGTAAGATTCCGTCAGCAGTAAACCAGGCGTGGAAGCCCTCACCGTCAATGCCGTTGGTATCGTGACGGTCCCTTCGCGTAGAAACGGTCTTACCCTCCTTCAATCCCCAGCCCATCCAGCCGTACCCGGCATCTTCCATCATCGGAATGGTCCATCTGGCGCATTCCGCACGCTTGAGGTCGTCGAGGCAACCAGGAATGGTCTCATTGGATAGCATCGGTTTTCCGTGGCGCTGTTGGACCTGTTTGCAGACCGTGAGCATTAGTGCAAGTTCTTCGGGTGTCCGTCCATAGGGATGACAGCAAAGCACGTCGCAGAGCGGTGCAAAGATGTCCATATTTTTTCCGGACTGATGAGTGCCAATGGTAATCGGCTGCCTGGCACCAACCGCGCGAACCGTATCGGCAACACGGCTGAGCCAGTGAATTTCCCAGGCGGCAATCGGATCGTCCAGGCGGCAGGTGGAAGGCTCATTGCAAAGATCCCAAAGCAGAATTCGATCATCAGTTGCCAAAGGCAACACCAGAGCTCGGACATACTCGAGTTTAGGATCAAGATTGTGATGCAGATCCTCGTTGGAAGTTCCACCGTAGTCGTAATCCCGATCGTGCCAACGATTAAACAGACAGGGCATCGTCTTCATACCCAGTGAATCAATTGCCGACACCGCATCAAGAAATGCCGCTTGGACGCCATTCGGGTCAGCCATCCAGGCGGAAAACTCCATCCACAACCGAATGCAGTTCGAATGCACTTGGGCGGCCAGAGCAATCTCAGCACGAAAGGCGTCGGGATCATAATTCCACCAGGCTTGTTCGATTCGTGCCGCCCAAGACGGAACAATGTTAAACCCTCGAAGCCATGCATAGTGGGGATGGTTGTGTAAAGTGGGCTTGGAAGGACCGGTGATTGAGGATGCCATGATGGTTGACAAATGAGAAAGTTGGCCTAGATATTGCAACTTGAGTGCGCCTAGTAAATTACTGAATCTGGTAAAGGGCTGCACTATTTTTTCTGTAAAAGACGTGTCATTTGGAGATGAACGATGGTTGAGAGGAAGAAAGACTCGCACTGACAAAGGCAAATCTCATAAGATTTCGAGGAGCGAAGTGCGCAAAATGTCGTGCGTCGGAGAAAAACTCATGTGTCTCTTTTTGAGTTGTCTTTTCACCATAAATATGGTTGTAAGCTATTCATCGACAACCAACTTCCATCAACTTTACTCCGAACTCTGGGCAGGCCGCCAGACCGTCATAACGCCATCTATGAGGCTTTGGTGAGACGCATTGTTCAGGGAGAATTCCCTCCAAACAGTCGCCTGCCGACACGCCGGGACCTCTCTCTGGAATTTGATGCCAGTTCACGCACAGTTGTATCTGTCCTGAAAGAATTGGCAAAAGTCGGCTTTACGGAGTCTCGGGGATCGCTCGGTACTTTTATTCGGAAGTCTCCTCCCCATCTTCATCGTCACGCCTTGATCATTGACTGGGCTGGCGATCCCAATATTTATGTCACCGCCCTCGAGAAGGAGGCGGAACGCCTGCAACGGGAGGGTTTGGATCTGGATGTTTTTCATATTGGGCAGGATCACAAGCGTACCGATATCATAAGCAAAATAGGCAACCTGGTAAGGCGTCATCTTTATGCGGGACTAATTTTTCATCGGGAACCCGCAGATTTGGTGGGAACCGCCCTGATTGATACCCCCAACGTCCCGCGCGTGGTGCTCTCCAAGCTTATGTATAACCAGGATGCGAAACTACCTTCAAAAAAGCCTACCAAAGATTTGTTCATGGAACGGGCCATCGAAAGAATTCACCAGTGGGGTCGATCCCGGGTCGGATTATTCCTTCATGCCTTTGAGTCCAAGGCCGTGGAAGTGAGCATGGAGTTACTTCGGGCGAACAAGCTGGAGACCCGCTCCGCTTGGATCCATACCATTCATCTCAATTTGCCCAGAGAGGCTCATGCGGTGATGGAATTGCTTTTTTCCCTGCCCCGTGAGAATCGCCCGGATGTGTTCATTGTGGAGAATGACAACTTGACGGAAATGGTCACGCTTGGGGTGCGAGATTTTTGCCCCTCAAGGGAGAATCTGCCGATTATTTCTCATTGTAATTATCCCTGGCAGCCGAAAGTTTACGCGCCGGTTTCGTGGCTGGGTTATGACATTCGGGAGATCCTCCGACAGGCGATTTCAATGATAGAAGATGAACGCCGAGAGGGGGAGGCACGCCATACGAAAATTCAAAATCTGCCCCGGTTTGAGGAAGAGCTTCTGCAATGGTAGTTCTTGGGTAATTCAATCAGCTTTGACTGGCGCAGGAATATGAAGTCCGTGGAGCCGCGAGAAGATCGGATTCGCAGACATCAAGCCCGCGTGAACGACCTTTCGATACGTGGAATCTGTAATCTGCGGTGTTGAAAACCGATTGTTCCGATAATACAAAACATTGCCGATTTGGACGGATGCGCCAAGACGGCGAGCCGATTTGAAGTAAAGAGTCATTCCTTCCAAAAAATTGTGGAAATCATAGGCTACGGGACAACCTGGAGTGGTGGCTCTGAGCATCCTTGCGCGCTCCTCATGGTCGAACCAATTGCCTGACGGGATGTCGTAGGTCCGGTTAATATCGATGAACTCCGCCAGCCAATAATTCCCGGCACAGCCGATGTGAACAGCGTCCGGTTTGATTGCCTTCAATTCCGTGTAAAAGAGGCGTGTGACGTGATAAATATAATTTTCCTCTCCCCTCCATGAGGGATCAAACAATGGCATGTCGGGATGTACTTTGTCGGCGAGAAAGTCCGTTTTGACCCCATCCAAATCGAAGCAATCCGACTCCGAGGAAAAGAGCTTTCGGAAGAGCGGTTTCAAATACTCTTCCTGTGTCAAGGGGTTGGAATAGTCCCGCATGCGAAACCCATGACGATTCAATTTTCCTTTACCCATCAAATGCGCCGGGTTCACCACAGCGGAGGGCGAAATTTCCGCCCAGTTCCACCAAACCACGACCTTGAATCCCTTCTCATGAAGATCATCCACCAACTTGCGCAGATCGGGAAACCGCGAAGGCTCCGGCTCCCATTGCCCGCGTGTCACTGACCATCCATCGTCAATCAATATGGTTCGGATCGGCAGCTTTTCATTCTCAATCTCCGCAACGGCGCGACGCACCAGGGCGTCGTTAAGAAAGGTGACGGCACTATTTTCCTCGGCGACTTGAGCTTGCTCTTGCAGTTCGTCGGCGATCCTGGCGTCGCTGCCGAGGCATTGGTCGATCCAGGTGCAATAGAGGGGTTCCTGCCACCATGTTTCGCGGTGCTTGAGAATTGGGTCGGGGATCCGTCCCGCGCGAACCAACATATCGCCAAACTCACCATGGAGCTGATAGGGATCGCGGTTCTTCCGGCTGTAGAGACGGAACGTGGGCGAATCGAACCGTTGGTTGGCACGCAGGCACAGGCCATGAGGTTTCGCGCCGAAATCCAGAAACCAGTGCCGAACCTGGTAGTTTTCGGCGGCAAAACGCATCCCAAAGGTTTGCGCCAAATCCAACATTCCGCAAAAGAGAGAGACTTCGTTGTGAACGAGGGCAAATGCGGTGGGGTGTGGCGCGAATTGCCAATCGGTCGAGTCCGTGCTCGTCTCACACCCTTTCCCGCCCAGTAACAACTCGGGCCAAGTGCGATGTGTATGATGGCGATTGCGGAAGTTGACAAGCTCTTGAAAATTTAGTCCGGTTCCCTCCGGGAAAAGATCGAGTCGATTGAGATGAGTGTCGCCGTGCGGAACAAAGGAGCAGGAAAAGTCCAAGGCATCCTCCTGATCCCTGGCGACAAACTGAACCGTCATTTCGGAAAAGGAAGAACACTCATACTGAAACGTCAGTGTGTCCCTCTCCCCGCAAATGTCCGTGAGTTTGACATTCTGACTTGAACCATCAAGCCAAGGCGCGAGGAAAACCGGATGGTTAACCTGGATGAGTGGAACGTCGGAATCTCTCTCTTTGAGAGAAACAGTGGAACTAAATGGATCGAAGCGGAGGACAAGGGAGGCGGTCTCTAACTGATGGACGTGCATATTAAACCTAGCTCGGGTTCTTTGCTTTCGTGAGTTTCAACCTGTCATGCAGCCAGCGCCAAGCACGTCGGTCGAATTCGGGCGACCAATCATGGCCAAGACCCGGGAGGATGATCATCTGCTTTTCTTTCGCTCCCAATTGATCATAGACAGGAAAGACACTTGCGGGGGGAGAAATCGGATCAATCAAACCTGCCGCCATTAAAATGGGGCATTTTACATCCGGAGCGAAGTTCATGGGATCATAGTAGCTCCGGCAATGCCCTGCCACCGGATCCGAGACGGGCGGCGGGATGTCCTGATCCATTCCGTCGGTGGGTGGTTTGGCGGCATTACAATGGATGACCCACTCCAGGTACGGGACATTCCCGCCATTTGTGATGGTGGCGACCGCAGCCGCGACCCTGGGTTCCAAGGCGGCGAGTACCACGGCAAGACGGCCTCCCTGACTGCCCCCAGCCAAAACCACACGATTCTTATCAACGTCTTCGCGGGAAAAAAGATATTCCAGTGCCTGAAGAGCGTTGAGGTAAATCTTTCGGTAATAATACTCTTCCGGAGGATCGAAGACGAAGTTGTCGTAATAACCCGGGAGCTTTTCGTAGTTTTTCAGATCCACTGGCTGGCCATGAATCTGAATGTCCAAGGCAAGGTATCCATGACGCGCATGCTCCAGTGGCCTCGGACGTGCGTTGAATCCCGCTCCCGGCAGAATCAACATGGCGGGAAAGGGGCCCGAGCCTTTGGGCTTGGCCAACCATGCATGGATACGACTCCCGTTGGGGCCCGCAATATCGATTTTGCAGGATTCCACTTCTTCCGTTTGATGACCCTCGGGGTCGTAGTCACCCGGCAAGGCGGCGTGCGACATGTTATAGGCGTCAATCTCCCTGCCCTGAAAGGTCTCCATCTCCCCGATTTTCGGATCGAAAGGGATCTGACTGAGTTCGGATTTCCCCTCATCCCAAAATTTCTTAAAATCGTCGGGACGATTCACAGAGAGGGGAATCTTATCGATTTGAAAACCGAACGTACAGACTCCGGGGATTCGCGTTTCGTCTCCGGAATCCAGTTTCACCCGCAGATCGAAGAATCCGGGTTTCAGGTTCCGAGTCGGAATGCGGATCACGAATGCGTTCTCCGGCAACGGCTCTCCAACCCCGCTCGCAAAGGATGTGTTGAACGCGTTTCGTGACAGCGTCCATTCGAGACCAACGGCTCGCAATCCGGTCTGACAGCGAATGACAATCTCGTTTTCTTTCGAAAAAATGAGAGATTCCTCCTGAGGAGACCAGAACACCAGCCGCGCATCCTGCGGAGAAGCCGGTTTTGACGAGAAGGGCACTGCCATATTGAGCGTCATGGCATGCAGTGGCACGCTCCATGCCCCGAAGAAGACGGCAAGAGTGATTTCTGCCAAGGCAATCCGACCGACCCGGGAATTCGTTTTGTCATTCATGTCAACCAACGCGCCGAAAAATTGCGTCATCCTCTCGATCTTGTCAATGGTTTCATAAAAAGAACGACAAATGACACCAAATATCTTGACGGAGTTCCATCTCTGAAAGAGGTTTTGGGTGTTCTTCCGTCATGGTCCCAGGATTTTTCGCATCACACATGAAAAATCTCAGAGGGCTTTGGCGGAACTGACAGCGGTAAAAGAATCCCCAATTACAGAAAAACTTTTCGATGCCTCCCAATTCCTCGACAGAAAGAGCTCAAGGTCAAAGTGCCAGAATACCTTTGCCCGCCCACGTGCGGGATATCGCCAAGAAAACCATGTCTTCATGGCGTCTGGGTTGCGTTCGCGGTGTGTCGCTGGGGATGCAGATCTCTCTGGCAATGGCATGCTCCGTCGGAAATCTCAAGGCGGCAACCGGGGAGGACCCGAAATCGCCTGAGCCGGTTGTTATCACCGAAAAACCGGAGATCAATGTGCTGCTTTTGGGATACTATATCTGGGCGCACCCCAACTACGTCGAACTTTGTAAAAAAGAAGGAATCAAAATTTACGGTCCGATGGCGACTGATCCCACAGGGGCGGATCCCAAGAATTACTCGGTGGAATTCCTCAAGCAGTTTCATGTGGTGATCGCAAGTGGTCCGCTCGAGCGGCCATGGGATCCACAGGTTGTGCGCGAAGGCATCAAGCCCGGAGTAGTTGCCAATCTTCTGGAGTATAACCGCCAGGGTGGAGGACTACTGTTTACACCGCTTGGAGCCGGATATGGCGCGGATGCGTGGAATGAAAGTATCGGCAAGCGGATTGATGCTGTGGCCTTGAATGAGGCATTGGATGACCCCTCCCACGACGTCTCGGTTTCCCTGATGGCGTCGTTTCGTGACCGCATGCGGTATATCTGGACAACGGACATCAAACCTCATCCCGTTACCGAGGGGGTTCGGGGACTGTTCTTTGGACGCATCGGAGAATGGGGCTGGCCCGCGACGATTCCTATGAAATTTGGAAAGTCCTGGGAAGTCATTGTTCGGGGCATGGACAGCGCGCGCACAACGATCAATGGCATTAAGGCTGGAAGCGGTGAGCGCGTTTTCAAGTTTACCGATCAAACCGGCACCTATTCCACACGTCCGGAGGTTGTGGGCGTCCGGGATGCGGAGGGGGAACGTGTCGGTCGGATGATGGTGCAGCCCATTTATACGGCATGGACATGGGGAAACTACGGCCATCCCGCGATGAAGGAGGCGTTTCTTTTCAATGGGGACGGCATTCATTTCAGTGACGGACAGCGATTGCTTTTAAATTCCTGGCGCTGGCTCGCCGAACCGGCACTGGCCGGAGAGGGGTTCGGGGGGTACCAGCCTCCAAAGAAGAAGCCAGACACTGCGGTCGATCTCACTCCCGCCGTTTGGAAGGATGTGGATTGGACCAATGTGCAGTCGGAGCCCGGCCTCCGTGGACTCTTTGGTGCCTTTAGTGCCCAGGGTGGAGGAACCGGCACGGTTGCCGATTGGGCCAAGGCGGCCCGTGAGGCGGGCCTGGACTATCTCGTCTTTACAGATGATCCAAACAAACACACGCCTGAAACCTACAAGGCACTGGTGGAGGAATGTCGGAAGAACAGCGATGAAAAATTTGTCATTGTGCCGGGATTTGGCGCATACGATGTCAACGGAGTTTATCGGTTTTATCCTGGCGCACCATTCCTGCCGGAGAGAAAGTATTTTGATGAGCAGGGGAGGATCATCCAACCGACCGGTCTCGCCCTGTCGTATGCTTGGACGATTGGCCAGGTGCCTGCGGAACTCGGCAAAATGCCCTACAATCCCTGGTGGGAACACGTGGTCATGGCTTGCGCACCCCTGACCTATGATGGGAGAAAACTTGTGGATGACAGCGTCAATCGCTGGCTTTTGAACTGTGAGGCCAATGACATGCATCTGCTGCCCATATCCCTCGTGCGACTCAAGGCCCCCAAGTCAATAGGACCGGCACTGGAAAAAGCGCACATGACTGTTCTCCGCACCCAGCCCGGAGCGGATATCAGCCAGTTTGCCCGCAAGGGAGCGGGAGGAGAGGTGCTTCCATCCTACTTGACCAATGGCCCGGTGATATCGGTCTGGCGGAGTGAGAACGTCCAAGGCGAACCGTTTCGTCCGAATACCAACAGGTTTCGGATTCTTCTGAAGACAACGAGTGATGTTGGTCTGGCAGAAGTGAAGTTAATCGATGCGGCTGATGGTTCGATCTATCGACGGTGGAAACCGACAGGCGAGAAAGAATTTACTGCCGTGATTGAGGAGAACACGGGAGACCAACGCACTTTTGGATTGTTCGTGACGGATGTGAATGGACATACCGCCATCGCCCCTCCTGTTTACACTTACCAGGGAGCCAACCGGGTATGGCATATGGGAGACCGCCTCATGGGACTGATGCATACGACGAGCTGGGATCAGAGCCGTCAAAAGCTCGTCACTCATGGAACACCCACCGGGGTGAATTATCACAAAGGGGCTCCTGACGGTGGCGGCGAATTTACCACCGATCATATCGAATCGCTGAAAATTCAGGGGACAGAGGGGAGCGGAATTTATCCGCCCGCGTTCAAGATTAAACCCCGTTTGCAAACGGACCTTGGCACGGAACCGACAAATCTGGTCATGCGGTATACCCGGCTTCTTGCCGGGCACGATCTGACTGTTTTTGATTACAAGGGAGATTATCAGGCGGCAGCGGACAAAAAGTTTGAGTTTAGCAATCCACCCCGGCCTCTTCAAGAGACCAAGATTGCGAACATCACCTCTCGAAGCTGGAACATTCGCTCCAGTTCGCTGGCACCTGTCGTGATGATGCTTAACGAAATTAAGGTGCTTTTCAAACAGGACGTGTATTTAAAGGAACTGGAGTTAGCCCGGTATCAGGGACCCGACTTCTCCGGGGAGTTTGACACGCTGATGATCAAGGCCGGTCCCGCAGAACCAGCCTTGACCTGGAAGTTTGAACAGGGAGAAACTTTTAAACGCACGACGGATTTCTTGCCCGGTGGATACCTTTACCAGGCCAAATCTCTGGCGGGAACCATGGGGTTCATCGCATTGGATGACAAAATCACCGTCCACTCCGAGGCGCGCGTTCACCGCTTCATGCTGAGTAAGCCCTATCTCAAAAAATATAAGGCGGGCGATCATCTCACCATACGAATGCTCCGTGTATCACGGGCGTTCGAAGCGCAGCAGGGAAGCAATGAATGGCTGGAAAAGTTTATCCATGACTACGGAATTGCCAGCCCGCCCGGATATAAATATCGGGTCACTCAGGGGACGCTAAAAAACATCGCCTATGTGCTGGATATGGATCAACAAAATGGCGGAGCGACAGTGGAGATCAAAAAATACGATCTGCCCCAACCACTCCCCATTCGAGTCTCGGGAGTCCGCAAGAATGCGATCTTCGGGGAATATGATTTGGACACCAAACGTGTGCGGCCACTACCCTATTTTGAAGGCAGCGTGACCACCAGCCTCGAAACGCAGCTTAAAGACACACGCCTTTATATCGGAGAATGGATGAGTTGGGACAACGCAACCGTGCGCGTGAGTCTGGTGTCCGAAGGAACCGACTTTCTCCTTGAGGCTCACAATCCCAGCGACAAGGAGGTAACCTGTGTTTTTACCGGTGCCATCGGATTTGCTCCATTGAAGGGATTCCAAAAGGAAATAAAAATCCCCGCCTATAGCAGCATCAAGGAAAAAATTGGGAGCAATCCAGAGACGGTGAAACTGGTGCCCATTCAATGATCGTGCAAACATCTTTGGCCGCAAAATCTGCGGAAACAGGCTTGCAGTTTCAAGGGCAAACCCCATGACCAAAGGCGGTGCATCACCAGGAAAGGGTCCGCAAGAAACCTTTTCAGTAGGCACATTGACCTATGACAAAAGGGGACTGTGGCTAGTTTTTTTCTGGCTGATGTGGAATGATTTCTCGATCACCCTGCTGGAACAGGTGACCAGTCTCAATGCCATTCTTATGAGGGATCGAGGAGCTTCCTACACGTTAATGGCATCTTTCGCGACGATTGGCGGGCTTCTCGGAATGGGAATTAATCCAATTTTTAGCACTTGGTCAGATCGCTGTCGAACACGCTTTGGAAGGCGCCGTCCATTTCTCCTAGTTGCCGCCCCGCTTTTTGCTGTGAGTCTGAGTGGGATTGCCTTCATGCCGGACTTTTATCACTTTCTCACGGGATTCGAAAGTGCGGCCGCCATGCTGAGCTTGATTCCGATCAACGGTGAAGTCTTATTTATTGGGTTGGCAGCGACCGTCAACGGACTGTTTAACGCCGTTGTCCTGGCGATTTTTACTTATTACTATTGGGATGTGGTGCCGGAAGTCGTTCTTGGACGATTTAATTCGTTGGCAAAAATCGTTACGGTCGCTGCAGGAATGGTCTGGAGCTTTTGGGTCATTGGTTACGCCGAACACCACACGAAAATCGTTTATATCGGTGTGTCAGCATTCTGTTTAACTATCTACATGGTTTCCGTTTGGCGGGTTAGGGAGGGACAATATCCACCACCTGAGCCTCGAAAGACTTCAAACCCGCTTGAGCCGATTACCGACTACTTCAGGGATTGTTTCACCGAACCATACTATCTCTGGATATTTTTTGGGACCTTGTTATTTCAACTTGGAAATCTCGGCGGCAATTTTCAGTTTTTTTATCTTCGCTACGACCTTGGGATGGATCTTGCAACAACAGGATGGATCAACGGGGTGGGCCTTCTGGCGACCACGCTTTTTGGACTGTTTCTGGGATATACCACCGGTTCGTGGATTGATCGTTTAAAGCCGGTGCGAGTATTGCCGGCAACGTTTTTTGTCTGGGCGGGTTTGTCACTCATTTCGTTTTTCTACATCCGAGATAAGGAATCGGCTGCTGTTATGGCTGTTCTGATCAATATCAACATGTTTGCTTTCGGTATCGCTTTGGGGGCTGTTACGGTCGAGCTCTTTCCTCGCTCAAAAATTGGTCAATTTTGCTCCGCTCAGGCGTTCTTTTATCAGACGCTTATTATGATATTGAACCCACTTGTGATTTCGCCGTTCTTCGATTGGCTGAAATTCAACCGAGGCGGATATCTTTGGTCGGCGGCCTTTCAGTTTCTTGCTGGCCTGGTTGGCATCAAGATCTACTACAATTGGAAACAAATGCGAAACGCGGAGCGTCGGTCTGACGAGTATATACGCCCGCACCAACGGTGTTGAAAAGTGTGAGGGCTCGACCGCCACGAACACCTTCAAACTTCCCGAAAAACTCAACATGGCCGCATCACCCCCAAGGATCGAATCA
>JACSRU010000056.1 GCA_014879575.1 Chthoniobacterales bacterium | reverse complement strand
GGTGGCGGCGGTGGCGGAGGAGGAACTGGTGATGGCGGCTCTGGTGGTGCCACACCCACTCCGACACCTGATGGTGGCGGCTCGGGCTCCTCGTCAACCCCCACTCCGACACCCACTCCACCGCCACCGGTCTCCTAAACAACAAGGATCGCGGCGGATTCAGGCTTTGCCCGGCGCGCATCCAAAAAGCGAAAAGGCAGCCGCACGGATTTCCTGAATGAAGTGGCTGCTGCCAATAGCTCTTTCAGGGGTTTGCCTGCTGTGGGTGCTGCTTTCCCAAGTCCCATTTGTCACCCTCGGCGGCGGGCAAACCAGCATGCTTGGCAGGGACGGCCTCTTGGCTTTTCTTGAGGAAATCACCATTGATGCGCGCCTTGCGGTTCGCGGATCCATCCCTTCACCGACAAAGGTCTGCTACGTCAACGTGGACACCGAGGCCATGATGGCCTTTGGCAACTTTCCCTGGAGTCGGGCGGTATTCGCCCGGGCACTCGATGTCCTCTTCGATCGCGGCGAAGTGGCCGCCGTGGGAATGGACTTTGTTTTTGGCGATGCGGGCCTCCCCCAACTGGGACGCGAGGAAGCCCAGGCGGGCAGCCTGGAACTTGGAAAAAGTATCAACAAACACCCTGCCGTTGTGCTCGCGGCCACCTATGGAACGGAAAAGAGCCTGCTGGCGAAGAAGGGATCCTTTCCGTTCTTGTATGAAAAAAATTACGACCCAAAAGCCGCCGATCTCCCGGAATTGCCCGACTTCCCGGTCGTGGGACCCACCTGGGGGCAGATTGGGTTGATTGATACGACCGTCCGGTGGATTCCGCTCTTTGCTCAAACCGAACACAAGACGTATCTGTCAATGGGCTTGAAGTTGTTCCTGATTTCCCGGGGACTTGGGGAGTCGGATGTGGAAATCCAAAAGGATGCGATCCTCATTCACGGCAGGGATAACCAACCGGCCCTGGAAATTCCCCTGACCTTTGGGCAATTCCTGGAATCAAACTGGTTTTCGCGTTGGGAGGAAAATCCGATGGTCAGCTTGGCCTCGGTCCTGGAATTTGATCGGATGGCCCGCGAGGGGAGCGGGGAGGAAAAAGCCCGTGCCGATAAGTTTTTTGCCGCCCTGAAGGGAAGTGTCATCCTGATCGGCCCCACGGATCCGCTCCTGCGGGACACTTCGGTGATCCCGATGAACGGATCCGCCCTGATCCCGCGGGTTTCCGTTCACGGCAACCTTTTCAAAACCCTTGATGCAAACCGATTCCTCACGCGTCCACCGGTCTGGGGAAACATCCTCCTGATATTTGGTCTCGGGCTGGGCACCGCCTGGCTCGGAGCGATGCCCCACCGGTTCTCAAAATGGAGCAAGTTTCTGGCCGGGACTTTCGTGGTCACTTATGTGGGGGTCGCTTTTTTTCTTTTCGCCAAAACAGAAATTCTCATCCCCATCGTGGCGCCGGTTGGCGCGGCACTTTCCTGCACGTTTCTCGCCCTGCTCCGACAGTTGAGCATCGAGGAACAGCAACGCAAACGCATCAAAAACCTCTTCGGAAGCTATGTCTCAGCGACGGTTGTCGAGGAGATGGTGGAACACAACGCGGCACCACGCACGGGCGGGGAGGAAGTCGTGATCACCGCGTTTTTCACGGATATCGTCGCGTTTTCGCCGATTGCCGAAACCCTGCCCGCCAAGGATCTTGTGGACGTCATGTGCCAGTATCTTGGCGAGTGTACTTCTGCTGTCATCGCGGAGGAAGGCACGCTGGATAAATATGTCGGGGATGCCATCATTGCGATGTTCGGCGCTCCCCTCCCCTGTCGGGACCATGCGGCGGCGGCGTGTCGCGCGGCCCTCTCCATGCAGGCCATGCAGGAACGCCTCCGGAGTCGTTGGGCGAACGAAAACAAGTGGCCGCTCTCGGTGATACGCATGCAAACACGAATCGGTCTCCACACGGGCGCAGCCATCGTGGGCAATATCGGTTCCGAATTGCGCTTCAACTACACCATGATGGGCGACACCGTGAATCTTACGCAACGCATCGAGGCGGCGGGCTCCCATTACGGCACGGAAATTCTGGTCTCAGGCGACACGGTAAAAGCGGCTCTCACCACAGATCCTTCGCTGGTCTTTCGACAGGTGGACAGGGTTCTTGTGCCGGGTCGGATCCATCCGGTGGAGATTTACGAACTCCTCGGACGAGGCGAGGAGGCCCAAAAAAAATACCGTGAACTCGTGGAGTTGTATGGAGCCGCAAGAAACTTGTATTGCCGGGGCCTCTGGGCCGAGGCAGGCAAGGCTTTTTCCCATTCCCTTGTCAAAGAACACTTTCCTTCCGCAAAAAACCCCTCCTCCGTCCTGCTTGCGCGCTGTGAAAGGATGCCTCACCACGCTCCAGTGGAGGACTTCGCCTTTCCCCTCACAAAAGATGGCAATTCCATTTGACAGAACATTCTTTTCGGCGAAGTTGTCGCCGCTATGAAAAAAATCGCAGTATCAGCAGCATTGGTTGTCGTGTTCACCCTGTCTTCCGCACTCGCGGGTGCCTGCTCGGGAGGGGGATGCGGTGGAGGCGGCAAAGGCAAGGACGACAAGAAAAAGGATGACTCCACAAGCTCGACCGCGTTTGTGCGGATCGCGCTGTAAGTCCGTTCAGAAACATTCAACAAAGCGGAGTCGGAAGAAATTCCGGCTCCGCTTTTTTTGTGGAGTGAGGCCGCCCCCCGTTCCGAGAAAGCGCACTTTCGGACGGCCAACTTTCAGACGGGGATCGAGCGCCATCGGATTTTCCACTCAACGCATCTGATTCCAGGCTTCGGTTCCGTATTTTTCCCTCTCGAGACGCGATTGGTGGCGCAACATTTCCTCGTTCGGCTTGAAAGTTTCGAAATGGGAAAAAAGCGAGCGGGCCAGAGAGGGCGCGGAAAACGTCCCATGCAGGGACCCTTGATAGAGCAATCCTGCTTTACCCCGCCGCAGGGCTCCTCCACAAATTTTTCGTCCGCCAACGAGAATGTCATCCATCGTGGGAGCTTCGAAGCAGGCCGCCCCCGGCCGACAGTCGCCCGAATCCGCAAGCCTTGCCCCGGGAAGGGATTCCTTTACCGAATGCAGAAAGGCTTCATGAATTTTCCGATAAACCAGACGGGCCTTCAGGCGGCACAATTCCTGTCCGTGCGGCACAGCCACGGCGATCGTCAAATCCTGTCCGTGAAAAACCACCCCCCCGCCTGTCCAACGCCGGATCATGGGAAAACCTCCCGCCCGCACGCGAACCTCCCAATACTTCTGCGCATAGCCAAAGGTGACGGCGGATGCCGACCAGCGGTAAAATCGAATCGTGGGCCGGTCACTCCCAAGCAGCAGGGCCTCATCCATCGCCATGTGTCCGGAGGGCGTCCGCGCCTCCCGATCATCCCAAAACTGCAGCCCATGCATCATGATCCGCATGGCATAGCACGTCCTCCCCACCGAAATCCACTCCTTCTGCTTGTCGGGGAAGGCTTGGCGTGCGTAGGCTCGCGTCTATGGCAAAGCAGGCACTCGGCAAGGGACTCAAGGCGTTGATTAAAACGCATGTCGCAAATCCGGTCCCCTCGGAGGAACTGGGCGAGCGGATCCAAAAACTCCGCCTCGACCTGATCATTTCCAGCCCGCTCCAGCCTCGTGTCGAATTCCCCGCCGAACACCTCCAGGAACTCGTGGAGAGCATCCGCGAACGCGGCATCATCCAGCCGCTCATTGTCCGCAAGGTGGACGGCAAATACGAACTGATCGCCGGGGAACGTCGTTGGCGGGCCGCGCAAACACTCGGCCTTTCGGAGGCGCCCGCAATCGTTCGCGAAGCCTCCGACCGCGAGGTCCTCGAACTCGCCCTCATCGAAAATCTCCAGCGCGAGGGGCTGAACCCGATCGAGGAAGCCGCCGCCTACCAACGCCTCTCACGCGATTTCGAACTCACCCAGGAGGAGATTTCCAAACGTGTGGGAAAAAGCCGCGCCGCCATCGCCAACGCGATGCGATTGCTCGACCTGCATCCGGACGTGCAATCCCTTCTCAAACACGGACAAATTTCCGTCGGACACGCAAAGGTTCTTCTCTCCCTCAAGGCACAGGACGAACAGAAGTGGCTCGCCGAGCAAATCATCCGCCAGGGAGCCTCCGTCCGCGTCGCGGAAAAGATGGCGACCGACCACCTGACGAAATCAGGGAGAACGCCCAACAAACGAAACACCTGTCTCTTATACACATCT
>JACSRU010000013.1 GCA_014879575.1 Chthoniobacterales bacterium | reverse complement strand
GCGAAGCGAGACAGCTTGTTCGAAAGAACAACCCGAAGGGTGGCCGCAGGCCAGCAAAGGTCGTCCCTCGTGCGCTGTGAAGCAGCGCGCGTCGGTGGAGCGGGAAGGATTTTCTTTTGCGGACCTTATTCCTGTGAAGTGATCGGCGCCAATCCGACAGGAGACGTCCCGCATTGGGCAATGGGCGCCCGTTGTGATTTGTCGGGAGGGGGAGCCGACACTCGGATTCGAACCGAGGACCGACGGTTTACAAAACCGTTGCTCTACCACTGAGCTATGTCGGCGAAACTATTCTTAATCAACAAATCGCACTTTCCGCGTTCTGCACCCATTTCCCACACCCAGGCCCAGGGCGCATGGGAAGCTGCCGTGAGAGAAAGGCATGGCAAATGAGAGCGAGTCAAGAAAAGCGTTATTCACGAGTTGCAGAAGGCATCTGCCGCCACCGAAGTGGCGATTTTCACCTGCGCCACAAGATAGGAGGAAAAACCACTTGGCACAAGCTGAAAAGCGTGGACCTTCAGGCCTCAAGACGCGCGCAAAGCCATGAAAAAATTGCGCGAGATTAGCAAACGCGAAGAAATTCAACAGGAACTATGAACGGCAAACCTGCCGCCTCAAGCGAAACCCCGCTATCGAAAGAAGGACTGCTCGAAATCCGTCGCGCCTACCACTCGCTCGAAGCCTTCCATCTCTCGCCCGGACACCGCATGGCCAAGGAGAACCTGAAAACCCGTCTTGCCAAGGGAGAAACGGAGAAGCCGGGAGAAAAGTGAGAATGTTTTTTGTCCGTGCGTTCCTCCTTGCCAAGTGTCACCGGCCCATTATCCTCATTGCCCTCAATCTATGAACATAAGCGATTTTTTGATTCTGGCCCAGGCGGCGACTCCGGCCCAACCGCAACAGAACCTGCTCGTCTCGATGATGCCATTGGTGTTTATCTTTGTGATCTTCTACTTCCTGCTGATTCGTCCGCAGCAGAAGCGGCAGAAGGACCATGAGAAACTTGTGCAGGGGGTCAAGACCGGCGACCAGGTCGTCACGAGCTCGGGCATTCATGGCACGATTTCCAACGTCAAGGACAAGACGGTCATCGTCAAAATTGCGGACAACGTAAAAGTGGAATTCGACCGGGCGGCGATTGCCAGCGTGCAAAAGCCGGACGCCGCAGCCTGATCCCAATTTCCCCGGCGCGCGGTCACGCCCAAACTTTTCCTTCATGTCACCCGCCTTCACCTTTCTCTTCGGACTGGCGCTTCTTGCGCTTTTCGGCTGGTATTTTGCGACCGAGCTGGCGAGTCGCAAGCGCTGGCTCGGCCTTGTGCTCACGGTTCTCCTGACGGCATTCTGCGTTCAGCAGCTCTGGCCGCCGATGGACATCAAAAATGCCGAAGGCCAGATACTTGTTCCCGGGAAAATCCGGTTGGGACTCGATCTCCAGGGGGGGACATCCTTCCTGATCCGCCTGATTCCGCAAACGCAGGATGGCATCACCAAGGATCTGTTGGATCAGGCGGTGGAGGTGATCCGCAAGCGGGTGGATCAGTTTGGCGTCAGCGAACCGGTGATCAGTCCGCAGGGAAAGGACCAGATTTTGGTTCAAATCGCCGGACTCGACACCAAGCAGATCGAGGAGGCAAGGAGTCAGCTTCAGAAAGTGGCCAAGCTGGAATTTGCGATGGTGGATCCGGGAGGGGAGGGCCGGGTGGCGCGCATTCAGGCCGGAGAGGAAGTCCTGCCGCCCGCCTACATTCTCAAGCCCTACACGTTGAAAAAGGATTCCAAGAATCCCGAAGACACGACCCAGATCCTGGTCACGCGCCGTCCGGCTCTCACCGGGGAACATGTGGTTCGGGCCTTTCCATTTTTCGATCAACAGGGCTACGGCGTCTCGCTCGAACTCGACGCCGAGGGCGCAAAAGTTTTTGATGAAGTTGCGGCGCAACACAAAGGGCACCAGATGGCAATCCTGCTGGATGGGGAGGTCCTCTCGGCGCCGACGCTGCAGAGCGACCATTATTTTGGGCGCGCCCAGATCACCGGGCACTTTACGGACAAGGAAGCCCGCGATCTGGCCAGTGCCCTGGAAAACCCGCTCCGCGTGCCCGTCCAGATCGAGGAAACGCGCAGTGTCTCGCCAACCCTCGGCGAGGATTCGGTCAAGAGCGGACTGGTGGCGGGTCTGGCCGGCCTCGTGCTCGTGATTTTCTTCGTTCTTCTGTATTATCGTTTAGCGGGGCTCGTCGCCATTATCGGACTTCTGATCAATATCGTGATTCTTTTCGGGTTGATGGCGATGTTCCATTTCACGCTCACGCTTCCCGGTATCGCGGGCATTGTGCTGACCATCGGCATGGCCGTGGATGCCAATGTGCTCATCTATGAGCGTCTTCGCGAGGAATTGGCGGCCGGGAAATCCTTTGCCGCCGCGTTGAACGGAGCCTACGAAAAGGCGTTCAGTGCCATTTTTGACGCAAATGCGACCACGCTGATCACGGCGGTGATCCTTTTCTGGCAGGCGACCGGATCGGTGCGGGGATTCGCCGTCACGCTGACGCTCGGCATCATCGCCTCCATGTTCTCCGCGTTGCTGATCACGCGCACGGTCTTCCGTTGGATGATTGACAAGGGGATTCTCAAAAAGCTCACGATGCTGGATTTGATCCCGAAGCGGAAGTTTGACTTTCTCGGCAAGCGGTGGCTGGCACTCACCGTCTCCCTGATCATGATCGGTGGATCCATCGGGATCTTTGCGTTTCGCGGGTCGAAGAATCTCGGGATTGATTTTCTCGGGGGCGACTTGTTGCTCGTGGACACCACCCAGACGGTGACGGTCGAGGAGGCGCGCAAGGCGATTGACAATCCGGACGTGGTCATCCAATTCGAGCGGACCGGCATGAAGGAACTCCTGTCGTTCCGGAGCGCCCAGGGGACATCCGATGAGATCGCCGCCAAATTAAAGGCCGCCTTTCCCGACCGCGGGATTTCGATCATCGGGCAGGATACGGTCGGAGCCCAGATCGGCATGGAATTTGCGAAGCGGGCGATTTGGGCGCTCGCGCTGGGGATGCTGGGAATCCTGATCTACGTGACCTTCCGGTTTGAATTTTCCTTTGCCCTCGGCGCCCTGGTGGCCCTGCTCCACGACGTGATTATCACGCTCGGGATATTTTCCCTGATAGGCGGGGAACTTTCGCTGGTGATGGTGGGGGCGGTTTTGACGATCGCGGGATACTCGATCAACGACACGATCGTCATCTACGACCGCATTCGGGAAGGGTTGATGCATGGCGAACGCGGCACCATCCAGACCCTGATGAACAACAGCATCAACGAGACGCTGGGACGCACGATCCTTACCGGCGGCAGCACGGTGCTTTCGGTGGGTGCCCTCTACTTTTTTGGGGGTGCGGTCCTGCGGGATTTCTCGTTTGCCATTCTGGTCGGCATAGCGATCGGCACGTATTCCTCGATTTTCATCGCCGCCCCGATCGTTTTGTGGGCATCCAAAATGCGCGGGAAAAGCATTCGCCGCGAGGTTCTCGAAAGCGAGGCCCTCAAGCAGGCCTGACCGGAATTTGGCTTGTCAGAGGGGCGTCTTCACGATAGCGATGCCGCCAATGAAAATGACGCAACTTGTCGCCGCCGTGTCAGGGATCGCCCTCCTGACGACCGCCTGTGAGAACCTCACCCCCGGAGAAAATGCCGGACTTTATGGCACTGCCGCCGGTCTTGCCGTCGGGATCCCGCTGGCTGCCGCCGGAGTGGACCCCGCGATCACCATTCCCGTAACAGCCGGTGCGGTCGCAGTCGCCGCCACAACCGCCTACATCATCTCCAAACAGCAGGCCACCGAACGCCAGCGCAAAATCGCCGAGCAGCGCGCCCGCCTCTACATGGCCCGCCGCGACCAGCAATTGGCGGCGCAGCCAACGGCAAAACGGGCAAAACCATCCCGCTATATTGCCGTCCAGACGGAAAGAACCCCACAGTCGCAGGGCAAGTCCTCCGTCATGGTTTTCGACACCCAGACGAACGAAGTGGTGGGGAATAATGTTTACGACCTGAAGTCCTCCCCACAAGTGGGCCAGACCGCGAAGTTTGACACGTATTCCGCCCAATACGTCGGGACGGGGAATTAGCGCGGACTCAGAGAGTTCGCCTGGGGTTTGGCCATTTTTTCACGCCGGAGGCGTATTCACCTTCAGAAGCCGGGGGTCGCGCGAAGCGACACCCCCGGATAGAATCCAAAAAAACTCAGCACCCCGAATGGGGTGCCAGCCAGGAGT
>JACSRU010000015.1 GCA_014879575.1 Chthoniobacterales bacterium | reverse complement strand
TGAAGCTAAGTGCTTGAAAAGATGGCGCGCCCGGCGAGACTTGAACTCACGACCTTCGGCTTCGGAGTTATTATTTATAAATCAATAGATTAAGTGATATCAGTGGTACAACGAGACCTGTATGGACACCCAGGAACGGAATCAACCTCACGGACTTCAGGCCAAAACGCCCTGAGTACGAGGATTGCCGGGAAGGCCGTTCAGGTTCGGGATGAAGAGCGGCGGGACAAATACCGGCGAACACTGGGCCGGGTCTTTGTCGAGGGCCGCGATGTCAACGCGGTCTTGGTCGAACAGGGCGCGGTGTGGGTTTATCGTCAGTTGTTGCCTTGGCGTTTGGCCATTGGCGATCAAGCTGTACATGGCCTGCATTCTGCGTGGCTGGGCTTGAGCCAGTCGGCTTCACGCAGGCATTCATGGACAAGAGAATCAACTAACTTCATAGTATTTCCATAAGCTTCTAGCTTTCCTTCGTTCCATGGGAGTGGTATGCACGTGATCATGACGCCAGGACAGTGCCGAATGGCCCGTGCCGGGCTACACATTAGCCAAGCTGATTTGGCTCGTCTCGCAAATGTTGCGCCTGCAACCATTTCGGAATTTGAGAAAGGGCGAAGGACACCTTATGACCGAACCGTACGTGACATTCAGCGGGTTTTCGAAGAGGCCGGGGCAATTTTTGTGGACGGCGGCGTGACGCTCACGGCGGAGAAAGAGAAATGACCAACACCGCAATCAAGCAGCCTATCGATGTGCCGCTTGGGGACACGACGAAGGTTAATGTTGATTGGCTCAAGCTCGACCGGGATAACCCGCGCCTCGTTGGCGTCAGTGCACGCACCACAGAGGACGGCATCATTGCGCAGCTTTATCGTGGCGAAGAGTTGGGTGAACTAATTCAGTCTATTGCAGCAAACGGTTATCTAGACATCGAGCCGCTGATTGTATTGTTGGACCCCACCGATCAAAAACTCACGGTGCTTGAAGGCAACCGTCGGCTCGCGGCAATCCGGCTTTTTCGCGAGCCTGCGCTTGTCGATGTCATCGCAAAGAATGACCGCCTGAGGATCGTTGTCCCCAAGATTGAGTCCACCGTCTTGGAGACACTCAAAGAAGTATCCGTTTATCGCGTTCCTAACCGGGATGCAGCGCGGTCATTCATCGGTTTCAAGCACATCAATGGCGCAGCGAAATGGGAATCCTATGCCAAGGCCAGATTCGCGGCCGAGTGGTACAGATCAGGAAATGTGTCTCTCGAAGACATTTCCGAGAAGATTGGTGATAAACACGACACCATCAAAAGAATGGTTGCCGCGATCTATGTTCTAGAACAAGCCGAACGCAAGGACGTCTTTTCTTTGGACGATCGAAAGGTCACCAAGTTCAACTTCTCCCATTTGTACACGGCCCTTTCTCGAACCACTTACATGGCCTACTTGGGGCTAGAGGCTGCATGGGCTAAATATGATCCTAAACCTGATCCTGTCCCTGCTGATAAATTGGATCAGCTTCGGGAAGTACTGGTATGGATTTATGGCTCCAAAGAGGATAGCAAAGAACCCGTCGTTCAGTCTCAAAATCCCGATATCAAGTACCTTGGTGAAGCGCTCGCGAGCGCCGAAGGGCTACATATTCTTCGTGCTGGCGGTACGCTCGCAGAGGCACACGCAAGCACCCGGCCTGCCAATGAAACTTTTTCTGCAGCACTCCTCCAAGCTCGGAGCATTCTTCGCGAAGCAGCGAATAACTTGCGAGGTTATGACGGTGGCGACCAATCGCTTCTGAACATTGCGGAGGATGTGTCCGAAACGGCGCAGGCTATCCATGATCGAATGAAGAAGAAATATAAAGATGCCATAGGGAATGACCGTGGCGGTTGAACTTTGCTTTCCTCATGATGAAATCGACCTTCAGAAACCAAATTTTGATTTGGCGGCTGATTACCTCGAATTGACCGCTTTCTTTTCGGATCAGTCGAGATCATTTACAAAAGACCTGATCAATGCATCAGAGATAGGCGCCGACGACGACTATAGCAGCGTTGATGAAGAGATGACCTATCGGGAAGAGATCGTATCCGGTACGGTCAGGAGGATCGACGGCCGACGCAATGCGCTTGATGAAGCCTATCCTTTTGCTTTGGATGAGAATGGGGATGTCCTGACCTATGTCGGCCAAGAACCTTCATATGGCCAGGCAGCCTACATGCTCTCTCTGGTTCTGTCTCATTTGAAGGCCGTCTCTCCAATTCTCTATGGTTCGACGGTGTATCCCACGGACGCAGAAATCATCGAGCTGCGGAAATATTTCCAGTATTTAGCAACAGCGGCCTTGGCGGCTGAGGTAAATGGAAGAGCTTGGTCATTCGGGCACCCACGACCGGACCATTCCAATTTTCATGAGAAGCTTGCCAAGATTTGGGGAGTATTGCGCGATGGCCGCTTGCAATCGGCTGATGGAGCGCCTGACAAGCCGCAGGATGACCAGATAGATGTGTTTGCGGCACGTCTTCACCCAGACGGCTTGCCCGGCTTCCTGCTTGCCGCTGGGCAAGTCGCAACGGGTAACAATTGGCGCGAAAAATCGCTTCGTGCACACTTGGAACATGTTTTCATGAGCCGCTGGTTTGGCCAGCAACCGGTCACGATGATGCTGTGCTACCACATCATTCCCTTTACTCGGACCGACGACGAATTCTTTGACGATTGCCGCATTCTCGGGAACGTCCTTCATCGTCTTCGTGTTCCTTATCGCGTCGCGGAAGCTCAAAGGCTCCGCGATCAAGGAATCGATATCGAAGCATTTGATCAACTCACCGCAGTTGTAGAATGGGTGAGAGCTTATGCGAAAAGGGGAGTGGCAGTTGCATGAGGCATCGTTTCCATTCTATTTGTCCCTATTTCGCGATGTTTCCCGAAGCTTTCGTGGAGAAGCATCTTGCCGCTACTCGCTTCAATGGTGTGGTATTCGATCCTTTCTGTGGCCGAGGGACTACCGTTTTCGAGGCATTGTTGAATGGGAGAGAGGCTGCGGGTTGCGACCTTCACCCGGTGGCTGTCTGTATCACCGGCGCTAAATGCAACCCTCCGAAACAGGGCGAGGTGCTTACCCGAATTGATGAACTAGAAGCGTCATTATCTATTCTCCCACCCGCCTCGCTTAGCGACGAAATGGCTAATTTTTTCGATGCCTGTTTCCATGCGGACACGTATGAAGAAGTGCGCTTCCTTCGAGCTAATTTGGATTGGCGAAACGACCGAACAGATCGCTTCATCGCCGCTATTTGTCTAGGAGCACTTCACGGCGAATCCCACCGTAGTCCAAACTATTTCAGCAACCGGATGCCTCGCACGATAAGCACCAAGCCCGCTTATTCCGTGCACTGGTGGAATAAACATGGTTACGTCGCGCCGCGTCGCGATGTTTTCGCCATTTTGCGCAATATGGTTGATTTTCGTTTTCGGACACCACCACCAGAAAGCCAAGGCGATGTTGTCGAGTCTGATGCCCGAAAGGCAAACGTAGCTTTCCCGCATTTGGAAGGCAAGGTGACGGACATCATCACATCGCCCCCTTACCTCGACACCACCAATTACCGCGAAGATCAGTGGCTCCGACTTTGGTTTTTGGGCGAGTCTCCCCAAAGTACCCAAGCCCGCGACGACGGGCGCCACCGTAACAGAACACTCTACTGGAATTTCTTGAAGGAAGCGTGGGAAGGGTCTGCCCCGTTACTGGCACAACGGGCGAGAATAGTGGTACGGATCGGCGGACGTAAAATGTCTAAGGAAGAGATGTTTGCTAGTTTGTTGGCAAGTCTTGAAGACGCAACCGGTCGCATTGTGGAACCTGCCGATGACGGAGTAACAACGCCTGTCAAACGGACGCAAGCTAACAGCTTCCGAGGTGCCAAGGCGTCACCTACAGTCGAACACGATTTCTGCTTTCTGGTTAGTTGACATTCTATTTATGGGGCACATTTGCAGGCCTTGGTCGAACAGGGCGCGACGTGGGTTTATCGCCAGTACAGCCACGATCAACGCCTTTTGCGACTCGAAGAGCAAGCCAGGACCGCGCGGCGCGGCTTGTGGGGATTGCCCGACCCCATCGCGCCTTGGGACTGGCGAAAATCCCGAAAAGGCAAAAAAGTTGAGGTGCTATCAGAAGCGGAAAGAAGCGCGGGATTTCAGCCGGACAAGCGCACCTGCAAGGGGTTGCCTCGCAAGTCGCTTGCCGTTAAACGTAGGTTGGGAAATCGTCCGGGATGTTCTCCGGTGGCCAGGAGTCCGGCGGCGTGGTGGTATCGGATGAGAAAATCGAA
>JACSRU010000016.1 GCA_014879575.1 Chthoniobacterales bacterium | reverse complement strand
TGGGCTCGGAGATGTGTATAAGAGACAGGGTTCAGAGTGTAGGCCTCATCCCATTTTGTCAGCGCGACCACATTGTCCGGCTGCGGATCCACCCGGAATTCCGCAGGGTAGAAGTCTTCCAGAAAGTCCACATCGCTGAGCAGGTTGATGTCCGCAGTGGCGTAAATGTCGTCCGTGAGAAAGAGCCGTTGCTGGAAGGACACGCGGTAGCGGTTGGTCGTCCGGGTTTCCGCAGGTTCCCCGGGGGCACTCACCGAAGTGACCTCCTTGTTTTGAAAAACATAATCGGTGCGCAGGGCGCCATAGCTCCTGTCGTTCTTCCCGTATTTCATCGTCGCGTCGAAGCCGAGGGACGGTCCAAATTTTGCCCTGTAATCCGCCCGGACCGTGGCGTCAATGCTTGACGTCAGCGGAAAACTATACGCCGTCAGCAGGTAGGCACCCCACCGACTGTCGTAGCCGGGAAGGAAGGCAAATCCCGTGTTGTTGATATTGGCGAAAAGATACGGAAACCAAAAAATGGGCGTCTTTCCGATATAGACCGTGGAATTGCTGAACACGGCCCGGCTGTTTGTGTAGATCCGCATCGAGCGGGATCTCACATGGAAGTCGGGTTGCGAATTGTCATCCGTGGTCACGACCCCGTTCCGCACGCGAAATTCCGTCTGCGACAAGGCGCGGAAATTGAAGGCATGGAAGAGCAGGGGAGGATGAGAACCGGAAAACTCCAGCGCCCGCATTTGCTTGCTCTCCAGATTAAACAGTGCCCGCTGCCCGGTGAGGACATCCGTCGGCGTGTAAACGCGGATGTTTCCGATGAGGAGGACGTCGCGCGTCTCGGGATTATACTCCGCGTAATCGCAAAAAATGCTGTAATCCTTGTAGTGGATTTGGACATTGTCCTCGGCGATCGCCACGCCTTCCTCGAAGCGCGTGTTCCCGTCGGCCGTGATCTCCACGGGCACATCCCCAAAACTTCCGAAGTTGGGCATGCTGCCAAGCTGGGCGCGCGCCCCAGTCAGGGACGCGGTGAAAATCAAACAAATGGCGACAGCTCTTCTCATGAAAACGCCCAACCTAGAGGGCCGCGCCCGTCGTTCAAGGAGAAAATGGGGGCACATTCCGCGCGGTCGGGTGTGGAATCTTGCGGGGAGGTGCTTGTCGCGTCCGGGTCGTTGCGGCGCACAATCGGACTCCCATCAAAGGCGACCTTCTCATCCCCGGCACGTGCCGACGGCTTCCCGGAAGATTTTGAAAATTATCCGGCCTGGCTGCCGAGGATGCGCTCGATGGTCGTGGTGGTGGAGCGCCCGGCAACCATTTCCGCGAGGACCACACGTCCGCCGTGTTTTTCGACGATCTCCCTCCCGCTGACGTAGTGAGCCCAGTCCCTGCCTTTCACAAGCACCTGGGGGAGCACCTGGGAGATCAGATTTTTGGGTTCATCCTCGTCAAAGATTACCACGAAGTCCACGGCGCGCAGGGAGCCGACAACGAAGGCTCTGTCCTCCTGGGGATTGACCGGCCGGGTCGGTCCCTTGCTGCGGCGCACGGACGCATCGCTGTTCAATCCCACACAGAGCGCATCTCCCTGGGACCGCGCGAAGGCAAGGTATTCCGCATGGCCTCGGTGAAGGATGTCGAAACAGCCGTTTGTGAAAACCAGTTCCTTTCCCGCCCCGACAAGCCGATCACGTTCGGAGCGGGCTTCGGCAGGCGTCAGAATGCTTGGGAAGCTCATTTTTTATTGGGAGGGGAGCCGTTCGAGATTGGCCTTGAGGGAAACGATTTCTGGAGCGTCCGATCGTTTGAAGGCGAGATACGTCTTCATTGCGGCTTCATAGTAGCCGCGGGCTTTTGCAAAATTCGAACTCGAGTGATAGACGACTCCCAGGTTGGCGAGCGACTGGGCAACTTCCGGATGCATGGCGCCGAAGACCTGCTCCCGGATTCCGAGTGCCCGCATGTGCAGGTTCTCCGCCCGCACCCAATCCCCCATCTCTGTGTAGGCCACGGCAAGATTGTTGCAGACGAGCGCCACGGAGGGATGAACCTCGCCATGCAGGCGGATCGCCATGTCGAGGGCATGCAGGTAATGGCGTTCGCAGGCCACAAAATTTCCGGCGTGTTTTTCAAGTCCAGCCAGGTTGCTGGCAAGCATGCAGTGTTGCGAGTAATCATGCGCGGCCTCGTAGAGTTCCATGGCCTGTCCGTAGAATCTCCTCGCGGTCGCCTCCTCGCCTTCGTGCTCGGAGAGAAGGGCCAACTTTGCGGCCACGCGGGCGGCAGCGGTGATGTTTCCATTTTCCAGATTACGGGCGAGAGAGCTCTTGAAATCCTGCAGGGCATCGGAGAAGAACCCGGCGGCTTGACAGACGTCGCCCGCGATTTCCAAGGCGTCGGAAAGACGGGGACTGCTCTTTCGGAAGACCTGTTCAGCGGCTTCCTTAAATTTTTGCGCGGCAATTCGATGCTGCTCCCGGGAGGTCTGGCTGCGTTGCGTTTCCAGATCTTTGCAGAGAACCTCCCAGAGATTTGCGGTAGTCTGCATATCGGGGTGTTCATACGCGAATCCCGATTTCCCGACGAGAGGATTTTTAGGTTTTCAGCAATTCGAGAAGCGGCCTTCTCGATGCGGGGAGCCTTCCGCAGTGATTTTCCAGAGCGGTGCGGGGAGGGGTGGACGCATGGTGGATCCCCAGGAGCCGGGCCAGTTCCTGTTCAAAAAAATCCAGGGCACGGTGGGTGGCCTCGGTTTTCTGGAGATGGGACACCGCCCGGGAGAGGAGGTCAAAAATCTCTGGCACGGGCAGTCCCGGTTCGATGGCCAGATCGACAAGCTCGGAAAAATACCCACAGAGAAAGAGATTCGCTCCCGAAAGGTGTGAGGCATCGAAGGGTTGGAGAACCTGAATTTCCCGAAGGGTGTGAAGAGCGGATTTCTGGGAGGGGACAAACGAGATTTCCGCGATAAAAAACAGATCAATCTTTCCGGCGAAGGTGCTGGTGAGCCTCCGGGCTCCCTTGGCCATCGTGGAAATCTTCCCATGGTGCAGGGTGAGCCAGGTGAGAATCCAACTGGTCTCGCTCCAGGCCCTTCTGCGAATCAGGATCGCTGTTGAGTGTTCCACGCGAGACCTTATCTCCTCATTCCGATGAAAAAAACAGTCTTGGTTGGAGGATCAAAAGGGAATACGAATTTGCCACTGATGTCCTTGCGCGCTCTCGTTCTCTGTCCCCCGCACCATGAAGCCCATGTTTTTCCTCCGGCGGTGCTCGACCGAATTTCCCGTTTTGCAACCCTTCCCTGGGGGGTCGTTGATCCGGGCAAATGGCGGGAGGCAACAGAACCGCTCTCGCAGGCCGACGTCATTTTGTCCACGTGGGGAATGCCAACCCTCGATGCGGAGTTTCTGGAGGCTGCGCCCGCCTTGAAGGCGGTGTTTTATGCCGCTGGGAGCGTGAAGGGATTCGTGACCGAGCAAAGCTGGGAGAGGGGAATTGTCGTGTCGAGTGCCTGGGCGGCAAATGGAATCCCCGTTGCGGAGTATTCGCTGGGGGTGATTTTGCTGAGTCTGAAGAGATTTTGGCACTTTTCCCGAATGACGAGGGAAGGGAGCCACCGCCAGGAGCTTTTTATTCCCGGCTGCTACCATTCCAAGGTCGGGTTGGTTTCCCTCGGTGCTGTGGGGCGCGCCACGGCGCGCATGCTTCGACCCTTGGAGGTGGTCCTTCTTGGGCACGATCCGTTTCTTCCCGGCGAGCAAGCTGCCGAATTGGGGATCAGTCTGGTGTCTCTGGAGCAACTCTTTCGGGAGTGCGATGTCATCAGCCTGCATGCGCCGTGGATTCCTGCGACGGAGCGGATGATCACCGGCCACCTGATCGCCTCGATGAAGGAAGGGGCCACGCTGGTCAACACATCCCGGGGCGCCGTGGTCGCCGAGGATGAGATGATCGAAGTCCTGCGTCGCAGACCGGATCTCACGGCGGTTTTGGATGTTACGTTTCCGGAGCCGACCCCGAAGGATTCCCCCTTGCGTTCGCTGCCCAATGTGATCCTGACTCCGCACATTGCCGGGAGCCTGCAGGGCGAGTGCGCACGGATGGGAACCTGGATGGCGGATGAACTTGGGCATTTTGCCGACGGTGAACCGCTCCGCTACGCGATCTCCAAGGCCATGCTGGAAACGATGGCCTGAGCGTGCAAGGGAAGACCAGCGGACGACACGGAGGTCATCCCTCCAGAAGTGGCGCTTGGTGCCTGGAGGGACCAGCTCCGTCTGGTCCGCTGGCGGGCGGGCAGGGATGGCGCGGAGCGCGGCGGACGACACGGAGGTCATCCCTCCA
>JACSRU010000119.1 GCA_014879575.1 Chthoniobacterales bacterium | reverse complement strand
AAACTGGCGGGCATTCGCCCGTGAGCAGAAGCAGCGGGCAGGATGCCCACGCTCCTTTGGTTGCACAAACCGGAGGTGCGGAGGGGGGGCGGTGCTTAACGTTTCGAGAACTGGAAGCGCTTGCGGGCGCCGGGTTGGCCGGGCTTTTTGCGTTCCTTCATGCGGGAGTCACGGGTCAGGAGTCCTTCCCCCTTGAGCGGGCCGCGAAGGGCTTCGTCCGCTTGCACCAGAGCGCGGCTGAGGGCCAGGCGAAGTGCCCCAGCCTGACCGTTGATGCCGCCGCCAGTCGTCTTGACGACGACATCGTAGGCATGCACGGCGTTGGCGATTTCCAGTGGGCGAAGAATCTGGTTTTGGAGCGAGAGGCTCGGGAAGAAGTCCACAAAGTCGCGGCCATTGATTTTGATGGTGCCGGAGCCGGCCTGCATGCGAAGGCTGGCGACCGAGGTTTTGCGGCGGCCGGTGGCGTGGATGGAGTCAGTTGTGCTCATTAGAAGTGGGTTCTCAGGCGGGTTGCGGGTTCTGGGCCGTGTGCGGATGCTCCGAGCCGGCATAGACTTTCAGTTTCGTGTAGATCGAGCGTCCGAGGCGGTTGTGGGGGATCATCCCGCGCACCGCGCGCTCGATGAGAAGTTCCGGACGGCGTTCGCGTCGGGCCTTGAATGTCTCGGAGTGGTGTCCGCCGACGTAGCCGGAGAAGCTGGTGTAGATTTTGGCCACATCTTTTTTGCCACCCACGGTCACCTTCGAGGCGTTGAGGACGACGACAAAATCGCCGGTGTCCACGTGCGGGGTGAAAATGGTCTTGTTTTTCCCACGGAGGAGATTGGCGGCCTTCTCGGCCACACGCCCGAGAGGCTGGCCGGCGGCGTCGATAACCCACCAGGCGCGTTTGACCTCCTCGGATTTTGCGGAATAAGTTTTCATCGGATAGTAAATAGGAACCGAGAAGACTGGCGGATTGGCGGCACCTTGTCAAACAGGCAGGCAAGAAATTTTCTTGCGAGAGGCGAAAGCTTGCAGGGTGAGGGAAAACGGGGTAACCAGAAGGGCTCGCCCGATGATTAAAGTGGAACAACTGACAAAATGTTACGGCCCGGTGAAGGCTGTGGACGCGATTAGTTTCGAGGTGAGCAAGGGTGAGATCGTGGGGTTTTTGGGGCCGAACGGGGCCGGCAAGAGCACGACCATGAAAATGCTCGCGGGGTTCCTTCCGCCGACATCCGGGCGGGCCGAGGTGGCGGGGCGGGATGTGTTTCGTGAGTCGCTTCGGGCGCGTGAGCACATCGGGTATCTGCCGGAAAATGTGCCCTTGTATCCGGACATGCGGGTTCAGGAGTATCTGCGGTATCGGGCGGCGCTCAAGGGGGTGCCGGGCCGCCGGATGAATGAGCGCGTGGGGGATGTGCTCGATCTGTGCGGCCTGGGGGATGTGGCAAAAAAGATCATTGGACGCCTCTCGAAGGGATACCGTCAGCGCGTGGGGTTGGCCGATGCCATGGTGCATGAGCCGGATCTGCTCATCCTCGACGAGCCAACCATCGGGCTGGATCCCAACCAGATCCGGCTGGTGCGGGATTTGATCCGGAATCTGAAGCGTCACCATACCATTCTTCTGTCAACGCACATTCTCCCCGAGGTGGAAATGCTCTGCTCGCGGGTGATCATCATTGACAAAGGCCGGATCGAAGCCCTGGACAGCCCGCAGAACCTGCGGGCCCGGCTCGGAGAGACGGGGCATATCTTTCTGGATGCCCGCGTTCCCGATCCCAAGGCCGCAGCGGCGGGGCTCCGGCGTCTGACGGGGGTGGATTCCGTATCCATCCGATCCGACGGCGCGTGGACGATTTTCACGATCCATGCCAGTCCCGGAGCGGATCCGCGAGAGGCACTGTATGGGCATGCGGTCGCGGAGAAATGGCCGGTGCGGGAACTGAGCCGCTCCGCCGTCTCCCTGGAGCAGGTCTTCGCGGAAGTCACCCACTCGGAGGAAGTGTGAAACCATGAGACGATTTCTGACACTTTTGGGCCGGGAACTTGGCGGAGCCTTCCACCAGCCGCTCGCCTACGTCGTCCTGTTTTTTTTCCTGCTGATCACGGGGTTTAATTTTCATGCGGGGGTCGCGTTATTGAACAAGTCCGCCGGTTCGACGACGATGGTCGAGGCATTTTTCAACACCGTGTATTTCTGGTTTCCCTTTGTGCTGGTGTTCCCGCTGATTACGATGAGGGTGTTTGCCGAGGAGGTGAAGCTGGGGACGATCGAGACGCTGATGACGGCACCGGTTCGGGACGGACAGGTCGTGTTCGCAAAATATTTTGGGGCCTGGATTTTTTATCTGATTCTCTGGGTGCCCAGCCTTCTCTACTTTTATGTGTTCCAGGTCACGACGTCCCTGAGTGCTGCGGGCGCGGTCGGGTCGTATCTGGGAGCCTACTCGATGCTCCTGCTCATTGGTCTGCTCTACACGGCGATCGGATGTCTCGCCTCCGTGGTGACGGACAATCAGATCGTGGCCGCCGTGATCGCGCTGGCGGGGATCCTCGCGTTGTTTTTTCTTGGTCTGCTCACGTTGTTTCTTCCGGGGGCCGGGCCGTTTGTCCGTGAGCTGACGTATTATTTTTCCCCCATCCAGCACATGATGGATTTTTCGCGGGGGATTTTTGACACGCGGCCGGTTGTTTTCTACCTCAGCTCGACGGTGTTGGTTCTCTTTGCGGTCTTTCAGGTTTTCAAATACCGGCGATGGAAGTCATGACACGCATTCCCCGCACAGGCATTCGGATCGGCATCGGGCTGCAGACACTCGCGATGCTCGTGATGTTTGCCGGGGTGAACTACCTTGGTTTCGAGTATTACCTGCGCGCGGATTTTTCGCGGTCGCAGAAGTTCGCGCTCTCGGCACAAACCCGACGCGTGATCCGGGAGTTCAAGGAAGCCAAGCCGTTGAGCCTTCTGGTGATTTCCTCGCCGACCTTCCTATCCCCCGCGACGCAGATTCTCGGAGACGTGAGAAACCTCCTCGCCGAGATCCAGTATTCCGGGCGGGAGCGAATCGTGATCGAATTTATTGATCCCACCCGCGATTTGACCCGCATGCGCGAGGTGCAGGGAAAATACCGCTTCAACAACGCGGATGGGCTCCTGATTCTCGATTACGACGGACGTTCGCGCTTCGTAAACATCGGTGAAATGGGGGAATTCGACATGCGTCCGGTCGCGCAGGGTGGGGAGCCGCGCCTTCTAGCCTTTCGTGGCGAGCAGGTTCTCACCAGCGCAATGATTTCCCTGCAACACCCCGAATCCAAGGTTGTGTATTTTTTGCAGGGACATGGGGAGCCGTCGCTGGGGCCGGGATCGCCCGTGGCGATCCTCGTGGACTACATCCAAAAGCAAAATGCCAAGGTGGATCTGTTGTCGCTGGCCTCCACGGACGCGATTCCCGCCGACGCCGCAGCGGTGGTGATCCTGGCGCCGAAATTTGATCTCGACGAGAGGGAGCAGGCGATCCTCTCCGCCTGGCTCAAGCAACGGGGACGCCTGCTCGTCCTGCTCGAACCGGACTCACAAACCCCGCGACTGGCCTCCGTGCTGGCCGACAACGGGATCGCACCCAGAAACGACCGGATCCTGCGGACGATCAAGCTCCCCTTTGCCACGGGGATATTGCGGGAGGTGACAGGGGAAATTCTGCCGACAACCGAATTCACGCGCCGCCTGGAAGGAGCCACGATTCTTTTTCCCGGTGCCACACAATCCCTGCAACTCGAAGAGAAACTGGCGGAGAACCAAAAGATCCGCCTGCGTCCGCTCATCCAGGCCGCCGAGGAATTCTGGGGCGAAACCGATTATTTACCCAACCAGCCGAAGGGGGTTCGCTATGAGGATGGGATTGATCATGGGCAGCCGCTCACGCTCGCCGCCGCCGCAGACCGCGACGGGGTCGAAGACGACCGGGTGGAAGTCCAGACTTCGCGGCTCATCGTGGTGGGGAGCTCGCAATTTGCCTTCGATGCCTCCGCCACTCCCCCGGGGCTGGATTTCCTCCTGTCCTCGATCAACTCGTTGCTGGATCGCGGCAAGCAACTCTCCGGGGTCACGGCAAAATCCGTGACGCATTTTTCCCTGAATCTGACGGATGAGCAACTGGGACGCATCGCATTGTTTGCGATGGTGGTGTTGCCCGGCTTTTCCGGACTGCTGGGAATCCTGGTCTGGTGGAGGCGTCGGGCATGAGTCGCTGGGCCACTGTCCTGCTGTTGCTGGCCGCGATCGGGGTGATGGCCTGCGTGGTGGTTTTTCTTTCGCTCAAGGGCGGTGGGGGAAAGGCCGTGGGGGGGGCACTTTTCGCATTTGATCCGGACGACATCACCCAGATCAAAATCACCAATGGTGACAAGGTGATCGAATTCCGACGCATGGACGATGGCTGGCAACTCGGTCCCGAGCCCAAAGACCGGGCCTCCGTGGATGTCGTTCGACGTCTCATTGACACCGCGATGAGGACGCCGGTGCTTGATCGGATTCAGGCCGGGGAAATCGAGGATCGCGACGAACTCTCCACGTATGGGCTGAAAAAAAGCCGGATCCAGTTTGACTTCAAGGGCGACCGGGATCTTCCCCTCTTGATCGGAAAAAACGCAGCCGATGAAAGCCGGCTCTACGTGCGTTTTGAGGATTCGAAGGACATCTATCTTATCCCGGATGCCCTGGTGAATTTGATCCTGGCCTCTCCGCAGGATTTTCGGGACCGGAGGCCCATGCGCCTGCATCCGGATCGCGTGGACCATGTAAAAATTACGCGTCCGGTGGGAGAGGTGGAATTGAAGAGGGACGCTTCCGGCTGGCAAATCCTCAAGCCGCTTACGGCGCCGGCCAGCGGACCCGCCGTCGAATCCCTGGTGGCCAATCTTCTTCGGCTGGGGATCGAGGGCTTCGAAGCGACGGCGGATCCCGGAGCGATGGGGTTCTCGGAACCCGTCGCGGAAGTGCGACTTTACGGGGAGGGTGAGGACACCCCCGAGACAATCCGGGTGGGAAAATCCGCGCCCGGCGGAGGAGTTTATGCGCGCTTGGAACCGAGAGGAATCACGGTCCGGCTGCCTCAAGCCGTTCAGGAAATCCTGAGCGTTGATTTGGCCACGCTCCGGGACAATTCGCTGTTGCGGGTCAATCTCGATCTCGTGGACATGATCCGTGTGGACACCGGGACCTCCCGCTTCGAGATCAAGCGCCGGGGCGACGGCTGGGGGATCGGGGACAAACCGGTGAGTGAAGCCGCCATCCAAAAAATGGTGGATGCACTGGCTGCGGCGAAAGCGGCAAGGTTCGAACCCTCCACGGTGAACGGCATCGAAAAAGCCGGATTGGCCGAACCCGTGCTGAATGTGGAGTTTTATTCCGTCGTTTCGGAGAACACCCCGGAGACAACCGCCGGCAACCAACTGGTGACCGGCCTGAAGTTTGGATCCAAGCCCGAGGCGGGTCTCGTGCCGGTCCTGCGAGCCGATTCTTCCGAAATCGCCAGGGTGCCCGGGGAAATTCTCCAGGCCATTCCCACCGAAGAATCCGCCTGGCTGTCGCCCTAGACGCTTGTCAAGCCGACCGGTTCCCATTTTCCTTCATCCCATCATGACGTCCGCACAAATCCGCCAGTCGTTTCTCGATTTTTTCCACGAAAAGCAACACACGATCGTCCCCTCCTCCCCGCTGTTGCCCGACAGTCCGAACCTCCTGTTTACAAATGCCGGGATGAACCAGTTCGTGCCGATTTTTCTTGGGGAAAAAAAGGCGGATGTCAGCCGTTGGGGCGGGGCGCTTCCCGGCAGCGACACGCGGGCGGCCGACACCCAGAAATGCATCCGCGCGGGCGGCAAGCACAATGACCTCGATGATGTCGGGTTGGACACCTACCACCACACGTTTTTCGAGATGCTCGGGAACTGGAGCTTCGGGGACTATTTTAAGAAGGAAGCCATCGCGTGGGCCTGGGAGTTGGTTGTCGAGCGGTGGAAGTTCCCACCCCAGCGGCTCTACGCCACAATTTATCAACCCGATCCCGCCAAGGGGGATCCGGCGGAGCGCGACCAGGAAGCCTACGACCTCTGGGCGGCGAAATTCCGGAGCGCGGGCCTTGACCCGGAGGTGCACATTATCAACGGCAACAAAAAGGACAATTTTTGGATGATGGGAGAGACCGGCCCGTGCGGCCCGTGTTCCGAATTGCATGTGGATCTCACACCCGCCGGCGACACGCGGGGCGCACTCGTCAACAAAGGCAGTTCGGAGTGCATGGAGATCTGGAACCTGGTCTTCATCCAGTTCAACGCAAATCCGGACGGCACCTTCAGCGCCCTGCCCGAGCGGCATGTGGACACCGGAATGGGATTCGAGCGCGTCACCTCGATCCTTCAAGGAACGAAGGGCTTCCGCGACTTTGCAAACGCAATAATCTCGAACTACGAGACCGATATTTTTCGTCCGATTTTTGACGAGATCGAAACGCTGAGCGGGAAAACCTACGGGTCCACATTGCCAGCACCCGGCAGCACGGGCGAAGGAGAACAGGAAAAAATTGATGTCGCCTTCCGGGTGATCGCCGATCACATCCGGACCCTTGGTTTCTCGATCGCCGACGGCATCCAGCCGGGAAACACCGACCGCAACTACGTGCTGCGGCGCATCCTGCGGCGCGCCGTCAAATACGGACGTGCGCTTGGGTTTCGCGAGCCATTTTTCCACAAGCTCGTGGAGGTTCTGGCGCGCACCATGGGGGATGTCTTTCCGGAAATCCGCGCCCGGCAGAAACACATCGAGGAAATTTTGCGCCGCGAGGAGGAAGCCTTCAACAGGACGCTGGACAAAGGCATCGAACTCTTCGAGAGCGAGGTCGCGCGGGTGCGGGGAACGTCCGCCGGGCTTTCCGGTGCCTTCGCCTTCCGGCTGTATGACGAGCAGGGGTTTCCGCTGGATCTGACCGAGTTGCTCGCGCGCGAACGGGGGTTGGAAGTGGATACGGCCGACTTCGAAAAGCTGATGGAGGAACAACGTGCGCGGGCCCGCGCCGCCCAAAAGAAACAGGTCATTGAACTCTCCGACATCGGGACGGGAGAACCCACGAAATTTGTCGGCTACGACCACCTGACCACCGCCGCAAAGGTTTTGGAGATCGTCCGCCTCAAAGACAAAACCGCCGTCGTGCTGGATGTCAGCGTCGCCTACGCGGAGATGGGTGGGCAGGTTGGCGACACGGGGGAACTCACGCATGGAGCCGGCGTCTGGCGGGTCGCCAACACGCAAAAATCCGGTCAGACCTGGCTGCACATTTTGGAATCCGACGATGCCCCCCCGTGCCATGCCGATGTCACGCTCCGCCTGGACGCCGACCGACGGGCAGCCATCCAGCGTCATCACTCGGCGACCCATCTCCTGCACTGGGCGCTGCATGAAGTCGTCTCTCCGGAAGCCACACAAAAGGGTTCGTTCGTTGGACCGGAAAAGCTGACATTTGACTTCAATCACCAGGCCCTCACGCCCGGGCAGGTGCGTGACATGGAGCGGCTCGTCAACGAACGGATCGTTGAAAATGCCGGCATTTCCTGGATGGAAGCCCCCTATGTGGAGGTTCGCGGACGCAAGGACATCCAGCAAGTCTTCGGCGACAAATACGGGGAGACTGTCCGGGTGGTCCAGATTGGAGGAACGGCATCCGCGTTGGATGGTTATTCGATGGAACTTTGCGGCGGCACGCACACCCGCTCGACGGGGGAGATCGGGCTTTTCCGAATCCTTGGGGAGGCGGCCATAGCGGCCGGGGTCCGGCGCATTGAGGCCCTTGCGGGCTTGGAAGCCAGTGAGCACGCCTTTCGCGACGGGGCACGACTCCAGGCACTCGCAGCACAACTCAACAGCCCGCTCGGCGACATCGAAAAAAAGATCGAAACGCTCCTCGCGCATCACAAGGAGTTGGAAAAATCGCTCAAGGCCGCGCGGTCCCGGGAGGCGGCGTCCCGTGCGCGGGAGTTGATCGTCCAGGCCGGGAAGGTCGGGGAAATCCCGCTGTTGGCGGTGGACCTTGGGCCGGTGGATGGCGATTACCTCCAGGCGGTGGCCGATGCGTTGAAGGGGGAATTTTCCGGAGTGTGCCTGTTGGGAGGGACAGCCAACAACGCAGTCGCCCTGGTCGCCACCGTGTCCCCGGAGTTTACCTCCCGCATCCAGGCTGGAAAAATCCTGCAGGCGGTCGCTCCGCTTGTCGGTGGCAAGGGAGGTGGGAGACCCGATGCCGCGCGCGGTGGCGGCAAGGAAGCTCAAAAGCTCCCGCAGGCTCTCGCCCATGTGAAGACATTGCTGGCCGGATGAGCAACGCCTACGAAACCTCCCGACTCGTCGCCGAGTATCTTTTTTTCCATTACGCGGAGGGTGTGCAGGTTGCCGACGGGCACCGGGTGCCGACGGAGGCCTTGGACTTTCCGGTGCGGGTTGTCACGGAGTTGCGTGATCCCTCGCGCCCCGTGGCGTCGGCGTTGGATGTCGGTTGTGCCGTTGGGAGGTCCTCCTTCGAATTGGCGCGTTTCGCAGCCTCGGTGATCGGCGTGGATTTTTCCTCCGCCTTCATCCAGGCGGCCGGGGTGCTTCAGCGCGACGGGCACCTGACGTGTCCGGTTGTGATCGAGGGGGAACGCACGGTGCCATTCACCGCGCGGGTTCCCGCCGGAGTGGATGTGACGCGCGTGCGCTTCGAACGCGGTGACGCAACGGCCTTGCGTCCGGATATCGGGAGCTTTGACCTTGTCCTTGCGGTGAATCTCCTTTGTCGGCTCCCGCAACCCCGCAAATTTCTCCAACGACTTCCCGGGCTCGTGGCACCAGGGGGACAGCTCCTGCTGACCACGCCATTTTCCTGGCTTCCGGAATATACGGAGCGCGACCAGTGGATCGGGGGGACGGAAGCGTTCGGTCCATCGTGGGAAGCCCTTTGCGAACTCCTGGAACCGGATTTCGAATTGTGCCTCACAAAAGACATGCCCTTCCTGATCCGTGAACACGGCAGGAAATTCCAATACGGAATTCCGCTTGGTTCCCGTTGGATTCGCAAGGCGTGACGGATGATCCCGGCAACCGGAGAACCTGAGATGGGCGCGACGAACGAGACGACATTCCTCAAAGCCACACCGGGAGAAATTCCCTTGGGGGATGGGATCCATGTCTGGCGGATTTTTCCGGATGTTTCGGATGTCGGACTGCTGAGCGACAGCGAGCGGGAGCAGGCGGAAAGATTTCGATCCCAGGAGGCCCGGGCGACATTTGTTTCCGGGAGGTCCGGCCTGCGCCGGATCGTGTCCGGCTACACCGGGATTCCCTCCCGGGATCTCCTGCTGGCAGTTGCTCCCGGCGGAAAGCCGTATTTTGCGAATGCCGGGATCGCATTCAACCTGAGCCACAGCGGTCCAACCGTGGTCGCGGCATTTAGCCGGACGGCTGTCGGCATTGACATCGAGTCGTATGGACGGTGCAAGGATTTCGTCGGGATTGCGGAGCGGTATTTTCATCCTTCAGAAGTGGCGGCCCTCGTCCGCACCCGTGACGAGGGCCAATTCCTGAGGCTCTGGACCGGGAAGGAGGCCATGCTCAAACTGTCCGGAGACGGGCTCTCGGGAGGCTTGCTGGATGCCAGACCCGGCGATGAAAATTCCGGTTTTCTCGGGGAAAATACCGTGTCGCTGAGCGGATTTTCCTTCGAGCGGATGCTCGGCACCGTGGCGAGCTTTGAGCCCCATGCGGTAAAAGGCTGGTTTCGTCTGTGAAAGCTGCTAGCGTCCGCCCGGTCATGTCCTTTCAAAATCTTGGTCTGTCCGAATCGGTGCTCCATGGAGCCCAGCGGATGGGCTACTCCGAACCCACGCCCATCCAACTGCGCGCCATTCCCGTCATTCTCACCGGCAGGGATCTGGTGGCCTCCGCGCAGACCGGCACCGGAAAAACGGCGGCCTTTGCCCTGCCAGTCCTTTCCAAACTCGATCACCCGGAGCCTCAGATCCGCTGTCTCGTTCTGGAACCCACGCGGGAACTGGCGATGCAGGTGGAAACCGCCTTCCGCGACTACATGCGATTCATGCACACCGAGGTGTCGCTCATCCACGGAGGTGTCGGCTACGGGAAGCAAAAAGAGGATCTCGCCAGGAAATGCGACGTCATTGTGGCCACACCGGGACGCCTTCTCGACCACATGCAGCAGAAGGCCGTGGACCTGAGCGGGCTGCAGGTTCTGATCCTGGATGAAGTGGACCGGATGCTGGACATGGGGTTCCTTCCCGACGTCCGCCGGATTGTCGAGCAGTGTCCGAAAAACCGGCAGACCCTCCTGTTTTCCGCCACCATTCCCGAAGAGATCCAGCGTCTCTCCGCCTGGTGCCTCAGAGATCCCGAGCGCATTGAGATCGGGGCCACATTCACGCCGGCAGAAACCGTGAACCATGCCTTTTATCCGGTCGCCGTGGCCCAGAAGTTCGAACTGCTCCTCGCGCTGCTGACGCGCACCAACTTCGACAGCATCCTCATCTTTACGCGGACCAAGGATGGAGCTGATCGGATTTGCCGCGAGCTGAAAAAGAACAACCATTCGGTGGTGGCGCTGCATTCGAACCGAACCCAAACCGAGCGGGTCGAGGCCCTCGAAGGATTTAAAGCCGGAAGATACGAAGTGATGGTGGCGACGGACATTGCCGCGCGCGGGATAGACATCGCGGGAGTGAGCCATGTCATCAATTACGATGTTCCTCAACATCCCGAGGATTATGTACACCGGATCGGAAGGACCGGGCGGGCGCAAAATGTCGGCGACGCCTTCACGATCATCACCGCCGAAGAGCTGCCGCATGTGAAGGAAATCGAGCGGTTCATTGGACAATCGGTGCCACGGCTGAAACTGGAGGATTTCAAATACTTTTACACGGCGATCTTCAATGAGGCAGAAGCCGCCGCCTCGCTCAAAGCCGCCAAAGGCGTCCGCACCCACAAGGGCATGCGATTCGGATCGAGAAGAAAGCGCTGACAGTTTGCGCGGGAGCCCGCCGGAGCCGGGCCGGGCGGGAAGGTCCATTGCGCCCCGCGTGTTGGCTTGTGTATCGGCGACTTGCAAGGTGCGGGACCGGGAGTGAAAGTGGGAGGTCATGAAGATCCGCATCGGATGGAAAAAGCCAGCGGCCCTTGGTATCGTGCTGGGGCTGGCTGTGGCGGGATTCGTGGAGTGGAGAATCCGGAATGCCTTTCTTCCGGATGCGCGGGCCTTATCCCCGCCGGCGACTCCGGTTCTGGAAGACATCCGGGGACGCCCGATTTCCTCCCCGGCGACGGACATCGCGCGGGATTCGCGACCGGCACCTCTCGAAGAGTTCGGACCCTGGTTGCCAGTGGCGACCATCGCCGTGGAAGACCATCGGTTTTTCAGCCATCCGGGGATTGATCCGATCGCCATGGGAGGAGCCGCCCTGCGCAATTTGTGGGGGCAGCGGATTATTTCCGGAGCGTCAACGATCACCCAACAAACCGTCAAACTCGGGATTGGGCGGACGCGGAGGACGTTCGATGCGAAATGGCGGGAGGCCTTTTCCGCGATGCGGCTCGAACGCGAGTGGACGAAGGACAAAATTCTTGAGACCTACCTCAACCGCCTGGATTACGGAAATCGGAGGATTGGTCCCGTGGCGTCCGCGTATGCGTATTTCGGCAAGCGACCTGCCGACTTGACCTTTGCGGAGGCTGTTTATCTCGCGGGCATCCCGCAATCCCCCTCCCGACTGAACCCTTGGAAGAATCCCGCGAAAACTCTCGCCCGGTATCGGCGCAATGTGCTCCGAATGGGGACGCAAGGCCTCCTGCCGGAAGGGCTGACGGTGGAGAGCCTGCTTTCTTCGCCACCGCAGCCCGGCAATTTTGAGCTCCCCGACGCCGCTCCGCATTTCACGCGCGAGGCCCTTGCCCGTCTGCGTTCCGGAGACACAATCCGGCGGAGCACGCTGGATCTCGATCTCCAACAGGCGGCTTCACGAATCGTGGAAGCTGCCCGCAAGGAACTCTCCCCTCTCGGAGCCTCGGCGTGCGGAGTTGTCATCGTGGACAACGCGAGCGGCGGAGTCCGCGCAATGGTCTCCTCCGCCTTGCCACAGCACAAGGAAATCAACACCACCACGATGCCGCGCAGTGCCGGCTCCACGCTCAAGCCCTTCCTGTATCTTGAGGCTCTGGACCGAAAAATCCTCGCGGCCGCAACATGGCTTCCGGATACCGAGGAGGCCATCCGGAGCACCTATGCGGATTACGATCCGCAAAACTACACCCATCGGTTTTTCGGGCCGGTTCGCGTCCGCGAAGCCCTGGGAAATTCCCTGAACGTGCCCGCCGTCGTGACGCTCGGAAAACTTGGAGCCCGGGAGGCATTCGCACGGCTGTCCACCTGGGGATTTCGGACTCGAGGGAATTTTGACGACTATGGCGCGGGATTTATTTTGGGGAATGCGGAGATTTCATTGCTCGATCTCGCGGGTGCCTATGCGTCCCTTGCGCGGGGTGGTCTGGCTTGGAAGACGACATTGTTGGTCGGCGAGCCCGTTGAGCCGGTTCGGGTGGCCTCGGAACCAGCGAGCTCCATCATTTCGGACATTCTTTGCGATAATGACGCGCGGCGGATCTCTTTCGGCAACCATTCGCCACTCAATCTCGGGAGTCGTGTGGCGGTAAAGACCGGAACGAGCTCGGGCTTCCGCGATGGGTGGTGTGTGGGTTTCACGAAGGAACACACGGTGGCCGTGTGGGCCGGGAATCCCGATGGATCGCCGATGAATGCGGCACTTGCCGTGCATTCGGCGGCGCCCCTTTGGAGGGCGATCACGGAATCCCTTCTCGCAAAAGGCGACTCCCCGGTTCCCGAGCCGAAAGAGTCCGCAGATCTCGAGAGACACGACATTGCCCGCGAGACCGGACTGGTTCCGAGGCCGGACGAGCCATCGTTGTCGGAGTGGTTCCTTGCAGGAACGGCACCCACGGATTCTTCCGCCACGCTGTATGAACGCCGCAATGAGAAAGAGGTGCTTTTGTTGCCCGCAGAATATGCGGCTTGGTGTGCTGGATCGCAGAATCGCCTGGGAGCCATCGCGGAGACGGGGGACTTCCGAATCCTCTTTCCAAGGGATGGCGCGGTTTTTCTATACAATCCTCATCTCCCCGCAAATCAACAGATTCTTGTCCCGATGAGCACGGATCCCGCCTGCGAATGGTTCGCGAACGGGGAAAAAATCGAGCCGGGACATTTCCTTCTCCGGCCTGGCGACTGGACGCTTACCGCAAAATCCGGCGCGAAGGAATGCCGGGCCCGGATTCGTGTCGAGTAGGGGCCGCAGGATCTTCGGCAGGGATTGCGTGGATCAGAGCGTCTCGTAGAGGTCGCGCGTTTGCCGGGCGATCGAACTCCAGGAAAAGACTTCCAGCGCGCGTTGGCGTCCGGCCTTTCCAAAGGCGATGCGCTTGGCGGGATCGGCCATGAGTTCGTTGACACGCACGGCAAGATCCCTGGCAAAGCGTGCGGGTTGCACGGGCTCAAACGGGCTTTCCTGCATCTGCTCGACCGCGACCAGATAGCCGGTTTCCCCGTGTCGGACGACTTCGCGAATGCCGCCGACCGCACTTGCCACAACCGCCGTCCCGCAAGCCATCGCCTCGAGGTTGATGATGCCGAAAGGCTCGTAGATCGAGGGGCAGACAAAAACCCCCGCGTGCGAGTAGAGTTCGACCTTCGAGCGATTATCGAGCATTTCCTCGATCCAGATCACATCAGGCCTTGCGCGTTGCGCCGCAGCCACGGCCTGTTTCATTTCCGCCGCAATTTCGGGAGTATCCGGTGCGCCGGCGCAAAGCACGATTTGGAATCCGGGATCCAGGTATTTGATGGCATTGACGAGGTGGATGATTCCTTTTTGGCGGGTGATTCTGCCCACGAAGAGGATGTAGGGTTGGTGGGGGTTGACGCCCAGCCTGCGGAGTGCGCACTGGGACTGGACCGGTTGGTATTCCTCGGGGTCAATGCCGTTATAGATGACAGGCACCCTGGCCGGATCCACGTGGAACAGGCGCAACACGTCGCGCTTCGTCTCCTCGGAAACCGCGATCACGGCGTCCGCCATCTCGAGCGCGGTCTTCTCAATCCAACAGGAAAAATCGTATCCGCCGCCCAACTGTTCCCGTTTCCACGGGCGCAGGGGTTCCAGCGAATGCACAGTGACCACGAGCGGAATCCCGTAGTTCAGCTTGGCCATGATCCCGCCCAGGTGGGAATACCACGTGTGGCAATGGACGACATCCGCCCGGATGTCCGTCGTGTTAAAATCCAGACATCTTTGCACGGCGCCCAGAACCGGATGGAGGGGTTTGGGGCAGGTATAGGCGCCGGAGACGAGACCGAAACCCAGGACGGACAAGTTTTTTCCCGCCGAATTCTGGTCCCCGAAGCAACGGACCTCGACCGGCATGAGCTTCGAGAGTTCGCGGCTGAGGTATTGGACATGCACGCCTGCCCCGCCGTAGATGTGAGGAGGATACTCGTTGGTAAGGAATAGGGATTTCATGGAATGGAAACTTGTTGCGCGAGGTCTTCAGGCGCCGCCGCCAAGAAGCCAGGTGATGTGACCGTCAACGGGTGCGACCCTTGCGCTCGGATAGTTCTGATTGCCGGCCAGGACTTCCTGCAGCACCGCCTCCTTGCCGATACTGCTGACGAGGAAGCAAACATGGCGGGCCACATTGAGGAGGGGATAGGTGAAAGTCAGCCGATGGGCCGAAAATTTCGGCACGTAGTTGGCGACCACCAGGCGGTCCTGGACGTCCAGGGCATTCGTCCCTGGAAAAAGCGACGCGGTATGCCCGTCGTCGCCCATGCCAAGAAGGATGAGGTCATGCCCATACGGCGACGATTTTTCCAGAAGCGCGCTTTCGTATTTCTCCGCCGCCGCAGCGGGTTCCAACTCGCCCTCCATCCGCAAAATGTTTGCCGCCGGGATTTTGGCCGGTTCGAACCAGGCATTCTTCGCCATGCGAAAATTGCTCTGCGCATCATCCGGCGGGACGCAACGCTCATCCCCGAAAGTGATTTCCCACCTGCTCCACGGCAGATCCCGTTTTGCGAGAACCTCATACACGGGTCGCGGGGTGTTCCCGCCGCTGAGGGCAATCCGAAAAACTCCCCGGGCGGCGATGGCTTTTTCGGCCTCGCCGACGATCAGGGCAACCGCATCGGAGACAAACGAGGAAGTGTGGAAAATTTCCGGTTTCATCACGACATCAAACGCGTTGGGATAAGAAATTGCAACCACCCTCCGCCCACCCTTCAGGGGTTACATGCTCATCCCGCCATCCACTGCGAGGACCTGGCCCGTGATGAACGAGGCCTCCGCGCTGGCAAAAAAGGCGACGGCTGCGGCGATGTCGTCCCCGGCACCAAATTTCGAGAGCGGAATTTGGGCGAGCGCACCCTTGCGCACGTCCTCTGTCAGCACCGAAGTCATGTCCGTTTCGATGAAGCCGGGAGCAATCACATTCACCGTGATGCCACGGCTGGCAATCTCGCGGGCGATGCTTTTGCTCATCCCGATGAGCCCGGATTTGCTGGCCGCGTAGTTGGCCTGCCCGGCAAGTCCCATGAGTCCGCTGACCGAGCTGATGTTGATGATGCGTCCCGAGCGTTGCTTGACCATCGGGCGGAGCATCGAGCGGATGAAATTGAATGCGCCCTTCAGGTTGGTGTCGAGGACGCTGTCCCAGTCCTCGCTCGACATCCGCATGACGAGCGTGTCGCGGGTGATGCCCGCATTGTTCACCAACACGTCACAGCGCCCAAAGTCCGAGAGGATCTGTTCGCCGGTCTTTTGCACCGCGTCGAAATCCGCCACATCCACCGAGTAGGGTTTTGCGCACCCCGGATGTTCCCCATTGATGGCATCCGCTGTCCGCGACGAGTTGGATTCCGTGCGGCTGACGACAGCGATTTTTGCACCTTCGGAAGCGAGTCTTTTGGCGATGGCTTCGCCGATCCCCCGGCCTGCTCCCGTGACAATGGCAACCTGATTTTCAAATCTTTTCATAGTTCAACCCCACAGAGGACATGGGCGGAGGGGGATTGAAAATCTCTTTTTTCGATGCCGTGGGAAATTCCCGGTTCCCAGAGGGGCCGGGAAAGTTCCTTTTCGTGTGTCCCGGCACTCCGATATTGTCTGGCAAGAATATTTGATTTCGCGCGGGCGCGGGTTCGTGTTTACTTTCCGGCTCTATGGAAAATGTGATGATTGTCGGCACGGGATGTGCCGGATTGACGGCGGCCATCTATACGGCGCGGGCCAACCTTTCCCCTTTGGTGTTGGAGGGACGGATGCCCGGGGGGCAACTCACCACCACGACTGCCGTGGAAAATTTTCCGGGCTTTCCGGATGGCATTGACGGGCCGGATCTGATCCTGCGCATGCACCAGCAGGCAGAGAAATTTGGAGCCCGCTTCCAATACGGAGTCGTCGAGGAGTTCGTCCCGGGCTCTCCGCACCGGGTCAAGGTGGACGGCGAGTGGATCGAGACGCACGCGCTCATCATTGCCAGCGGAGCCTCTCCCCGATACCTCGGCCTCGAGGGCGAGTCGGCATTGATTGGGCATGGGCTCACATCCTGCGCGACCTGCGACGGAGCCTTTTATCGGAATGTTCCCGTTTGTGTCGTCGGGGGCGGGGACTCCGCCTGCGAGGAGGCGACCTTCCTCACGCGATTCGCCTCGAAGGTTTACCTGATCCATCGCCGGGACACGCTGCGCGCCTCGAAGATCATGGCGGATCGCGCACTCTCGAATCCCAAGATCCAGCCGGTCTGGAACGCCACGATCTCTGCGCTTCTGACCGATGCATCCGGCGAGGTCAGCGGAGTCCGGCTCCGGGACACAAAATCCGGCACGGAAAGCGAACTGGAAATCAAGTGTGTCTTTGTGGCCATCGGTCACGAGCCGAATACTCCGGCATTTCGCGGAATCCTCGACACCGACGAGAACGGGTATCTCGTTCAAAAAGTTGGCACGGCGACAAATATCGCAGGCGTTTTTGCCGCAGGCGATGTGGCGGACCACGTGTATCGGCAGGCGATCACGGCGGCCGGCCAGGGGTGCGCCGCAGCGATTGATGCCGAGCGCTGGCTTGCCACTCGGGAGTAATCCGACTTGTGCCTCCCACCGATTCGCATCGCTCCAGGCGGGGTTTGAAAATCTGCGATCTCACGCAGTTCTACTCTCCGGTGAGCGGTGGCGTGCGGCGCTACATCGAACAAAAGTCCGCCTATGTGCGGAATGTCCTCCCGCGTGGCGAACATGTCATCATTGTTCCCGGTGAAGCCACCGCGTGTTCCGGGGATGATAAGGTGCGGATCTACACGATTGCCTCCCCGCTGATCTCCCGGACCTCCCGATATCGGGCACTGACCAAGTTGCACCTTATCGAGGAGATCCTCGAGCGGGAGCGTCCGGATCTCATCGAATCCGGAGATCCGTATCAGGTGGCCTGGAAGGCCGTGGCCTCGGGGCGAGGTCTCGATATTCCAGCGGTGGGGTTTTACCATTCGCACTTTCCCGAAGCCTACATCCGCACGGTGGCCAAATTTTTTGGACGCGTGGCCATCTCGATCACCGACGACATTTGCCGGAAGTATATCCAGGCCCTCTACAACCGGTTCGAGTGTACTTTTGTACCGAGTCCCGTGCTGGCGCGGCTGCTGGAGGATTGGGGCGTTGAAAGGGTCCATACTGTCGATCTTGGGGTGGATGCCGGGGTGTTTGTGCCGGGCATCCCGGATCGGGCGGCAACGCGGGCCCGGTTGGAGATTTCCGAGGGAGCCCGGCTCCTCCTGTATGTCGGCCGACTCGCACAGGAAAAAAATGTCAAAACCCTCTTTCAGGCGTTCGCCCTTCTCCACGCGCGAACACCCGGGAAGTATCATCTCCTCTGTGTCGGGGACGGCACCCAGCGCCCGTCGGTCCTGCACCTCCGGGAGAAGACCGGCAGCGTGCATTGGATGCCGTATTGCAGTGATCCCCGCGAACTGGCAGCCATTTATCGTGCCGCCGACCTGTTCGTTCACCCCGGAGTTCAGGAAACCTTCGGGTTGGTGACTCTGGAGAGCCAGGCCAGCGGAACCTGCGTTGTCGGGATCCGTGGAAGCTATATGGACAGAATCATTTTCAGCGACCAACAGTTGTGGGCCGCAGAAAACTCTCCCGGCGCACTGGCGGATGCCATTGACTCCAAATTCACACTCGATCTCCACCAAGCCGGTCTCAAGGCCAGTTCCGAAGCGCGCGGACGCTATTCGTGGACCACGGTCTTTGGCCGGATTTTTGACATCTACGACCGGGTGGTGGACGGCTACAGTCGCTAAATCCGATTTGCCAGTGCTCCCGGCGCGGTGTAGGATTCGGATATGAAAATTCCCGCAGCCCTCCTGCTGGTGGTTTTTCTCACCGGCTTGCTTCAGGCGGATCTCATGAAGGAAATCCCCAAGGCCCAGCGTGGCGAATTGACCAAAGGCCAGACGGTCATCAAGAGCACGGAAGTGGAAGGTGTTCCCTGGCCCCAACTCTGCCTCTTCCGGATTGTCAACGCTCCGCCGGATGTGGTTTCCGATCTCTTCATCGATTACGAGTCCGCTTCCTCCTACACGCCGGGCCTGATCCAGGCCCAGGTTTTGGTGACCCATCCCGACGGCAGCAAGGATGTCCGCTACACCGTGAAGGCACCGGTCATCCAGCGCACCAGCTATGTGGTTCGGAACACCTACCGCAAGCAGGGAGATCAGTTTACCGTCTCATGGAAGCTTCTCCAGTCTCCCCTCGCCAAGCAGAGCGATGGATCGCTGCGCATCGAACCCTACGAAGGGGACCGCACACTCCTGAGCTACACAAACCTCTGCGTCCCGATCACCAACATCGTTTCCGGCCTGAAAAATCAGGCGGTCGTCGAGGCAAAAAATACCGTTCTCGCCCTCGCCGCAGAGGCGGAACGTCGAGCCAACAAACTGAAATAGGTTGCCAACGCGATTTCGGGACGCATAGTAATCCTGTTTTGGCCAACGGAAGCGAGCATCAGCCGTCTTGATTTCTCCGGAGGTGAAAAGGATCTTTTCGGGGCGTAGCTTAGCTTGGTAGAGCGCGTGGTTTGGGACCACGAGGTCGCAGGTTCGAATCCTGTCGCCCCGATTTTTTCAGAGAAGGCATGACGCATGAACCTTTTCTCGGTTCGTTCGTGGATCTGACACCATCCGCTTCGGCGGCTCCAAAACACCACTTCGGGAGGAATTGGAATTCCTCCTGTGCCAAGGTAGGATTATAAGTTATGGGACTGACCCCATCCCCCGTCCCCTTCGTCCGGCTTGCGGACCACGGTGACGCCCTCGCGGAGCATCTGTTCGACGAAGCCCGTGTGATATTTGCCCTTGCGGAAATCCCAATTGCGCATGATCGCCTGCTGGAAGGGGATTGTCGTTTTGATGCCGGTGATCATGTATTCGCCGAGAGCGCGGGACATTCGCCGGATGCAGGCCTCGCGGCTGGAGGCGCTCGCGATGACCTTGGCGATCATGGAGTCGTAATGCGGGGGGATCGGATACCCGGCATACGCGTGGGAATCAATGCGGACGCCGCGCCCTCCCGGAGCGTAGTAGAGATCAATGTTTCCGGGGCAGGGTTGAAAGCCCTTTTCCGGATCTTCGGCGTTGATCCGGCACTCGATGGCATGGTGCCTTGGCTGGGCGTTGACCACATAGTCGCTGAGGTGTTCCCCGGCGGCGACTTGAAGTTGTTGCTTGACCAGATCGCAGCCGTAAACCTCCTCGGTGATCGGGTGCTCGACCTGGATTCGGGTGTTCATTTCCATGAAGTAGAAGTGTCCGTCGTCATCCACGAGATACTCGATCGTGCCGGCATTCGAGTAGCCGACTTTTTCGCAAAGTTTGATCGAAGCCTCCCCCATCCGTTTTCGGAGATCGGCGGTCATAAGGGGTGAGGGGCATTCCTCGACGATTTTTTGATTCCGACGTTGGAGCGAGCAATCCCGCTCTCCGAGATGGACGACCCGCCCATGTTCATCCCCGAAAATCTGGAATTCGATATGATGTGGATTGACGATGAATTTTTCGATATAGACCGCCGCGTTGCCAAAGGCTTTTTCCGCTTCGAGGCGGGCGGCATGATACCCCTGCACGAGGCTTCCTTCGTTGCTGGCGATCCGCATGCCCCGGCCACCGCCGCCGGCGACGGCCTTGATCATGACGGGATACCCGATCTTTCGGGCGATTTTAATGGCTTCCGCCTCGGTGTCCACCGTGCCATCGCTGCCCGGGGAGACCGGGACGTTCGCCTGCCGCGCACAGTCCCGCGCGGAGTTTTTGTCACCCATCAGGCGGATGGCCTGCGGCGAGGGGCCAATGAACTTGATGTTGCAGCTCTCGCAGACCTCGGCGAAGTGCGCATTCTCGGCCAGAAACCCGTATCCGGGGTGAATGCCGTCCACATCCGCGATTTCCGCCGCACTGATGATCCGGTCGATCTTCAGGTAGCTCTCCGAGCTTGGGGCACCTCCGATGCAAATGGCCTCGTCCGCGAGCTGGACATGCATCTTATACACATCT
>JACSRU010000170.1 GCA_014879575.1 Chthoniobacterales bacterium | reverse complement strand
CGGAGACGCAGAGGGAGAGAGGCGGGCGATCCGGTTTCCGGATCGGGGTCTGTGCGGCCAGGCGACCTGGCAAGCGAGCTTGTCGAGTCGTCTGACCACACAGACCCCCGGCCTTCACTGCGTGAAGTCCGTCCGCCTCTTCTTGGTTCAACACACCAACAAATCCTCCGCGCCCCTGCGTCCCTGCGCGAGAATGTCTTTTACAAACCGGAGCCCGAGGCCATTGGCTCGGGCAGATGAGTGTTCGATGAGTGGTTCATAAAATGATCCGAGTGAAGATTCCCACATTTTTTAGGAATTCCGGCATCTACTTTTTCGGCAGTTTTGCCAACGGCCTGCTGCCGCTGGCTCTGGTGCCGGTCTTCACGCGGTGCCTGAGCCCGGAGGACTACGGGCTTGTGGCCACATCCTCGGTGTTGCTAAATATTTTCGTCATCCTCCAGGGGCTCAATGCCTATGGGCTGATTGCCCGCGAGCATTTCTCCACGGACGAGGATGCGCAGCGGCGGCTTATCAGCACCTCGACTTGGCTGGCCTTCCTTGTGACCGCCGGGCTTTTCGCCGCGTTCTCCGCCGGGCTCGGAACCTGGGTCGGCCGGTGGTCCGAGTTTCCGGTTTCGTGGTTGCCGGCGGTGCTGGTGCTCGGGTTGCTTTCTGTGTTGCAGGGGAACTACCAGGCACTCCTGCAGGCGCGGAAGGAACCGTGGCGATTCGTCGGCAACCAGACCCTTGGCAGCGTGCTCAACCTCGGGCTCTCGGTCTGGTTGGTGGCCGGGCTCGGCTGGGACTGGCGCGGACGCATGTGGGGGCAGATCCTGGGCGGTGGGGTGGTGGCGCTTGTTTGCCTGGCCGGGTTTGCCTTCCGGCTGAAGTTGCTCCGCTTCCGGTTTTCCCTCCGAAGCCTGCGCGAGCTGGCGCACTTCGGTATTCCGCTCATTCCTCACGTGCTCGGCGGGTGGGTGATGACGATGTCCGCCCGGCTCTATCTCAACCACATGGCCTCCGTCGCCGAAACCGGCCTCTTCAGCCTCGCCTTCAATCTCACCGCCCCGCTCAACATGGTCATCGGCGCGTTGCACAAGACGTATTATCCCTGGCTTTTTGAGAAACTGAGCAAGCCGGATCAACTCGATGCCGTTGCCTTGTGCCGGATGTTGCTGCTGGCGGCGGTGGGCCTTCTCATTGCAGGAGTCGCCTTTGGTCTGGCCGCTGTGCTGGTCCTGCCCTATATTGCCGGCCCCAAGTTCCACGATGCCGGTCCCTACATCTTCTGGCTCAGCCTCACCATGGCGTTTTCCGGCGTGTATTTCATTTTTGGAAGCATCGTCGTCTATTCAAAGCGCACCGCCCTCATGGCCTGGCGGGCGGACTTCCTGGGCGGCATCGTGGTCCTGGTGTCCTGCCCGCTCCTTATCCACGCCATTGGCCCCGTGGGTGCCGCCGTGTCGAACTGCCTCGGCTACGTGGCCACCACCATCGGCTGCATCACTGCCGCCCGCATCGCCCACCCACTTCCCTGGAAGGCGGCGATCTTCTCCCTCGCCCGCCGGAGGAAGGAAGTTTGAAAATTAAGGAATGCAGGAAATCAGAAACGCCGGATTGGCCGCCCTTGCTTCGCCCGATTCGTTGCAGGCGCGAGAGCCTTGGTGCGGCGTCCTGTTTTAAAGAACTTGATTCATCCTCTGCCAACCTCTCATTCTCCTCATCTCCGGAATTTCTCAAAGCATCTCAAAATCTCTTATGAAAAAAGCCCTCGTTACAGGTGGAGCCGGATTTATCGGCTCACATCTCAGTCGTCGCCTCCTCGATTCCGGATGGAAGGTGTGCATCCTCGACAACCTCTCAACGGGGTTTCAGAAAAACATCCCCTCAAAGGCTGAATTTCTTGAACTCGACCTGTCGAATGATGCCTTTGTGGACCATTTGCCAAACGAGCCGTTTGATGCGGTGTTTCATCTCGCAGCCCAATCTTCGGGAGAGATCTCCTTTGACGATCCCGCCTATGACTTAAAAACCAATTGCCTGAGCACTGTTCTTCTTTGTGACTGGTGTCTGAAAAACGGAACCACACGATTTCTTTACACAAGTTCGATGTCCATCTATGGCGATCAGGAAATCCAGCCTGTGAAAGAAAATGCCATTCCAAGGCCAAAGTCCTTCTATGGGATCGGCAAGCTCGCATCCGAAGCCTACCTTCACATTTATGAAAACATGGGTTTGAATACAACATCCCTGCGTTTGTTCAATGTATATGGCCCCGGACAGAACTTGGAAAACATGCGCCAGGGCATGGTCAGCATCTATCTGTCGTTTCTCCTTCGCGGACAGGAACTTGTGATCAAGGGTTCGCCGGACCGGTATCGCGACATTGTTTATATTGATGATGTGATTGATGCCTATCTTGCATGTCTGGAGAACCCCCGAACCTTTGGCAAAGCATACAATGTTGGCACGGGTCGCAAAACCACAGTGGGGGAATTGCTGGACGCGGAACTTGCCGCGTTCGGACACACCCGCCAATCCTATCCGGTTCGCTTCGCCGAAGGAACACCCGGCGACACATTCGGAATCCAATCGGATTGCACGCAACTTATGAGTGATACGGGATGGATTTCAAGGGTCGATCTCGCAACCGGCCTTGCCAGAATGGTCGCGTGGGCGAAAAACTCTGAATTTGCGGGAAGCATCATCTAATGCTCACGATCACAGAAAAAGAGGGGAAATGCACGGTGTCTCGCGAGGGCTGCCTTGTCTTTGAGTGCCCGGTTTCCTTTGATCCCGGTCGCACCTTGGACTTGCTCCGGACTATCAACTCCCTTCAGGCGGACGACGGCACTCCCATTTATGCGAAATACCGGATCCACAAAACCCCTGTCTGGGCCCTCATGCAAGAGCAGCTTTTCTGGACGTATCTCCAGCCGCTTGTCAAATATCGCCCAGTTATTGACTGGCTTGCAGAACATGCCGATGAGCCTGTTGAAATTTCAATTGAAGGGATTGCAATCTGGCACAGACTGATCAAGAAAAGCTCGGATCGGCAATCACCTTGTGCGGAATGGAGAGACAGATTGGAAATCCTTTTTCTCTGTGTGAATGCGGCGATCTGTGGTCTTTTTGGGTTTCTCAGCGGAGCACGGGTGATGCTCTGGAGCCTGAACTGCCGTTGGGGAGAGCGGTGGATTGATTACCGTCTGAAAGACATTTATTCCATCCTTTGGGAGAAAAAGGTTCCCTTCATCGAGGGATTTCCCTTTCCGGGTTTCAAAGTCGCATTCCAGAGGTTTTTCGGATCCAAACGGATCGTCTTCTATGCGCCGAATATCCTGAAAATCACATCGGCGGCTCGGCAAGGAACACAAAATGTCAAATATGATTTTTCTCGTTCGCCCGATTTGCCTGAGAATTTGATTGGCCCTCTTATTGAGCGCTTTGAGAGTTATGTTGCCAATGCCGGACTTCAAGCGCGCCTCCTGGAGAAACTCCTCCGGCTGGGAGGCTTTCGGCAGATCATTGGAATTGACGAGCACACTTCCTATGCAGCCATTCTCTGCGCGGCACGGCATCTGAATCTGGAGATGATCGGTTTGCAGCACGGGGTTTTTCATAAGTATAGCATCGGATGGTGCACGCCCGGAATTCCCCATGAATACACCGGAGGCTACGGCCGAATTATTGTGTGGGGAACCTTTTGGCGAACCCTTCTCGCGGAACTGAGCAGCACATACACAGAAGATCGTCTGGAGGTCGGTGGTTTCATTCGACCGTCAACAATCAACCTTCGTCCACAAACCCGGAGACAAAAATGCGCCCCGTTCACGATTCTGCTTCCATACGAATTTCTCGCCAATGCCGAAGAAATTGCGGATTATGTGCATGCCTTTCATAAGCGGGGATACAAGGTGCTCTTCAAGGTGCGCTTTGACGACACTCTCGATCAACAGCTTGCCATGCTTCCACGCGAAAAGCTGGAGCTTGTTCCGGAGCTGACACAGGAAATCATTGATGCCATCCATGTTTGCGCCGGTACCTCGACGACGATGATGTATGAACTTCTGCATCTTGGGGTTCCCGCATGGTTTATCGAGACGCGACACGACAGCAATATTCACATGGTGGAGAAGGGAATTGCTTCGCGGATCACACTTGAGATGCTCGAGGACGAGGCATTTGACCCATGGCAGCATATGATTTTCCCTTCTCAGGATGATTCTTTGTTTACCCTTGGAGGCATGCCGGAAAAGGTTTTGAGTCTTATGCGCACAACCGAATGAAGATCGGTGTCTGCGATTTATTTTTATACTCCAAAGACTCTTCCAAATTCTCGCCGGATTCCGCTGGGCCGCAAAGTTCGATAATCCGCTGGAAATCCTTGTCACAAAACACCAGCGCGAGAGCGCAACGTGAGGATGGGGAAACAAAATGTGTAGCCGGGAGGCTCCCAGGCAGCTTGGGAAGCTGCTCGGGAGACCTTCGAAGAAGGCCCAACG
>JACSRU010000018.1 GCA_014879575.1 Chthoniobacterales bacterium | reverse complement strand
CTGGGCTATTGAATCATGCGCCTTTGGCGCAGGGCATCTCGTTTTTGCACTTATTGGAGATGCGCCCATCAGCGCAGGACTTTGCGGTGGTTGAAACGCCCGCCTGTTACCTCACATACGCCCGGCTCCGCGCCCGCGCCGCCTGGTATTCCGCCCATGTCACAGAGCCGTTGCCGTTCACATCCGCCTCGTTGAATGGCAGGGCCAGGCGGTTCCGGAGGAGCGCACTTGATTTTGCCTCAGCCAGACTGAGCTTTCCGGTGCGACTCCCATGGATCTCGCGGAATGTTTTTGCCGTGCCCCCGTCCGCCACAAATTCCGCCTCCGTGATAAACCCGTCGCCATTTGCGTCAAACTGGGCGAACATTTGCTCAATCAGGAAGTCCTCGTATTCCCCGCGCGACACCCGCCCATCCCCGGTGGTGTCCGCCTTTCGAAAAAGTTCCTCCACCGTTGTTGGTTTCTTGGCGGCCGTCGCACACCCCCCCAGGGAAAACATTCCCAACACGCATAACACGAAAAAAGCAGGCTTCATATTGCCGGGCATTGAAGGCGAAGCCCTCGCAATGGTCAATCTGATTTCGGTTGTCCTGCTTCTGGGAGCAGGCGCGCTTGGCTTGGCTCTGGCCCGTCGGCGATTCCGCCGGGAATAAGGGCGGGCGTCAGGCGGCGAAATTTTTCCCGTTCCCCATATCAGGCTTGCCTGTTGTGTCCGGATTGGACTCACTTGGCCGGGAATGAAAAAGCTTCTGGCCTACTTCGCCGCGCTCGGCCGCAGGCTGCTCGAGCTCCGGGACACTCCGCATGCAATCGCCGGCGGAGTGGCCATCGGGATGTTCATCGGCTTTACCCCGCTCTTCGGGTTAAAAACCCTGTTGTGCCTGGGCCTCGCCTACCTCCTGCGCTGCAATCCCATCGCGGCGGTGATTGCGGTCTCGCTGCACGATGTGGTCACGCCGTTCTGGCCGGTTCTCCTCAAGCTCGAATACGACATCGGCGCGTGGATCCTGGGGATTTTCCACGAACTCCCGACCAAGTCGGAAATGAAGGGATTTCACATTCAGGACATGCTGAAATGGACAACCTTTTTCGACGTCGGCCTTCCCCTGCTGATCGGCTCCCTGTTCCTCTCCACCCCGGCCGCAATCCTCTCCTACACCGGCATGTTAACCTTCCTGCAATATCGCGAAAAAAAACGTGCGAATTCGCACAAGGAGGCCTCCCCTTGAAACGGATTCTCTGGCTTCTCTTTTTTGTTGTGACTGCGGCCGGCGCGCCGCTGCCCTTTCTCCCGGCGGGCTCCTGGCCCTGGTGGGATTCGGTGTGGATCACGATTTTTTTTGTGGCGGTGTATTATGATCTCGCCAGTTCCCTTGGGCTTTCCCAAACGCGCTTCGCCTCCGGCGTCGTGGTTGCCACTCTGGCCGTCCTTTTGGGCCTCTCGGGACTGACCGGCTGGCCGCTCGGCCCTCTGCGCTTCACGGAACATGCCGGGTTTCAGCTTGGGGGAGCGGTCCCCTTGCTCCTCCCTCTGCTGGCCTTTTCCCTGCTCACCGTAAGCCATCAGGCTGCCGCCGCGGCATTTCCCGGCTCGGGTCAGGCGCCCCTCGCCGCAGCCACGGCGGGAGCTTTCCTCCTGACCCTTCTCAACGGCATCGTCTTCTTCTCCCTCAACCGGCTCTGGTGGGAATGGAACTCCCCGCATCTTCCCGATGCCACCGTCCGCGCCGCCATGGGAGTTTTCTTTCTTGGCATCGCCGCCTTTGCGCTGGCATTTGTTTACCCTGTGGATACCCGCCTGAAAACCAACCGATGGTCCCCCGGGCTTGTGGCCTGGCTGGCGGGCAATGCCTTGTTTCTCGTGGCGAACGGCGTCTTCCTTCTCCGATGAAAATCCTCGAATTCCTTTACGCCAGGCTCCAGGGAGAACCCCCGATTCACCCGCTGGATCGGCGGCTCGCGAAGCGGTGGGTCAAGGAACGCCTCAAGCGGCTGTATCCGGAGCTCCGACGCGATCCCGAGGCGCTTGAGCAGGCGTATCAGGAACTCGGCCTCGAACCGCAGGAAGGCACAGGCAAGGGCGGCGCCACGGTTTTTCAAATCACCCTGCCAGGAGAAGTCCGATGAGTTCCCTGATTGTGCTTGCCGTGGCATTGGTCGCCTTCGCCTGGACCGCCTGGGTTTATAATCGCCTGGTGAAAGCCCGCAACCAGCAGGCCGAAGCCTGGAGTGGAGTGGATGTGCAGTTGAAAAAACGCTCGGATCTCATCCCTCCGCTCGTCGAGTGTGTCTCGGCTTACAAAACCCACGAGGCCGGGGTCTTTCAGGCATCCGCCGCCGCCCGCCGCCCGGAAGATGTCACCCGCGAACTCCGCAGCCTGCTCGCTGTTGCCGAGGCCTATCCAGACCTCAAGGCGGCGGAAAACTTCCGCAAGCTCATGGGACAGCTCGTCACCATCGAAGACGACCTGCAATATGCCCGCCGGTATTACAATGGCTCGGTGCGCGACTTTCGGAACCTCGCAGAGTCGTTCCCGTCGAATCTCATCGCCGGAATTTTTGGGTTCCAGGCCGGTGATTTTTTTGAAGTGGAATCCGCCCTCGAACGCTCGAACCCGGAAGTGAGCCTGTGAATTTCCTCCCAAAACTTTCCGTCACTCCAAACGTCCTGGTTTGCCTGGGACTTGCGTTGCTGGGCGGCTTTTCCCCGCTGTTCGCCACAGAGGAAATCCGTGACTTTTCGAGCCGGATCGAAATCCTGCCAAATGCCGACATCGTCGTGACGGAAACCCTCCGCGTGATGCCGGAGGGCCAGCAAATCCGGCGGGGGATCTATCGCGACTTCCCCACGCTCTACACCGGACGCCAAGGACTCCGGACACGCGTGCCTTTTGAGGTTCTCGAAATTTTGCGCGATGGAAGTCCGGAACCCTGGCACACCGAGTCGAGAGCCAACGGGATCCGGATTTACCTTGGGCGCGCGGACGTCCTGCTGCCCCGCCTCGAGACGACCTACACGATCAAATACCGCACGGGCCGTCAGCTCGGATTCTTTAAGACGCAGGATGAGCTTTACTGGAATGTCACGGGCAATGACTGGGCCTTTCCGATCCTGAGTGCCAGAGCCTGCGTGGACCTTCCGCCCGGCGCCGAACCGCTCACCGTCGAAGCCTACACGGGGCCGCAGGGCGGCCGGGGCAGGGACTTCCGTGTGCTCAACAAACCCGGCTGTGATGCCGCCCTCGAAACAACGCGTTCGCTCGATCCCGGGGAAGGCCTGACGCTCGTCGTCACATGGCCGAAGGGATTTGTCGAGGCGCCGTCACCAGGCGCAGATTTGCTTGCCCTGCTCGCCGCCAACCTCGGCACCTTCGTTGGAGTGATCGGCCTCCTTGCCGCCTTGGGGTATTTTTTGGTCAGCTGGGCTCTCGTCGGCAGAGATCCTGCGCGGGGGGTGATCATCCCGCAATTTGCGCCCCCGGAGGGCTTCACGCCCCAGGCCGTCAGGTATCTCAACGGCTTGGGCACCTGCGACAACACGAGCCTCTCCGCAGCCATTCTGGACCTTGCGGTGAAGCGTTTGCTGACAATCCGGGAATCCGACAAGCGGGAATACACCCTCAAAAAAAATGACGCTTCCGGAGGGGATGCCGCCGATCTCCGCCTGAGTGATGCCCTGTTCGGATCCTCCACTTCCTTGCGGCTTGCCCAGGTAAACCACTCCTCCCTCAACAACGCCCGACGCACCCTGAGCAAAGATCTCGCCCAACAACTCACCCCCTTCTTTTCCCGAAATACAAAAGTCTGGGTCATCGGGCTTCTCGTGACACTGATCCCTCTCGGGCTCACACTCTTTGACGGACGGGATCGCGGCGGAATGCTGTTCATGATGGTCTGGCTCTCGATTTGGTCGGTCGGTTGCGGAGTCCTCTCCCTCTCGGTCTTCCGCTCCTGGAAATCCTCGAACAAACTGACCGCCATCCCCCTGACCCTGTTTTCCATCCCCTTTTTTATCGGCTGGTTCATCGGCTTTGGGATGCTCCTCCGCTTCGCCTCCCCCTGGGTCTGCGGGCTCTATGTGACGGGCCTCCTCCTCTGCGTGATTTTTCAACACTTGCTCAAACGCCCCACCACAGAGGGCCAGAAACTCCGCGACCAGATTCTTGGCTTCAAAAATTATCTCTCCGTCGCCGAGGCCGAACGCCTCGGTCTGGAAAATCCTCCGGAGCGCACACCGGAACTCTTTGAAAAGTTTCTCCCCTACGCCCTCGCCCTCGGCGTCGAGCAGGCCTGGTCGGAGCAATTCGCCGACATCCTCTCCGCCGCCTCCCTGTCTCCGGATTCCCAAGTCCGTTCCTCGAATCTTGTGCTTCCCCATCACGACGCCACATCCTTCTCCAGTGCCTTCCACAACGCCATTTCCTCCGCCTCCGTAGCCCCCGGCTCCAGCTCGGGCTCCAGTTCCGGCGGAGGAGGTGGCGGTTCCTCGGGCGGCGG
>JACSRU010000089.1 GCA_014879575.1 Chthoniobacterales bacterium | reverse complement strand
TCCGCCAAATCCGCGAAGCGGATTCAAAAGGTTTGCCGGGGGATGAGAACGAAGTTCGACTGCCCGCGCAAAGCGCACTCCTTCCAAGCAAAGCCATTTTTGCAGAGCCTGCGCCAGCAGGATAATCCCCCCATCCGCCAAATCCGCGAAGCGGATTCAAAAGGCTTGCCGGGAGATGAGAACGAAGTTCGACTGCCCGCGCAAAGCGCACTCCTTCCATGCAAAGCCATTTTGACCAGACGGTTGGCAACCAGTCAAAAATCGGGCATTGTCGGGGAGTGCAATTGGATTTCGATCTGAGGAGTGGTCCGAAGAGTTCCTCGCCACCGGCGGCGGTGCCGGAGGTCTTTCGTGTTGTTGACCTCACGCGCAAGATTCGGGAGCTTCTTGAAAAGGGAGTGGGGGATGTGTGGGTCGAGGGGGAAGTCTCCAATTTCAAACGGCACACGTCCGGGCATTATTATTTCACCTTGAAGGATTCCTTGTCGCGTCTGGCCTGCACGCTTTTTCGCGGGCAGGCGGACCGGCTCGGGCAGAAAAGTCTTGGGCGCCTTAGGGATGGGGTGAAGGTGCAACTTTTCGGGAGGATCTCGGTGTATGAGTCCCAGGGAAATTACCAGATCATTGTCCAGAAGGTTCAGGAGTGCGGCGAGGGCGCGCTTCAGGCGAAATTTGAAGAACTCAAACAACGGCTCTCCGGAGAAGGATTGTTCGATCCCAAGCGCAAGCGTCCCCTCCCGAAGTATCCGCGAAGAATCGGCGTGGTGACTTCACCCACCGGCGCAGCGATTCGAGATTTCCTTCATGTTTTGCATCGGCGTCAGCGCGGGATATCGGTGGTGATTTATCCGACGAGAGTTCAGGGAAAAGGAGCCGCCGCCGAGATTGCGGGAGCCCTTCGGGCGTTGGGCGTCCCCGCCAGCCTGGGGATCGAACCCGTCGATGTGATTGTCGTGACGCGCGGCGGTGGCAGCCTGGAAGATCTCTGGGAGTTCAACGAGGAGACCGTCGCGAGGGCGATTGCCGATTGTCCGGTTCCCGTGGTGAGCGCCGTGGGGCATGAAATTGATTTTACGATATCCGATTTTGTGGCGGATCTCCGGGCACCGACTCCCAGTGCCGCCGCAGAAATTCTCTCGGCGGACTCCGAGGAACTTCTTCGGCATCTGGCCCAGATGTCCTCCCGGTTGAGTCGGTCCATTGGTTCCCGGCTCGACATGATCCGGCAGGGATTGGAGGGCGTGCTGCGCACGGTCCTTTTTTCGGAGCCCGCACGCAGACTGCGCGAACACCAGCAGACTCTGGATCACCTCTCGGAGGGTCTGGAACGCGAGGTGACAACCTGGCTACAGACCCGACGCCTCACGCTCGAGCGGATTGCCGGCGGGCTGCGTTTCCACAGTCCGGAACGCCGCATCTCGGAGGCCGGACATTTTCTGGAAGTTTCCAAAAATGCCATGTGGCAAAGGTGCGACGAGGGAGCGCGCCGGATTCGTTCCTGCCTGGAGCAAAAGGCCGCCGTCCTTGGCGCGCTCAGTCCCTCAGCCGCACTCGCCCGGGGCTACACCCTCACGCTCGATCCCGCAGGCCGGGTGATTCGCCAGGCCGCCGCTCTGAAGGAGGGGGATCTCCTGGTGACGAGATTTGCGGATGGTTCGGTTCGCTCGGTGGTCAGTCCGCCCCCGGACGGCGGGGGAAGATGACTCACACCCGGCTGGCAAGAACGGTCCTCTCGTAGGTCTTCACCTCGGCAAGCCAGGCGGCACCGACGGGAACATTTTGCCTGCGACAAAATTCGTCCCACACCGCGCCAATGGGCAGCGTCTTGAGTTCTTCGAGCAGGGCAAGCCGCGAAGTGAAGTCGCCGGACTCCTCGATCGCGCGCAACGTGGTCGTGGGTTCGAGGAGTGCCAAGAGGAGAGCCTTGAGGGCATTGCGGGTGCCGATCACCCAGGCGGCAATGCGATTGATGCTGGCATCAAAATAGTCGAGTCCGAAATGCGTGCGCTCCACGAATCCCCCCCGGACGATCTCCTCCGCGATGGCGCGTGTCGGATCATCCAAAAGCACCACATGGTCGCTGTCCCAACGAACCCCCCGGCTCACGTGAAGAAGGATTTCCGGCACAAACTGCAGAACCGAAGAGATTTTGTCCGCAAGACTTTCGGTGGGGTGAAAGTGCCCGGCATCGAGGCAGAGGAGCTTCTGTCGCGTCACCGCATACCCCATGTAAAATTCATGGGAGCCGACCACGTAGGACTCGGATCCGATGCCAAAGAGCTTGCTCTCGACCGCATCGCGGGTCAGCGCAGGATCAAACTTTTCCGAGAAGATGACGTCGAGGGATTGCTCCAGGCGCCGCCGCGGGCTTGTCCGATCCACCGGGAGGTCCTTGGAACCATCCGGAATCCAGAAATTTGTGATGGCTGGCGAACCGAGCTGGCGTCCGGCCTCTGCGGCGATTCTGCGGCAGGCGATCCCGTGCTCGATCCAGAAGTTGCGAATCCCGTCATCCTTGCTGCTCAAGGTAAACCCATCCGCCGCGAGCGGATGCGAAAAGTAACTCGGATTAAAATCCATCCCCAGCTTCCTGTCCCTGCACCAGTCAATCCAGCTTTGGAACTGGGCAACGGTATAGGCATTGCGGTCGGAGGTTTTTCCGCCCAGATCCGCGTAGCAGGCGTGAAGATTCAGCCGGTGCCTTCCGGGAATGAGCGAGAGAGCCTTCTCGAGATCCGCACGAAGCTCGGAGATTGTGCGCGCCTTGCCCGGATAATTTCCGGTGGCCTGGATTCCGCCCCCGCTGAGTTCGCTGCCCTCCTTCTCGAAGCCCCCCACGTCATCGCCCTGCCAACAGTGGAGCGAAATGGAAATGTCCGCCAACCGCGTCAGGGCGGCTTCGGTGTCGATGCCGGATTGGGCGTAGAGTTCGGCGGCGTTGGAGTAGGCACTCATAGGATGGAGACGTTAGGGGTTGTCGTGGCGCAGGAAAACTCAAAATGTGCGGCCAGAGCGAATCCGGCGGTTTTTTCGCATCATTTTGCCTCTCCTTTATCAAGCAAACCTGCTGGATCAGGGATGGCTTCCCGTGTATTTCCTCGGGACGGAATATGAAAAAATCCTGATGCCGCCCCGCGTCCACCTTTCCGCCGCCGACAGCTTCCATGTGATGGCCAAGCCCATCGGTCCGGTTTGCAATTTGGATTGCACGTATTGCTACTATCTCGAGAAAGAGAAATTGTTTCCCAAGGGGGAAAACTTTCGCATGAAACCCGAGGTGCTGGAGTCCTACATCCGGCAATACATCGAGTCCCAAAATTCTCCGGAGATCACGTTTGCCTGGCAGGGGGGGGAGCCGACACTTCTCGGCGTCGAGTATTTTCAAAAGGTCGTGGAGTTGGAGAAGAAGTATGCCGGCGGACGCCGGGTGCATAACGCCCTGCAAACCAATGGCACAAAGCTCGACCGGGAATGGTGCAGGTTTTTCCGGGAGCACGGATTTTTGGTTGGCCTGAGCCTTGATGGTCCCCGCTCCCTCCACGACACATATCGCGTGGACAAAGGCGGCAAACCCACTTTCGAGCGTGTGATGCACGGCTTGTCCCTCTTGAAAAAGCATCGGGTGGATTTCAACACGCTCACCGTCATCAATGCCAGCAACGTAAAGCACGCTTTGAAGGTCTATGACTTTCTGCGCGAAACAGGATCCGGGTTCCTCCAGTTTATCCCCCTTGTGGAGAGGCAGCCGACCGGCCCGAACGCCCCTCTCGCACCTCCTCCGGAAGACGGACAGCCCGCCATGCCCGTGACACGCTGGTCGGTCCCCGCCGAGGCTTACGGGGATTTTCTCATCACGATTTTTGACCAGTGGGTGCGTCGGGACGTGGGAAAGGTTTTTGTTCAGCTGTTCGATGTTTCGTTGGGCATTTGGTCCGGAGCGGGCGCCGGACTCTGCGTGTTCCAGGAAGATTGCGGGAGGGCGCTCGCCATCGAGCACAATGGCGATCTGTTTTCCTGCGACCACTTTGTCTATCCCAAATACCATCTGGGAAACATCCTGAACGCATCCCTCGGCGATCTGGTGAATTCCGAGCGACAAACGGCCTTCGGCCAGGCAAAATCCCGGCTCCTCCCGAAGTATTGTCGCGAGTGTGATGTGCGCTTCGCCTGCAATGGAGAATGTCCGAAGCATCGCTTCATCAAGACCCCCGACGGCGAGGAAGGACTCAACTACTTGTGCCCGGCCTATAAAAAGTTTTTCCGTCATGTGGATCCCCTGATGAAACGGATGACTGCCCTCCTGCACTCCGGAAGGGCTCCCGCCGAAATCATGCGCCTTATCCGCGAGTAGCGGGGTGGATCCGCCTTTTCCTGTCCCGGCTCAGACGACAAACGAAAGCGCACGGCGAAATCTTTTTGAAGTTTATCTCTTGCATCCTTCGGAAATGAAGCTAGCTTCTCCCATCCAATCGCGGGGTGGAGCAGCCCGGTAGCTCGTCAGGCTCATAACCTGAAGGTCGTAGGTTCAAATCCTACCC
>JACSRU010000019.1 GCA_014879575.1 Chthoniobacterales bacterium | reverse complement strand
GGCCTTGCAGCCTGGGCTTGAGAATCGCCGGCCTTTGGCCTTGGAACCTGCACGGATCGGAGATGCGCCAGTCCGCCGGCCGCTTCAAATCTCCGTCTTTTCCCTGTGCCAAGTTCGATCTTTGTGATAGATCGTTACGCTTCCATTTTTATGAAACGAAAAACCTATGCTGCTGTGGGCACCGGGGGTCGGGTGCCGATGTTTTTGGATCCCATCGTGGATACCTACCGGGCCGATTGCGAACTGGTCGGGCTTTGTGATCCCAGCGAGGTCCGCCGGACCTTCCACCAGAAACGTCTCGCGAGTGAGTATGGGATTGCGCCCGTTCCGACATTTTCCGATTTCGACCAGATGATGCGGGAGACGCATCCGGAGATCGTCATCGTCTGCACGCCGGATGCCCTGCATCACGAATACATTGTCAGGGCGCTCGAGGCGGGGGCGGACGTGATCAGCGAAAAGCCCCTGACCATCCGGGCGGATTTCTATGCGAAAATCGCGGAGGCCGTGCGTCGGACGGGGAAAAAAGTGCGTACGACCTTCAATATGCGGTGGACGCCCGGCATCGGAAAAATCCGCCAACTCATTGCGGACGGCACGATCGGTTGCGTCCGGCATGTGGATTTCGAGTATTACCTCAATACCTCGCATGGGGCGGACTATTTTCGGCGCTGGCACAGTGAGAAGTCCGTTTCCGGAGGGCTCCTGCTCCACAAATCCACACACCATTTCGATATCATCAACTGGTGGCTGGATGCAATTCCCGCCGAGGTCTTCGCCATGGGAAAACTTTGCTTCTATGGCCGGGAGAACGCCATCGCGCGGGGCGATGGCCGGTTTGCCGAATATCCGCGATACACCGGCGAACCGGCGGCAGCCGAAGATCCCTTTGCCTTTGACCTGAATCAGTCGGAATCCACCCGGGATCTCTATCTCAATGCGGAGGCGGAAACCGGCTATCTCCGCGACCGCAATGTCTTCCGCGCGGGAATCGACATCGAGGATTCCATGAGCGTGATGATCCGGTATCGCACGGGAGAGATCGTCAATTATTCCCTCAACGCCTATTGTCCGGACGAGGGATTCCGCGCTTCGATCTGTGGTGACAGGGGACGCATCGAATATACGGAAAGGCATGCCTCCCACATCTTGACCGGAGACAAGGAGGTGCAGACGGATGGCGACGACTACACCATGCATGTGCGGGTCCAGCGGCACTTCGAGAAACCCGTGGAGTTCGATGTCGAGAAAGTGTCCGGGGGTCACGGCGGCGGCGATGCCTTGTTGCAGTGCCAGATGTTTTCGTCCAATCCGCCCGTGGATGCGACGAACCGGAATGCCGGACACGAGCAGGGAGCCGCCTCCCTCCTCATCGGCGCAGCGGCCAACCAGTCCATGCAGACCGGCCAGCCTGTCCGCATCGAGGAAATGGTTTCGCTCCGTCCGGATAAACAACGCCTGCACGAACTCGTTTAGAAGAGGGCCCTTCACAACCTGGGGCTTGCAAGCATTCAGAAAAAGCGGAGCATTCCATACAAACCATGAAAATCATTCGTTATCGCGACTCCCAGGGGATCATCCATTACGGAAGCCGGACCGGTGAGGCATCCGCCGAGCGGCTCGCGGGGGATCCGTTTGGAGGGCTGACGGAAACCGGCGAGGCGGCAGATGTCGCAAAACTGCTCGCCCCAATCGTTCCCGCCGCGATTCTTTGCATCGGACTGAACTACAAACACCATGCCGCCGAAACCAAGGCCGCGATTCCGGAGCGTCCCATCCTCTTTGTCAAGGGGATCAATGCTGTGCAAAACCCGGGGGATCCCATCGAAATCCCGACGCATTTCGCCAGCGAGGAGGTGGATTACGAGTGCGAGCTGGCGGTGGTCATCGGACGCTCGTGCAAGAATGTGAGCCGGGAAAACGCTCTCGACCATGTGCTCGGCTACACGTGCGCCAACGACGTGAGCGCGCGCGACTGGCAGATCAAAAAGGGGGGCGGTCAATGGTGCCGGGGAAAATTTTTTGACACCTTTGCCCCATTGGGGCCGGTGCTTGTCACGCGCGAGGAAATCCCGGATCCGAACACCCTAGCGATCAAGACGGTTCTCAACGGGGAGACTGTTCAGGACTGGAATACGAACGACATGGTTTTCGACGTTCCGGCACTCATCGAATTTTTGAGCGGGAGCACGACGTTGCTTCCCGGCACGGTGATTCTGACCGGGACTCCGCATGGGGTCGGCATGGCGGCCAAGCCGCCGCGCTGGCTCAAGCCGGGCGACACGGTGACGATTGAAATCGAACGCATTGGCCGTCTGACCAATCCCGTGGTCCTCGAACCCCGCTGAAGGGCCGGTGTCGTCCGACGCGAAGCAAACGCCGTCGCGAGCTGGCTGTTTCCCAAGAAAAACCAGCAAAATGCGGATTCTTCGATGAGTATGGAATCCATCCAGTGGTATTGCGTGAAAGCGCGTCCCCGCCAGGAACAAACCGCAAAAAGGACGCTCCGGACGGAGGTCGGCCTCGAGGTCTTCTGTCCGATGCTTCGCTTTGAAAGAGCACGTAAAAGCGGACGCGTGCGGGTGGTGGAAGCCATGTTCCCAGGTTATCTTTTCGTCCGATTTTGTTACGAGACCCATCACCGTCAGGTGGCAACAACCAATGGGGTCTCGACCATTGTGTCCTTTGGCGGGAGGCCCGCCATCGTCCCGGAGGACATTATTGCCGATCTGCGGGCCTCCGTGGCGGATGGCGAGACGGTGGAGGTGACCTCTCCGCTTGCCGTCGGCACCGAGGTCGAACTCGTCGAAGGGCCTTTTCGGGGGATCCGGGCCATCATCACAAATGTCCTGCCCGCAAGAGCGCGGGTCACCATTTTGCTGGAATTGCTGGGGACGGAACGCGAGGTGGAGGTTTCCGAGCAGGCGGTGCTCCCCGATGTCGTCCATCCGCTCCTGCCGCAGTGATTTGACGCGACGTCCGGATTCCCGCAATATCCGCCTCCATGCCGATCTACGAATTTTACTCGCCGGACACCAACAAGGTTTATTCGTTTTTTGCGCGGAGCCTCGCCCAAGGGAAGGGGATTCCCCGCTGCCCGGACAAACCGGGCGCGCGAATGGAGCGGATGCTTTCCCGTTTCGCGGTGACCGGACGGGCGGTGGAAAAACCGGACTCCCCGGGCCCGGAGGATCCCCGTATGGAACGCGTGATGGCGGAGATGCAAAGCGAGATGGCCGGAATGGATGAGGGCAACCCCGACCCGAAGGCGATCGGGAGAATGATGCGCAAAATGACGGAAGCCACGGGACAGCCGATGCCAAAAGTCATGGAGCAGATGATCCGGCGGATGGAGGCCGGCGAAGATCCTGAAAAGCTGGAGGAGGAGTTTGGCGACGCGATGGAGGGGCTGGACTTCCCGGATGCGGATTCCCCGGCTGAGAGCGGAGGCACCCGCCAGACCCAACGCAGGCCGGTGCGGGATCCCGTGCTTTATGAGATGGGAGATTTTCTCTGAGCATCCTGCCGGCGGTCGCGGCGTTCCGGCAGTCCGGCCACCAGCCACCACAAGCCGACAAGCGTTCCGAAAAAGAGCGTGATGCCGACCGCCTCGTGCATGAGGAAGTAGTGTTCTCCAGCCATCGGAGCCAGCAGCACGATGAAAAAAATCCTTGTCGCATTGGAGAACAACCCGAGAAGCGGAGCCAGCACAAGGACCAGAAGCTTGTCTGCAAGCCGAAGGCGGCGGCTGAATACCAGAAGCAATGCCAGCAGGATGCACCCGCTGATGATTCCGAAGCCGTTGCATTCCGGAGCGACTTCAAAGGGCTTCCCTCCGTCCACCAGGAGGAGTCGGACCGGATCTCCCGCGAATCCAAGTTGCACCGGGCGTCCGAGGAGTTCGAGAAACCACAGAGCCGTCCTTCCGGCAAAGAGGCGCAGTGGCCAGTCGGCCAGTGGAAAGACAACGGCCAGCAGGGTGAACCCGGAAAATGCCAGCCCGAAGCCGGTGGCCAGCCGGATTACGGAATCCCCATAAACAAAGAGCAGGATGCTCCCCGCAAGAAAACCCAGTGCCCCGAGCATCAACACCGGCTCATGAAAAATGCCCGCCAGCAACGCTCCCAGGCAGGCCCCCGCGTAGAACCCCGTCGCCCGGGGACTGAATCGGAGGGAGAGCAAACCGGGGGACGGCCTTTCCCACAGGAGGAAAAACAAACCAAAGAGAAGGACGATGGCGGCGTGGGAGATCTGTTCCCGCGCAAGGGCCGTGCCGGCAAGCCACCAAAGCGCCCTTCCAAACAGCAGCAGGGCGGCACCCCATGCCACGATCGAAACCCACACATTCCTTCCGGTCCTGTTCACACTCTCATTCGCCATCTCTCTGGCATTCTGGACGGATTTTGCGTCTTTGCGAAGAAATCTTCGAGCCGATGCCCATCCTCAAAACCCGTGAAAATTGCCGCATCAGGCCATAAAAATGAGGACGGAGAATCCCTGGAGGCGGTTGGCGGGGATGGCATGGAGCGAGGCGGACGACACAGCCGAGCGAAGCGAGACAGCTTGTTCGAAAGAACAACCCGAAGGGTGGC
>JACSRU010000131.1 GCA_014879575.1 Chthoniobacterales bacterium | reverse complement strand
TCGCTTCGCGCAACCCCCGGCTTCTGAAGGTGAATACGCCTCCGGCGTGAAAAAATGTCCAAACCCCAGGCGGCCCTTCAGGCCGCGCAATTCTTTTCACCCATGACCCAGGCCGATCGCCTGGGCTATGGGATGATGCGCCCTTGGCGCGGTCAAAATGTTCAAACTCCAGATGGGGCTGAGGCCCCCGCGCGGCGGAATTCCTTTGCGGTCATGCCGGTGACTTCGCGGAACTGGCGGGAGAAGTAGTAGATGTTTTCGTAGCCGACGGCCTCGGCAACCATGCCGATGGTGAGCTCGGGCGAGCGCAGGTGGATTTTGGCTTTTTCGATGCGCGCCTGCACGAGGAGTTCGTTGGGCGTCCGGTCGGTGAATTTCCGGCAGAGATGCCGGAAATGACTCACGCTGTAGCCGCCGGCGGAGGCGACGTCACTCGCCCGGCGGAATTTTCCGGGATCGGCGAAAATTCGGGCCACCAGGCCGGCGATGACGGTTTCGTGGTGGCGGTCAAGCGGGGCGATCTGCGGCCTCCCGGCCTCGCGCACCCAGTCCACCAACATGCCTTTGAGCAAAAATTCCGCTTCGAGTTCGGCGTTTTCCAGGGGGTCGTATCCGGGGAGTTTGGGGTGTTCGAGCAGGGTGAGGATGCGGCGCATCAACTGGTCCGCCGCCGCGAAGTTCCTCGCCTCCACCCGGAAGGGCGCATACGGCCAGGTCTGCGGCGGAAGTTTTTTGTCTCCATGGAAGACATCGAAGTGTATCCAAATGTTGCCCAACGGCGCGGCATCATCCTGCTCGACATGCAGGTCCATGCCAGGAAGCAGGCAGAGCGCGACACCCGGTCCCAGCGCGTGACGATGACCCGCGGCGCGGTCATGCAGGGTTCCCCGTCCCTCAAAGAAAAACCACACCGTGAAATCCGTCAGCCGTCGGCGAAAAAAACTCCTTCCCAGCCGGTGCCCTTTCGGCCAGCTCGGGGAACAGCCCCAACTGTTAAAGACAAACCGGAGTTCCCGGACGTCGTTCGGCGGTGCGGATGCGATCATGGGTGTTCCCGCATCCTTGCGCGACTGGCGACAAGGGACAAGACAGGAATTTCAGTTTTCAGCGATTTTTATAAATCTTTTGGCGATTCCTGCATTTTCTGTTTCCGCCGGGTGTGCTTGAATGCGCTCGTATGAAGAAAACCCTGCTTCCCCTATCTGCACTTCTTTTCAGCGTCCTGCCGATCATCCCCGCGAATGCCGCCGTCCTCTGGTCGGAAAATTTCCAAGGCATGACGTCGGGCAGCACACCTCCTGTTCAAGCACCTCCTGCCTCTGTTGGAATCAACAACATCACCGCCAATATCACCGGCACCAACCGCACCATAGTCACAGACGCCGGAACGTCTCCTGTCGATCCTTTCGGCGGTGCAGGCAACAAAAGCCTGATGTTCGAAAAAACCGGTACAGGGAGCAGTTCCTCTCCCTACTTTTTTGCGACTGTTCCCGAGACCACCTTGGGCATCCTGACCTTCGATCTCTATACGGTCAATGATGGCGGGAGTTTCACCACGCCGATATTTACCTTCTATACCTACGATGGCGGCAATTGGTCCAATATCGGTGCTTTTGTAAATATTTTTGCCACTTCCATCACTGCCTTTAGCGGAACAACGGCCAAGACGGCGAGTAGCGTCATTACCGCGAACACGGCCAACCAAGTGTCCCTCGAATTCTTTGCGAATTCGACCTATACCGTCAAAGTCAACGGCAGCGCGGTCTCTTTTTCCGGGACGACCGTGTTGTCTTACTACAGCGGATCGGCCAGTTCCATTGATCGGGTGCGTATGGGCTCTCAGGATACCTCTAACACCAAATCCCGCGTTTTCGTGGACAACATTGTTCTGGTCCCGGAACCCGGCACCTGCATTCTGCTCGGCTTGGCCGGGATGGCATTTCTGCTGAATCGTCGCAAGCGGCGCGGAGCGGACTGATTCGCACGTCCAATCAACATGACGACCGTCTGGTGGCGGCAGAAGATGTTGCCCCCCCCAAGTGCTTCCTTTGGATTTTATGAAAAAACTCTTCGGCCTCCTGCTGGCGTTCTCGATCTCGACCGTTTCCCTCTGTGGGGCAGCGGAAACGATCTTCTCCGAAAATTTCAATGATCTTGCACCCGGTGATCTGCCGCTGGCGACATTCGTTGGGAATCCGGGGATGATTGCCGTGGCGGACGCCACGACCGAGCCAGCCGATCCCTTCGGCCCCAAAGAGAATCGCAGCCTGCGCCTGATGAAGCGGGACGCCGATGAACGAGTCGTTCCCCGTGTGACATGGACGGTGGATGAGATCAGCGAGGGGACACTTTCCTTCAAGGGATGGACGACGGAAAAAGACGAATTCAAAATCCCCCTTCTGGCAGTGTTCTTGTATCAGGACACGCTTGCGGAGGAAGGCGCGACGGCGGGTCCGGCCTTCTATTTTGGCGGCACCTCCCTCAGGGTCTGGGTGCCCGAAGGCTTCCGTGACTACCCGGCGGCCTGGCGCCTCGAGGAAGTAAACTCTGTGGTGGTGCGCTTTTCGTCCGACAAGACCTACACGCTCGAAATCAACGGCGAGCGGTTTCCGGATGCGGACACGAAATTTCCCTTCCGTGGGAATGTGGACACGATCAATCGGGTTCAGTTTGCCATCGCGGACAGCCGCCCGCTCGGCGCGCTAACCTTTGTGGACGACATTGAACTGAAAAGGAATTAGGTTGCTCTCCGCATGTTCGCGCCTTCTCCAAACGTCGGGAGAAAGAACGAGCCGGCGTTCACCGTTCTCGAACTTCTGGCGGCCGTCGGCATCCTGCTCGTCCTGGCGGCCTTGCTGGTTCCTGTGGGAAAAGCGGTGCTGGCGGGTGCGAATGGCACCCGATGCGCGGGCAACCTGCGGCAATTGGGTGCAGTCTTTCAGGCGGCGGCGGGAGAGAACAATGGCCTGATAAAATTTCAATCCTACACCGTCCCTCTGTCCACGAAGCGCTTCAACAACTACCTGATCGAGGGCGGCTATCTGGATGCCAACAACAAAATTGCGTTCTGCCCGTCCCTGTCGGTGGTCAATGGCGTGCGCGCCTTGGGGAACGGGGGCTATGTTTACGGGGGAATCATCATTGCGGACCCCACCGATCCGCACTCCGCGCCTTTCGATGGGATGCCGAACTCCCGTGCGATCCGCCTGAACACCATTGAGCGGCCCGCCGAATACTGGCTGCTCACGGATTCCTGGTCCATTCCGAACAACCATCAAATCTATTTCATCAACAAGGACGCGGCGGCACCGCAGCGCATGCATCTCCGGCACAACGGCAAGGCGAACATGCTCTTCGCGGATGGGCATGTGAGCGCGGTGGACCTCTCGCAAACCGCGAAGTTTCCCATCAATCCGTTGAAAAATGCCTTCGACCTGAAGCGTCAGCCCGTTTCCGAATGAAAAATCTGATTCTCATCCTCTGTCTGTCCGTTTGTGCCCTGCGCTTCGCATCCGCCAAGGACGCTCCCACGGGCATGATCAAGGCCGGGGACCTGCAACGCGCAAAGGAGAATCTTCGCTCTCATGAATGGGCCCGACAGTATCTCGATGCCCTCCGAAAGCGGGTAACTCCGTGGAAAGACAAAATCTCATCGGAGTTTTTGGAGGGCTTCATTCCCGAGACCACGCCGGGCAGCGTCTTTGCCACGCCGTGTCCGTCCTGCCGGGCGCAGGGCAAGCCCTACCTCTCGCATGGGGACTGGGACTGGAGTGCGCTTCGCCCGGAGGAACTCCGTTGCAAGCCCTGCGGCGCGGTGTTTCCGAATGAGAAATTCCCCGAGAGCATGGCCCTGCAAACCACCTGGGGAAAACCCCAGACGTTCACGTTTGCGGGAGGGGATCCGTTCCCGGTCTTTTCCTACGCGCAGGGACACCCGAGCTTCAGCGGCAACATCCGCGCCCAAAAGGTCCGCTGGATTTCGAGCCTTGCGCGGGATTTTGCGGAAACCTACGCGCTCACCGGCGACGTCGAGTATGCCAAGCGCACGCGGGACATCCTGCTGCGCTTCGCCGAAGTCTATCCTTTCTGGCTCGTGCATGTGAGCTATGGCGAATACGCGGACCTCGAACCCGGCGCGGCGGCAAAAGCCATCACGGCACTGCCCCGCGAGAGCGAACGGGTCGTTCCGCCGAACCGGCCTGACGGCAAGTTGCACACCGGATTCTGGTCCGCTGGACGGGCGGGTGCCGACGGGCTGGAGGGCCTCTTTGTCAACAAAATGGTCGTGGCCTACGATCTCACCGTCGGGGCGGAACGGCCGGACGGACAGCCGGTTTACAGCGCGGAAGACCGTGCCCGCATCGAGAAGGACCTCCTGCGCGAAGGCACGAAGCTGCTCGTTGCGGACACGGTCATCAACAACAAGTCCATGGCCAACCGCTCTGCCGCCGGGCTGGTCGGTCTGGCCCTGAAGGATCCCGAACTCGTCCGCTTCGGACTCGAAGGATTTTCCCAGACGGTGGACGAATGGTTCCTGCCCGATGGTGCCACCCCCGAGTCGCCCGCCTACGCACTCATGGCACTGAGTGGCATCGTGGATTTCGGGCAGGCCCTGCGCGGCTACACCGATCCGCCGGGGTATCAGGATGCCCAAGGGAAACGGTATGACACATTTGATCCCTACCGAGACACGGCCTATGCAAAGGTTTGGGACGCGATGTTTCGCTCGCTCCAGGGCGATCTGCGTTACCCGCCCTTTGCCGATTCCTACGCCACCTCCGGCATCGGACGGGCGTATGCCGAATTGATGGCCGACAATTATCCGGAGAATCCGGACTATCTGGCACTGCTTCATGCCGCTCTGGAAGGGGATTGGAACAAGCCCTACGCACCTTATGCGATCTACTACGCGGACCCGGATCGGGCCACCCGCCCGGTGGGGGTGCTGAAACTGCCGAGCACGCTGTTCCCGAATCTGAAACTCGGCTTCCTGCGCACGGGCACCGACGGACGCGAAAGCCTCCTCCTCCTCTCCGCCAGCGATTGGGGCATTCACCATCACAAGGACGGCTTGAACCTGACGTATTGGAAGAACGGGAAGGAGCTCTGGAGCGACCTCGGGTATTTGTGGGATCATCCCGATCAGCAAAAAACCGTCCGCACCCTCGCGCACAACACGGTCCTGCTCGACGGCAAGGACCAGATTGATGCGAAGCGGCGCGGCGAGGTTCGCTTCTTCCTCGACACCGAACACGTGAAGGCCATGCGCGCGGCGTCCAATGCCTACCCCGATGCGAAGACGTATGAACGCACCTCCCTGCTGATCGACCACGGAAACGGACGCAGCTACGTGGTGGATGTGTTCGAAGTCGAAGGCGGGGCGACCCAGGATTATGTGTATCACGGTCCGAATGCGGCCTGGTCACTCCTTCAGCCTGTCCCGGAGACGCCCCCGCCCGCGAAACCCGCCGATGGCCTCTGGGAGAAAATCAAGGCGTTCTTTGTTTCGAAGCCCGAAGCCCAAAAACCTCCGGTCGCGCCGACGCTCGCAAAGTCCGCCACAAGCGGTCTCTACGACCTCACGAATGTCCAGGAGGTCACCAATCCCGAGCGCGTGCGCTCCGGCTTCCAGTGGAAAATGTCCGACACCCGGACGTTTTCCATCTGGCATCTTCCGCTGGAGAGCGAGAGCGTCTTCATCGGGGAGGGCTGGGGACAGCGGGATTCCAAAAATGCGGATCGGGGAAAAACCCTGCCTTATGTTGTCCGCCGCACGCAGGGTGAGGGGAGGAAGGTCTTTGTCTCCGTGCTCGAGGAACATCCGACCGGCAAGCCGTTTATCCGGGACATCGTCTTTCTGACACCCGAAGGCGCAAGCACCCCGGTGATCGCCCTGCAAATCACCACGGAGGAGGGGAGGGACTATGTCGTCGTGAATCCGGGCTCCGGCGACGTGACGATCTCCACGCCGGACGGACAGTTGCAAACGACCGCCTCGCTGGCCGTGCTGTCCGCCAAGGACGGACAGGTGCGTTTCCATGCGGTCACAGACGGCAAGGTGCATCTCCGCGCAAAGAAATAACCTTATGAATTCCCAAGGCATCATTGACATTCACACCCATCAACCCACGCCGTATCCGGGAAAAACCATCACAGACGCCGAGTCGGCCCGGGCGATTCTGGAGCAGATGGACAGCTTCGGCGTGGCGATCAGCGGGCTTCTCGGTCATGTGATCGCCGGGCAGACCGCCGACGAGATGCGGGCGAGCATCCGCCAAACGCGCGACGTGGTGAAGCAGGCGCCGGACCGCCTGTTTGGCATGGTTTTCGTCAATCCCGCCGTGCCTGCGGACATCCTTGCCGAGGAACTCGACCGGAATTTGCAGACGCCGCAATTTCGCGGGATAAAGCTCGAGTTGGACGTGAACAGCCGCGACAAGCGTCTCGATCTCGTGATGGAGAAGGCCATCCAATACGGCGTCCCGGTGTTGTACCATTCCTGGTATCTGAACACCTGGAGCATGTCGCAGGCCGAGCGGGATTATCAGGGGAACCGCTCGGAACCGCACGATGTCGCGGATCTCGCGCGGCGTTTCCCCGAGGCCCGCGTCATCATGGCCCACCTCGAAGGCTCCGGTCTTCGCGGAATCCTGGATGTGGCGGATGTGCCGAATGTCTGGATCGACACCTCCGGTTCGCAGCCCTTCACCGGCACGCTGGAATTCGCGGTCGAAACCCTCGGCAGCAAGCGCATCCTCTTCGGGTCCGACCTCATGGGCCGCAGCCTCGAGTCCCAGCTCGGACGCATCTTCGGCGCGAATCTCGCGGAGGACGATCTGGAGAACATCCTGCGCGCCAATGCCCGGGAACTCTTCCGTATCACCGGGGACCGACTCACATGAAAATCATCGACGCAAATGCCGCCTTCGGATTCTGGCCAATCCAGCGATTCTCGACCCGCACGCTCGAGGCACTCGACGCGGTCTTCGCAAGGACCGACATCGCCGAGGTCTGGCTCTCCGCCGTGGAGTCCATCCTCTATCCGGAGCCGGACGAATGGGACCTCCGGCTCTTCCGCCAACTGCCCGCGTTCCCGCGCTTCCGCCCGGTCAAGACGGTGAACCCCCTGCTGGCGAATTGGGAGAAAAGCTGGGACGCCGCCAAAGCCTTTCCCCTCGCCGCCGTGAAGCTCTTCCCGAACTACCACGGGTATTCCCCCGCCGACCGGTGCGTGGACGCGGTGTGTGAGAAAGCCGTGCGCGAGAATCTTCCCGTGCTCATCCAGATGCGGGTCAATGACGAGCGCAACCAACCCTCCTTTCTCCAGGTTGTCGGGGTTTCCGCAGCAGACATCGCCGCTCTGAGCCGCCGGCATCCCGCCGCGCGGATCGTGGCCCTGTGTCCCTACAACTCCGAACTGTCCGCCCTCGCAGAGGGGAGCAACCATTTGCTGGCCGACATTTCCTTTCTGGACGGCGCGGCGATCCTCGAAGGGGCTGTCCAACTGCTCTCCCCCGCCCGCCTCGTCTTCGGAAGCCACGAACCTTTTCTCCACGCCGACTCCTCCCGGCTGAAGCTCGACCATTCCAAGCTCCCCGCCGAAGTCCTGCAAAAACTCGCTTCCGAAAACCTCGCAAAAACAAACGAATGAACGCTCCGAACGAAACTCTGGAACCGCCGAAAACCCTTCGCCCTCGCCCGAAACTGGGCCTTGGAAACGCATGGATCGGACAGGAGGAAGAACTCCTCGTCTCCCAGGTCCTGCGCACCAAACGCCCGTTCCGTTACACGTATGATCTCGCCCCGGAGGAACAGGGCACCATGACCGCGACCCTCGAACGCGAGACTCGGGAGAAAATGCAGGTCGGCTATGCCTTGGCCGTGACCAGCGGAACCGCCGCGCTCGAAACCGCCCTTGCGGCGCTGGGCATCGGTCCCGGCGATGAAGTGATCGTCCCCGCATGGAGCTGGGTTTCCTGCTTCACCTCCGTCGTGCGGATGGGCGCGCTGCCTGTGCTCGCCGAGATTGATGAGACCTTCTGTCTGGCCAAGGGCGAAATCACCCGTCTGGTCACCCCCCGCACCAAGGCCGTCATGGTGCTGCACTATCAGGGCGTGGCGGCGGACATGGACGACCTGATGGCCGAAGCGCGGGCGGCTGGCATTCGCGTGATCGAAGATTGCGCCCAATCCATCGGCGCCACCTACCGAGGCCGTCACGCGGGCACCATCGGGGACATCGGCATTTACAGCTACCAATTCCAAAAAAGCATCACGAGCGGCGAAGGCGGGATGGTGGTCACCCAGGATGCGCGCCTCTACGAACGCGCCGTGCGGTTTCACGACCTGGGATTCCTGCGTCCGCACCACGCGCTCTTTGTGACCCCGGAATGCGGGGATTTCTGCGGCGCGCAATACCGGATGAACGAACTCACCGGCGCGGTCGCCCTCGCCCAGTTCCGCAAACTGGACAAAATGCGCGCCCATTGCCGCGCGCTCAGCCGCCGCATCCTTTCCGGAATCAACGACCTGCCCGGCCTCGAATTTCGCCGCATTCCGGATCCGGACGGAGATTCCGGGTTCGAAATCTATTTCTGCCTCGAAAGCGCGGATCTCGCGCAGGAATTTTCCCGGCAGCTTCATGCCCGCAATGTGAACTGCTCGAAAATGACCGGCACGTATTGCCAATACGAACGCGGCTATTGCAAAAACCGGGCGACCTACCATCCGGCGTCGTCGCCGTTCGCAAAGTTCACGGAATGGCCCGCTCCCGGCTACCGGGCGGAGGATTTTCCGAAAACCGAGGCTCTCGTCCACCGCTTCGTCTCCTTGCCGCTCGGCGTGCTCTACACCGGGGACGACGCAGACTACATCACGGAGACCGTCCGCGAGGTGCATCGGGAGATTTTTGCGGCGAACGGACACATCGCTCTTGAGTAAGTCGGCGGCTCCGCGTATCGCTGAGCCCCATTCTCCATGAAATTCCTTCTCTCCCGCGAAAGTTTCGCATCCCTGCCCGGCCTCTCCCTGATTGAAAAGTCGCACGCCGCACACTTCGGGGCGGACGGAATCCCGGTCCACTTTGCCTCCGGGCGCGGGCAGCCCGGATTCTCGCTGACCGTGGAGTCGGACGCCATCCGGGTGGAATATGCCGCTCCCTGCGACGCCTACCGCGCGCTCGGCCTGCTCCTGGCGGACACCCCGCCACAGAGCCGCTCGCAGGATCGCGTCCATCAAACCGTCGGCGTGATGTGGGATGTGTCCCGCAATGCGGTGGTCACTCCGGACGCCTGGGAGGGCCATTTCCAAAAGCTCGCCCTGCTCGGAATCAACTCCCTGCAACTCTACATGGAGGATGTCTATGCGATTCCCGGCGAGCCGTTTTTTGGCTATGCGCGCGGCGCCTACTCCGCCGAAGAACTGCGCCGCATTGATGCCAGCGGCCACCAGTTTGGCATCGAAGTCATTCCCTGCATTCAAACGCTCGGGCATCTCCTCCAGATCACGCAATGGCCGGCCTACGCATCGTACGCTGACGTGGAGGGCGTCCTGATGGTGGACGAGGAGTCCACGAAGGCGTTGATCGGAAAGATGCTCGACCAGATGGCCGCCTGCTTCCGGACGCGGACGATTCACATCGGCATGGACGAGGCTCACGGTCTCGGTCGGGGGCAGTTCCTCCGAAAGAACGGCTTCCAAAGCGCCTTCGCCATCATCAATCGCCACCTGCGCATGGTGGCCGACCTGTGCCAGGAACGCGGCTTTCAGCCCATGATCTGGAGCGACATGTATTTTCGCATCGGGTCAAAAACGAACGACTACTACGACCGGGCTTCCGTCATTCCGCAGGAGGCCATCGACATGGTTCCGAAGGATGTCGATCTGGTTTATTGGGACTATTACCATTCCGACCCCGGTTTCTACGAGGAATGGATCCGGCGGCACCGGGCCCTCGGCAAGGAACCCATTTTTGCGGCGGGTGCATGGAGCTGGTCGAATTTCTGGGCGTTCGAGCCACGCTGGCGCGAGAGCCTCGACGCGGGGATGAAGGTGGCGGGCGAGCAAAAACTCGCCCATGCGCTGCTGACCGTCTGGGGCGACGACGGCGCCCAATGCCACCCCGCCTCGACCTATCCGGCGGTCCAACATTTCACGGACTGGGCCTACGGAAACACGATGGACCAGACCGCCCGGGAACGCCAGTTCGCCGCCATCATCCCCGGTGCCTCCCTGTCCGCCTATCTGAAGGCCTCGGAACTCGACGCCGTGCCCGCCACACGTGGACTCAAGGACCGCTTCTCGAATACTTCCCTGTGGATTCTCTGGCATGATCCGATCCTGGGATTCCTCAACGCCCACATCACCCCCGACCTGCCGGAACATTACCACACGCTGGCGGAGACGCTCAACACCCCGAACGCGGACGATGCGCTCCGTTTCACGGCGCGGGTCGCGCGCGCAGTCGGTCTCAAGGCGGAACTCCACCTGAAGGCGCGTGCGGCCTGGAAAGAGAGAAACACGGCAGAACTCCGGCGTCTCAAGGACGACGTCCTGCCCGCCTGTGTGGCCGCGGTTCGCGAACTCTGGAACGCACACCGCGCGATGTGGCGGCAGTGGTTCAAGCCTTTCGGCTGGGAGGTTCTCGAACGTCGCTACGCCGGTTGTGTGGCCCGATTGGAAAGTCTGGACGCCCTTCTGGAGGATTGCCTCAGCAACCCCGCCCTTGTGGTGCCGGAATGGGAGATTGACCCGGTGCCGGTTCACGACAGCAATTCCGAGGTCTTTTTCAACTATCACCATGCGGCCACGCCAAGCGCGATCAAGTAGAAGCGGCGGACGACGTCCGTTCCGTCATCCATGACCATCCACGTCCGAACCCTCAGCTCGCTGGAAAAGGTCTTCAGCGACGAGCCGCTGAAGGCATCCCCGCAAATCGAAACCTCGGCGCTGCGAGGCGAAATTGTCTCCTTCCAAATCGCGATCATGGCGGAGACGGAATTTTCCCACTGGGTGAGGATTGCAACCCGAAGTCCCTTCGCCGGAACCCGCGTCCGGGCCGTGGAACTCGTGCCGTGCCGCTATCCGAGCACCGGGTTTGACGACAATTTTTTGCGGACCACGCCCGGGCTCTTCCCCGACCCGCTCCTGCCGGTCGAGGACGATCTGTATTTGCTGCGTCCGAATCAATGGCAGGCCCTCTGGATTTCCGTCCCCGTCACCAAGGACTGCAAACCGGGGAGGTATTCGCTGGAGTTTGAAATCTCCGGAACGGATGTGTCGTCCGAGGCGCGGGCGGCTTTTACGATCGAGGTTTTGGAGGCTGTCCTGCCGCAGCAAACCCTCATCCGCAGCGAGTGGTTCCACGCGGACTGTCTTTACAAATTCTACAACGTGCCCTGCTGGAGCGAGGCCCATTGGGACCTGCTGGAAAAGTATTTCGCCAACGCCGCAGAGCACGGCATCAACATGTTGCTGACGCCGCTGTGGACTCCGCCGCTGGATACCAAGGTCGGCGGCGAACGCCCGACCGTCCAATTGCTCGACATCACGAAGGACGGCCCACGGTATTCGTTTGATTTTGCGAAGCTGGAACGCTGGTTCGTGCTCGGACGGCGCTGCGGATTCACGCATTTTGATTTCGCCCATGCGTTCACCCAATGGGGCGCGGCGTTCACGCCGAAGGTCGTGGTGACGGAAGGTGGCGTGGAAAAAAATCTCTTCGGCTGGCATGTCGCCGCGAACGACCCGGAATATGCCAACTTCCTCCGCCAGTTGATCCCGCCCTTGCTGGAGGTGGTGAAAGCCCACGGCCTGAAGAAACACATTTTCTTCCACGTCTCGGACGAACCCTCGCTTGCGCAGTTGGAATCCTACCGGGCCGGAGCAACCCTGCTCCGCTCGCTGATCGGCGACATCCCTGTGATCGATGCGATCTCCAACATTGACTTCTACGACACCGGCGCCATCACGATTCCCATTCCCGCCAATGACCACCTGGAAGCCTTCCACCAGCGAAAGATTCCGAACCTCTTCACGTATTTCTGTGTCGCCCAGTGGAACAAGGTGCCCAATCGTTTCCTGGCGATGCCCTCCGCCCGCAACCGCATCATGGGCCTGATGCTCTACCTCTACGACCTCACGGGATTCCTCCAGTGGGGATACAATTTCTGGTTCACCCAGCATTCGCTCAAGCAGGACATCGACCCGTTTTTCATCACCGACGCCGGAGGCTGCTTCGCCGGAGGCGATCCGTTCGCGGTCTATCCGGGCAAGGACGGGCCGATTGACTCCATCCACCACGAAGTCTTCACCGAAGGCCTCCAGGACCTGCGGGCACTGCGGCTGCTGGAGCAAAGGATCGGGCGCGAGTGCACTCTCGCGCTCATCCACGAGGGATGGGACTCGCCGCTCACCATGACCGAATACCCCAGGGACGCCGCATGGCTTCTCGACCTCCGCCGCCGTGTCAACGCAGCCATCGGGACACAGTAAATCCGGGTGCCCTCGGAGAACAATTGCCCGCAAGGATCGGGCCGCCGTCCGACTCGACGGAAAATTCCCGGTATGACACCCGGCGATTATCGTCAGCGGCATGGAGGATTTTTGTTCTGCCCAAGCGTTGCTCCAAAAGGGATTGCTGATTGCCCATCCGGAGGTTAGTGATGGGAGGTTCATGGGTCCGACTCCGTTTCAAAAAAAACTCCTCTGGGCGGCACTGACGGCGGTTTCCGCCTACGCACTCGGGTATGTCATCTTTCTCGTCGGCAGCCTCGTGGTTCAGGCGATTTCGTTTTTGCAGCCAGTTCTTATTCCGGTGGCGATCTCGGCGATCCTGGCATTCCTTCTGGATCCGGTCGTCCAATGGCTGATGCGGTTTCGGATGTCGCGCACGCTGAGTATCGTGGGGGTTTACCTGGCGGCGGCGGCGATCATTGCGGGGATCCTGATCTGGGTGCTTCCGGCGAGTTACCGCCAGGGCAATGCCTTTCTCAGGAATTTTCCAAGCTACTCGGCCAAGGCGCAGGCGCAGGTTCTCTCGCTGGTGGACCGGGTCCATGCGCTCTCGGAAAATCCGTTGTTCAAGGGTCCGGACGATCCCAACAAGTCCCAGGACCAGTTCACCGCATTCGCATCAAAATCCCTCGCGGAGGCCGGAACCTGGTTGCAGCAGAAAATGCCGGTCCTGGCGGTGGAAACAGGAAAATTTCTTCAACGGAGCGTGGGCGGCTTCCTGGGAGTCTTCGGGTTCCTTCTGAGCATGATTCTTGTCCCGATCTTTTTGTTCTTCTTTTTGAAGGACAGCCCGAGCATCGCGGACAGATGGAGCCTCTATCTGCCGTTGCGGGCGTCTCCGCTGAAGGAGGAAATCGTGTCGCTTGTCAGCGAAATCAACTCCTACCTCATCAGTTTTTTCCGCGGTCAGCTCTTGGTAAGCATCATTGAGGGTGCCTTTATCGCCGTGGCGTTGCTGGTTATGCGGCTGGAATTCGGCCTGCTGATCGGTTTGATGGTGGCCGTGCTCGGCATCGTCCCGTATGCCGGTTCGATTGCCAGTTGCGGGGTGGCCCTCCTCATCGCGCTCGCCCAATTTGGCGGATGGGGACATCCGCTCGCCGTGCTCATTATTTTTATCATTTCGAACAACCTGACCGGATTTTTTATTTCCCCAAAGATCGTGGGAGACTCGGTCGGGTTGCATCCGCTCACGGTGATTATTTCGGTTCTGGCCTGGAGTCTTGTTCTGGGGGGTCTGCTGGGTGCCCTGCTCGCCGTGCCCCTCACGGCGACATTGAAGGTTTTGCTCAAGCGTTACTTTTGGGACAAACCCTCGTCGTCCCCCGCACCGACAACCTCCTGATCGCAAGGACTTGGCCGAGAAGCCGGCTTGCCAGCTTTTTTTTCAGAGCGGCAGCGTCTGGTATCCGAGGCAGAAGAAAATCGTGAGGGTTTCTCCGTTTAGCAGGGGAATTTTGCGATACGGGCGGACCTCCTGGAAGGCGGCCTTGACCGTCTGCGGCAGCTCCTCTCCGACATAGATTGCGTTTCGTCCCAGAAAGGGATTCACGCCTTTCTGTTCCTGAAAAAACTCGTTCGCCACCACGTCACTCTCGATAAAATCCCCGTAGGAGGGCCAGACACCGAACTGATTGGAAATATCCGGAGACTCCGGAACAAAGACCGGGGGATACTTTCCGTTGTCCGGAAAGTAGCAACCGAGGACGGCCGCCAGGTCGGCATTTTCGGCGATAAAGAAGCTCTCCCCTTCGGCGGCCGGCAAATCCCGGGCTGCCGCATGGAGTTCCGCCGCCACCGCCTTCCAGGAAATGAGTCCCGCTTCGCGAAGGGAGTGGAGGCTCGTGAGCAAGGCGGCAACCAGCACAAGGGCACCCATGCCCGGCGCAAGGCGGTTTTTTTGGAGATGGAAAATTCCGAAAGCCGCGAGAGCCACGCTCCCGAAGAGAGCCGCCGGGATGGCATTTTCTCCACGCAGTAAAAGGTAGCCAGTCCACCCCCAGGGCAGAAGGCAGGCGGCCATGACAAAGGCCGAGCGGGCATGCACGCGGGCATCCCGAATGAGGAATCCCAGGGCAAGGAAAAATCCCAGAACCACCGGAAAGGAAAACGCCGTCCCAAATTCCCGAAAGCTCTCAAGAAACGGAATCAGGCGGAACTCCCAGGCCGTCCGCCATGTCCCGCCCACAAGAGGGATCCACTCGAGGGAGGCATTCCAGCGAAGCGGGGGAATCAGAGCCAGGACACAAAGAAGCGTGATTGCCGCAAACCCCAAAAGGTCTGCCTGCATACGATGGCGCCCATGAAACAACGCACAGGCAATGAGACTCATCGGAACCAGGAGGGCCGCATACGAGAAGAGCAGTGCCACGAAAAAAAACACCCCTGCGCCCCCCCACGCCCAACGGCGTCCGTCCCAGGCCACCTTCGCAAATGTCAGACCTGCCAGCACGGAAACCAACGCGGGCAGCAGGGGACCCACCCTGGTGGCCGCGAGATTGAAAATCGGCAACACATTGAGAAAAACCACACACCATCCGGCAGTGGCAACATCGTAAACACGCCGCACAAAAAGCCACGCGCAAGCACTGCAAAACAATCCGAGAACCGGCCAGAAGAGTCGCGCCATCTCGAAATTCTCCCCGAAGGCCCTCACCAGAAGGGCCGTCCCCGCAGGCCCGTCAAAATAGCCCGCCGCCAGACGATGAGAGCACAGCCAATGGTAGGCTTCGGGAGGCGAGACCTCGTGCGTCACAACCCAAACCACCCGGAGCGCGGTTGCCAGAAAAAGAAAGAGCGCCAAAAATTTCGGTTTCATCGGACGAGAAGGCCCGGATGTCGGGAATGGCAGTCGGGCAACCACCCCGCCCCCCATCGCCGCCAGATTGCATCCAGGGAGGCAACGACAAGGAGGGAAATCCCGGCTCCCAGAAAACATGAAACGAGCACATCGAGCGGCCAATGGACGCCCACATATATCCGGCTGTAGGAGACCAATGCCGCCGGCAGGAAGGCCACCCAGCCCCAGCGACGGTAAAAAAGAAATACCACCGTCGCCACGGCAAAATTATTCGCGGCATGCCCGGAGGGAAAGGAATTCCCGCGCGACGGACTGCCCGGTCGCGAATATTTCACCTTCAGCGGCTTTCCCAGCGCAAGGAAGCGGGGTTTTGCCTTGGCCAGATCCAAAGTTCGCACCCCAACGAGAACCTCATGCGGACGCGGGCGTCCCACCAGGGATTTCAAAGAATCCACGACCAGCGCGTCCGTAATGCCGACCGACAACCCAATTGCCAGCAGCATCATTCTGGCGCGAAATCCTCCAAACGCCAGAACCGCCACGCCTGCCACCGCAAGAATCGGCCACCAGAAATCCCAACTCGAGGCCGCAGCCATGACCAAATCGAGTGCCGGATGCGCCCAGGAATGATTGATGAGATAAAAGATTTCGGTCTCCATCGCGCCCCCACTTTGTCCGCTTCCCCACAAAATGTGAAATGGGAAAATGACCTCCCCAAATCTTCGAACTCGTTTTAGGTGCCCAGAGACAGGGAGGCCGGGAATCCCGGAGGCAGGCGGACCGCCCGGCCTTCGGGCATCTGGACCAGTGCCAGCGCCTGGCGGCACTTCACGAGAAGCCGGCCATCCGCCGGACGCACGACCTCGAATTCCACCCAGAAGCGCACGCCGCTCCACTCCACGACCCGGCCTTCCACCCGCAATTCATCCCCCAATTTTGCGGGACGCTTGTAATCAATCTCCGTGCGGGTGACGACCGGATGGATCCCCGTTCGCTCGATTTCCTGAAAACTCATCCCCATCTGGATGGCCAGCAGGGTTCGGGCAACTTCAATAAAGCGGAGGTAAACGATGTTGTGAACGACCCCGCCGGCGTCCGTATCGAAATACATGACACGCACATCGGTCGAAATCCGGCACTGATCGGGCAATTCCACGATGCGAGGGTCCGCCTATTGTTTTTTCAGGCTGTCGATCTGGGCGGCGACATCCTTGGAGGGGATGATCGCGAAGGCCTGTTGATATTTTTTGAGGGCCTCCTCGATCTTGTCGTTATCGGCCAGCATCTTCCCCTCATTCCGAAGGGTTTCGTATTTGGAAATTTCTCCGGCGAGTTTTTTGCGGAGTTCGGCGAGCAACTTGGAAGTTTTCGGGCCGATGACATCCGCCTGGTTGGCCAGCGGATCGACAACGGCCTTGGCATCGAAATATTCGCGAGACTGAAGTTGCCGGGAGAGATCCGGGAATTTGCTTCCACAAGCAGTCAGGGCATCCGCGAGGGCCAACGGCACCTGGATGGCGGATGGCGGAGAACCGGCCCGGTAGGTTTTGATCGCATCGGAAAGCGCGCCCACATTTGTGATCAGTTCGGGAGGGAGGGGGGGGAGTTTGAGTGATTCATCGGGAGTCGGCACGGCTGCTTCAAACTGGGTTTGCACGTCCGTAATTTGCCTGGTCAGTTGTTCCGCGCTGGCGGCAGCGGTATCCCAGCTCCGCAAATAGAGGCTCGACCGGGAATCCTCGTCGGGCTTCAAGGCCTTCAATTTTTTGACCAATTCGCGGGCTTCATCGGATCCGACTTTTGTCGAGTTGAGCAGGTTCAGGATGCCCTCGCGATCAGCCTTTCTCACAAGGCTCTCATAAAACTTGCGGACGCCATCGAGGACGGCTTGAACCGAAGGATCGGATTTTGCCAGATCCTCGATGCCGAGATAATACTGGTTCATCGTGAGATCCACCTCCTTGATGTTCGGTGCGGCTGACAATTCCGGACGCAACAAATCCGCAAGCGCGAGAGCCTTTTGGCGAAAATAGATGCGCCGCGGGATCCACTGTCCATCGTCCTTGACGCTCCCGGCATCGTATTTGACTGCATCCGCCTTCAAGGGAGCCAATGCCTTGTCTTCCAATTGCTTGGCGGCAGTGGGAAACTTTCCAGCGAGGGTCGCAAGTTCCTCAATGGATTTTTGCAGACTGGCTCGTTGCTCGCTTGTCGTGAGGAACTTGGGAGGGTCCGGATAGACAACCAGCTTCACAATTTTTGAGGTTGCGACCTGATGATTCGAGGACTTCTCGGTTCGGAAGACATAGTATCCGGAGCGATTGGCATAGGCGAAGAAATCCAGGGCGACCGCCTGCTCATCCTTTGACCAAGCCTGGGGCTTGACCAAGGCGAGACCCGGTTTATCAATCGAACCCTGTGCGTCTTCGATCTGCGCCCCGCAGGGGATGACAGCCGAAGCCAGCAGAGTTAGAACAAGGAGAAGGAACACTTTCGGGAGGAGGGTCGCAGGAAAACTCATCTGCGGTGGATACTATCAAAAGCCTCTCAGGTGATGCAAATGAAGAATGGGGCGGATTCGGGGGAAACGTTCTCATGAACACCCCCGAAAAATCCTTCGGAAATCTGTTTTAGGCCGCCTGGGCGGCTCCGGATACTGCCGGGCGTTTGCGAACCGATTTCTTGGCGGTCGGTTTGCGGGGCTCAAACTCAAAGCCCACCTTCCCCTTATCCAGTGTGAGGAATGCGGAAAACGGGCGACCTTTCTTCGAGATGAAGCGCGAGATGAGATCCGTCTTGCCGGTCTCGAGGAGTTTGAGGACCTGCTCCTGCGGAATTTCGCGCTGGCAGAGGGATTTTCCCATGCGGAATTTGCAGGCCGGCGTGTTACTGCATTGCCAAGCGGTTCCGGTATCATGGATGGTCCCCGTTTTGCAGGTGGGACATGGGCCGATGGATGGCAGCGTCGAAAAATCCAACTGGCGGCTGGAATCCTGCGAATCGCCGAAATCAAAACTTTGCTTGAATTCGGAATCGAGGCGGACGACCGCCGCAAACGGGCGTCCCAATTTGCTCCGGAATCCCTCGAGCGGGCCAATGCGTCCGTCCCGGAGCAGGGCACTCACTTCCTCACGCTCGAATTGCCGGCCGGCCATGTTCTTCCAGATAATCGTCCCGCATTTGGCACCGCACTCGAAGGCCTTGAAGGACTCGGTATAACCGACATGCCCGCACTTCGGGCACTTTTCCCCAAGGGCTTCAAAATTTCCGTCCACTGTGTCGCCGGCAAAATTTTTCGCCTTTTCGACGATGTCGTTGGTAAATGCGCGGATTTCTTCCATAAATTGCGGGCGGGGCATTTCGCCGCGTTCGATGCGTTTGAGTTTGTGTTCCCACTCACCGGTCATTTCCGGGGAGGTGAGTGCCTGCACGCCGAGTCCGCGGAGCAGGATGATGAGGGAGAGTCCCTTGGACGTCACGATCAAATCCCGCGCCTGGCGGAGCAGGTAGCCATCGCCCAGCAGCCCCTCGATGATCTGGGCCCGTGTGGCGGGAGTTCCAAGCCCCCGCAGGCTCATGGCCTCGCGCAATTCCTCGTCCTCCACCAGTTTTCCGGCTCCCTCCATCGCGGAGAGGAGGGTTGCCTCGCTGTAGCGGGGCGGCGGCTTCGTCTCATTTTCCCTGATTTCGAGAGCTTCGGTGCTGGCGGTTTCCCCGCTGCGAACCGCGCAGAGGGTCTGGTCGTCTGGACCGGCGGCCTGTTTGCCATAGACCGCCTGCCATCCGGGATCGGTGATCACTTTGCCATCGCTCTTGAAGGCCTCTCCCTCGACGCGCGTGATCCGCGTCGTCACCTCAAATTGCGCTGCCGGATAAAAGGCCGCCACAAACCGCCGGGCGACCATGTCGTAAACCTTGAGTTCGAAGTCATCGAGGGACTTCGGCGAGACGCCCGTGGGAATGATCGCGTGGTGATCGGTGACTTTTGCGTTGTTAAAAATTCGTTTGTTTGTGCGCACCCACCCCTGTGCCAGGGCCTTTTGGGCATGCCCGGCGAGATCGGGAATTTCGAGTTTTGTGAAGGCCGCCTTGACATTCCCGATGTTGTCCTCGGGGAGATAGCGGGAATCGGTTCTCGGGTAGGTGAGAACCTTGTGCCGTTCGTAGAGAGCCTGCGCGATTTGCAGGGTGCGTTTGGCCGTGAGACCGAAGCGGGCATTTGCCTCGCGCTGCAAAGTGGTCAGGTCATAGAGTTGCGGAGCGATCTGGGTGGCCGGTTTTTTCTCCTCCACCACCCGGCCGGGTTTGTTGGCGCATTTTGCAACAATGGCTTCCGCCTCCGCGCGTTCCCAAATCCGTTCGGCGCGCGCATCCTCCTCGCCGCCCTTTTTGAATTCCTCATTGAACCAACGCCCCCGGTAGGTTCCCGCTTCCACTCCAAAATCCCCGTGAACTTCAAAATACGCTCTCGGCTTGAACGCCCGGATTTTTTCCTCCCGTTCCGCCAAAATCGCCAGTGTCGGGGTCTGCACGCGACCAACGGGAGTCAACTGAAAGCCTCCTCCCTTGGAATTAAAGGCCGTCATCGCCCGGGTGGAGTTGATTCCCACCAGCCAGTCACTCTCGCTGCGGCAGACGGCCGCCTCGGCGAGGGGAACCATTTCCTCGCCCGATCGGAGCGTGGCAAAACCCTCCCGGATGGCGTCGGGAGTCATGCTTTGGAGCCACAGACGGCGGATCGGTTTCCGGGAGTCCGCCAACTTGATCACGTAATGGAAAATCAACTCCCCCTCACGTCCGGCGTCGCAGGCATTGATGATTTCGGTGACATCCTTCCGCTTGAGCAGACGTTTCACCAGATTGAACTGGGTGACCGACTTCGCAATCGGCTTCAGATCGAAATGGTCGGGGAGAATCGGAAGGTTCGTGAAACTCCATTTGCCGCGCTTCTTGTCCATCTCGCCGGGCAGACAGAGCTCGACAAGATGGCCGACAGCGGACGTCACGACAAATTCGTCATTCTCATAGAAGCCGTCTTTTTTCGAGAGTTTGCCCAGGACTTTTGCCAGATCCGTTGCGACGCTGGGCTTTTCTGCAATGACAAGGGTTTTGGACATGGGGTAAAATATTCAGCGGAGTTTGACAAACCGGCTGCCGGGGCGTTGCCGCACCAGCTTTTTCATTTCAAGGGCGAGCAACGTAGAAGAGGTCACGTGTGTTGGCAATCCGCATCTCGTAATAATCTCATCAATGGGAGTCTCCCCATCCCCCACGGCATTGTAAACAAGCGCCTCGTTTCCATCGAGTTCCGGTGCGGGAACGGGCGTGAGATCCGGTGTCTGTGCAAAAAGCAACCCCATGTCGTCCAGGACGTCCGCAGCAGAGGTGACGAGCTTGGCGCCCTGCTGGATCAGGCGGTTCGTGCCGATCGCGTTCGGATGGTCAATCTGTCCGGGCACCGCATAGAGCGAACGGCCCTGCTCGCCGGCCTGGTTGGCACTGATCAGGGATCCGCTTCGTCCCCCGGCCTCGATCACCAGGAGCCCAAAGGAACACCCGCTGATGATCCGGTTGCGCATCGGAAAAGTTTGCCTGTCCGCCTGGACCTGCATGGAAAACTCCGTCACCACGGCACCCGATCCGGCAATTTTCTCGGCCAGTTGCAGGTTTTCCGGCGGGTAAAGCGCGAGGAGTCCGCTCCCGAGCACAGCGATCGTCCGTCCCTTCGCGGCAAGCGCCCCCTGGTGGGCGGCGGTATCAATCCCACGGGCGAGCCCGCTGACGACCGTGACGCCCGCTGAGGCCAATTGATAGGAAAGTTTTTTGGCGCATCCCCCCCCGTAGTGGCTGGGCTTGCGCGTTCCGACAACCCCGATGGCGTGCCGGTCACGCTCCTTCAATTCCCCCCAGACATAGAGAACAATCGGCGGATCGTGAATCTCGCGCAGCAAGGCGGGATAATCCGGACATCCGAGCGTGACGACCCGGGCACCAAAATCCCTCACGAGCCGCCTCTCCGCCTCGAGGTCCACCTGACTCTCCCAGGAGCGGAGCGATTCCGCCACGTCCTGTCCGATCCCCTCGACGCGAAGAAGCTCGCGTTCACTGGCCTGCAAAACCTTCCCGGGCGTCTCGAAGGCTTCCAGCAAACGCCTCACCCGGACGGGGCCGACGCGTCGAATCATATTCAACGCCATGTAGGCCTCCGAGTCAGTCATGGACGGGAATTCGCCAGGCCCCGGGCCGGGGTGG
>JACSRU010000107.1 GCA_014879575.1 Chthoniobacterales bacterium | reverse complement strand
GTCCGTGGCGGTTGGCGGGGATGGCACGGAGCGAGGCGGACGACACGGAGGTCATCCCTCCAGAAGTGGGGGCCGGCTGGGTTGAAAATCAGACGTTGCTTGAAAAATCTGTCGAAAATTGCGGTGCCTGATTGACTTTTTCTGGTATTCTCCGAAAGAACCCGCCATGATCACACCGTTGTGAAAGTCCGGTCAGCCAAGCAAAATTTTTCCCCGCCGACGTTGCAGGTGATTGCGGAGAAGGCGCATGTGTCGCGCGAGACGGTTTCGCATATTCTTGGTGGGAGGCTTTCGGGGCGGTATCGGGAGGAGACGAGGAAGCGGGTGATTCAAATCGCCGAGCAGCTCAATTACCGTCCGCATCGTGGGGCGCAGGCGATGAAGAGCGGGCGGAGCAATCTGATCGCCATCGTGCATTTCGGGGCGGGCATCGAGGCGGCGCACAAGACGAATCTTGAGTTGGCGCGGCTGGTGAACGAGCGGGGCTACGACTACCTCGCGATGGATCGGAACTGGTATGGCGGCAGCATGGAGCGCACCCTGGAGGAAATTATTCGTGCGCGGGTGGAGGGGGTTCTCGTTTCGCACATTCAGGAAGTTTTCGAGGACGAGCACATTGAGAGACTGCAACGCTTTGGTATTCCCGTGGTGTCGGTCAACGGCGTTCACCGGAGAAAAGTTCCCCTCTTTGCCAACGACGCGGAAAAATCGGTGAAGGCACTGACACGGCACCTCCTCGACGTTGGCCATCGGCGCATCGTGCAATTGATCGCCTCGCTTGAAGGGCTGGATCTCGAGCGGGTGCCGGCAGTCACTGGAAAGGTGGATGGTTTTCGAACCGCGATCGAAGAGCGCGGGCGTTGGATTCTCACCGATGAGGAGAAGTTTTTTTCCGGAGGGATTCCCTGGGCGGAAGGGGCTCCGGGCGGCGACGTCCTGGGCGTGACGATCCAACAGAACCGCGATCTCTATGACCGCGTGGACAAGCCGGTCTATCGGTTTTGCGACCGTCTTTTCCCCACGGGGGAATTGCCGGACGCCATTGTCTGCATGAACGATCTGTATGCGCTGGAAGCCATTGCCGCCGGGCTCGAACATGACGTGAGAGTTCCCAGGGATCTGGCCGTGACCGGATACGACAACGACCGCATGGGGGAGTTTCCGGCCTTCGGGCTCACGACTGTCGAGCAGGATATCGAGGCGATCTGCCGGGCGGCCATGGAGGCGTTGATGACACGGATCGCCCACCCCGAAGAGCCGGTTGCCGACCGATTTTTTGAGTCACGAATCATCATCCGTTCGTCCAGCGGGAAGGCGAAAAGCCGGGGATTTCGGTGATGTGTCGTTGAAGCGATGAGTTTTTTTTCTCCGATCACCAACCGGTCGTTTCCGGTGCGGTTTCTGTATCTGATTGTCTATGGGTTGCTGGCAGGCGGCGCCTTATCGATGTTGGTCCCGCTGCTCATCAGTGTCACGGGTTCCATGTCGGGGCCGTCCGATCCGGACCCGGTCGCATTTTTTCCCCGGTTTCTTGTCAAGGACGAGGCACTTTGGGCGCGGTTTGTCGAGGCGCGCTACGGGGGGGCGCTCGACAATCTCAAGATGGCCTGGAGCGATGAGGGGGTGGACTTCTATGAGATCGCGCTGCCGGATGTTTCCGCAGGAAAGAATGCCGCCCTGTGGAAGGAGTTCCGCGCCGGGAGGCCGGGTGCCCTGCCCGCCTGGCAGGCCGGGCTCGCCTTCACGCGACCCAACCGCCGGGAGGTGGCCTTGGAGAATGAGGGATTCCGCCACTGGCTTCTGACAAAATACGGGGGGCTGGACGGGGTGGAGGAGGCGCTCCTCATTGATGTGGAACGCTCCTCACAAATCCTGCCGCCGATTCAGAGTGCGTTGGTGCTCCCGATACTTTCCACGCCGTTTTTCCAGGCCTTTGAGAGCTACCTGTCGGAAGTGCCGGAGGATCACCGTTTGATCTGGGATGTGGGCGGGTTTTATCGCGCGGTGTATCTGCCGCAAAATTTCGGCGGGTCCATCGTCAACTACAATGAGGAGTTTGGCACGAACTACCGGTCCTTTGCGGAGGTGCCCTTTCCGGCGACACAACCCGCGATCGGAGGCGGCCCGTGGTTCCGCTTCGTCAGCCGTGTGCTCAACGCGGACTTCGTGGAGTTTTCCCCGGAGGGCCATGCGGACTGGAAATCGCACAAACTTTCCAAGTTGGATTTCCTGCGCACGGTCGCAAAGCCCGGGCAGGTGCGCGTCACCAGCCTGGATCGGGACTTCGCGGCATGGGCGGAGAGCCGCGGTGTGCCGGATGCGCGCATTCCCGCCCGATGGCTCGACTGGGAGGCCTTCCAGTCCACCAGAGCCTTCTGGCGCTGGCAGTTTGTGAGCCAGAATTTTCGTTATGTCATCCAGGAAGTCGTTGTGCAGGGTAACGGGGCCCGCAACACACTGATCCTTGTGGTGTTGAGCATCCTCTCCGCGCTCACGGTCAATCCCATGGCCGCCTATGCGCTCTCGCGCTTCCGCCTGCCCCAGTCCTACCAGGTGCTGCTGTTTTTTCTCGCCACGATCGCGTTTCCAGCGGAGGTCGCCATGATCCCCAATTTTCTCCAGATCAAGGAACTTGGGATGATCAATACCTTCTGGGCACTGGTTGTGCCGGGCATGGTGAACGGGTTTTCCATTTTCCTGCTCAAGGGATTTTTCGACAGTCTGCCGAGGGAACTCTACGAGGCGGCGGATATTGACGGAGCCAACGAGTGGCAAATTTTCTGGGGCATCACGATGAACCTCTCCCGGCCGATTCTGGCGGTGCTGGCTCTCGGCGCCTTCACCGCCGCCTACGGCGCCTTCATGTTCGCGTTGATTCTCGCGCCGGATCCCGGGATGTGGACACTCATGGTCTGGATCTATCAACTCCAGCAGGGTGCCGGGCAGGGGATTGTTTACGCATCGGTCCTGCTGACGGCCATTCCGACCCTGGTCGTCTATCTCTGCACGCAAAACATCATCATGCGCGGGATCATCGTGCCCTCCGACAAATGAGGATCCGGCTTGTTCTGGCATTGAGCGTGTTGGGCCTCACGTCCGGTGTTCGGGCTTCCGAGCGGGTGGTCCTGCGGGTTTCCGGGGTTGGACCCTCGAACGCCGTCACTGCCCAGGGGGTGGCGGAAACGCGTGTGATTGGGGAATTCCGTCGCCGGTTTCCGCATGTGGACATCCAGGCGGCCGAGGGCTTGAAAATCGAGGGGCTCGGCGATGAAATCGCGCCGTTGATGATGATTGCCGGCGGGATTTCCCCCGATGTCCTGGTCGTCAATTTCCGAAAAATCGACAGCTACGTCCAGCAGGGCATCCTGTATCCTCTGGATGATTTTATCGCGCAGGAGGTGCGGAAGGATCCGAACTGGAAAAAATCCCGCTTCCTCCCGCAGATCGAGCCCGTGGCGCGGCGGACGGGGCCTGATGGGCGGGAGCATTATTATGCGCTGCCCATGCAGCCCTCAGTCATGGGCCTCTACTACAACCGCCTCCTCTTCCGGGAGGCCGGACTTCCCCCGCGCGCGCCGAGGGATTGGGACGAGCTGGTCGAATTCGCAGGGAAGATCAACGCCCTTGATTCCCGGAATATGGGACTCCTGCTGGGGAGCGGACAGCAGGCGGCATGGAACCTGATGAATTTCCTCTGGTCCACCGGGGGAGATGCGGTCAAGGAAGTGGCGCCCAACGAGTGGCAGGCGGTCTTTAACACGCCGGAGGCTCTCGAGGCGTTCGAGTTTTATTATCGGATTGTTGAAGGGGACCGCATCGCCATGCGCCGATCCGATGAGCAAATGATGAAGCCCGGTGAGTCGCGCAGGGTGGGAATGAAGTTCAGCTACATCGGCAGCCGGATCGCAATGGATCCCAGTGTCTGGGGGTTTGGCGCCGTCCCGGCGGGACCGTCCGGAATTCGCGGCGCGGAAATCAACGCCGACATGAAGGGCATTTTTTCCGGAGTGAAAGATCCCCGGGTCCGGCAGGCGGCCTGGGATTTCATCAACTTCCTCAGCAGCGAAGTTGCGGAAAAAATCCGCACCGACACATTCATTGAGATGGGCATGGCCAGCCAGCTCAATCCCTCGGTCCTCCGGAAATACGGATACGAAGAGTTTCTTGATCTCGCCGAGCCGGGCCTCGAACAGGAATTCCAGAAGGCGATGGATACCGCCCATCCCGAACCCTACGGGAAAAATTGCAACCTGGTTTATGTCGAGATGACGTATCCGCTGGATCAGATTCTCCTGAGCCGCGAGATTGCGGAGGCCTGGAAAAATGGGGATACGGCAGGCGCGCGCGCCATCATGCAGCGGATTCTCGACGAGGCGGTGCGGCGGACGAGCGAACGCATGCTCGGGTCTGTGTCGCCCGGAGAAATGCAAAAGCGCCGAATTGTGGCCTGGATCGTGGTGGCAGGCATGGTGGTGGCCTTCGGGTTTGTGGGGCGCGCCATCCTCCGCACATTTTCCACCGTGGGGCGCGCCACGAGCCGGGTGCGGGGCGTGCAGAAATATTACGCCTGGGGGCTTCTGGCCATTCCGGTCCTGCTCAGCCTCACCTGGCAATATCTGCCGCTTGCCCGCGGCGCGGCGATGGCCGTGCTCAATTACCAGCTGCTTTTGCGCTCGACGTTTGTCGGGATCGACAACTTTGCCAACGTCCTTTTCGATCCCAGATTCTGGGGATCGCTGGGGGCGACGTTGCATTTCGCGTTTTGGATGCTGACGGCCGGTTTTGTCCTGCCGATTCTTCTGGCCTATCTGCTGCATCTGGCGCCGAAGCAAAAGCTTCTGTTTCGCACCATCTATTACTTGCCGGCGCTGCTCTCCGGGGCGGCGGTTTTCGTGCTCTGGAAACAATTTTTTTCCGCCCAGGGGCTGATGAATGAGCTGCTCGGACTGGTCGGCCTGCAGCCTCAGCGGGCCTGGAACGAAGATCCTCTGCTGGCGATGCTCTCCTGCGTCATTCCCGCCATCTGGGCCGGTGCGGGACCGGGGTGTCTGATCTATCTGGCGGCGCTGAAAACAATCCCTGAAGAGCAATTCGAGGCGGCGGAGATCGACGGGGCGGGCTTTTGGCGCAAGTCGGCCATGATCGTTTTTCCCGGGCTGAAGCCGCTCATCATCATCAATTTTGTCGGTGCGGTCACGGGAGCCTTTCAATCCTCGCAAAATGTGCTCATTATGACGGGTGGGGGTCCCAATGGCGCAACCGAGGTGGCGGCCCTGAGAATATTTTATGAAGCCTTCATGTTCCTCCATTTTGGTCCTGCCACGGCGATGGCATGGATTCTTGGGGCGATGCTCATCGGGTTCACCCTCATCCAGCTCCGCCGCCTGAGCCGCATGGAATTCCGCGGGGGGGGACGATAAATTTTTATGACAACATCCAAAACGAAAACAAACATCCAAGGACCGTCCGCAGCGAAAAATTTCGCGGTGGTGGGTCCGCACAACCGCGGCCGGATTTCCCTGCTGGTCCACCGACCCGGGGAGGGCCTCCGTCTGGTGGCCGCCTGCGCCAAGAAACTCGACAATCTGGAGAACTACAAGGAGACCTGCGGGTCCGACTTTTTGCTCACCACGGATTACCGGGACCTCCTCACCAATCCCGAGGTGGATGCGATTTTCGTCTGTTCCCCGGACTACCTGCATGCCGAGCACGCGATCGCGGCGCTCGATGCCGGCAAGAGCGTCTTCCTGGAAAAGCCCATGGCCATCACGATCGCCGATTGCGACGCGATCCTTGCGGCCGAGAAGCGCAGCAGTGCCAAGCTCTATGTGGGTCACAATATGCGCTTCTTCCCGGTCATTCGGAAGATGCGGGAGTTGATCGAGGCGGGCCGCATCGGCCGGGTGGAATCCGTCTGGTGCCGACACTTCATCAGCTATGGCGGGGATGCGTATTTCAAGGACTGGCATTCCGAGCGACGCCATACGACGAGCCTCCTCCTGCAAAAGGGCGCGCACGACATTGACGTGATCCACCATCTTGCCGGAAGCCACACCCGCCGGGTCGTGGGCATGGGCAAGCTGAGCGTGTATAACGAAGTCACCGATCGCCGGCGCGAGGACGAGACGGTGCCGGTGGTGTTCAACACCGAGAACTGGCCGCCGCTGTCCCAGAAGGGCCTCAGCCCGGTGATTGATGTCGAAGACCACAACATGATCCTCATGCAACTCTCGAGTGGCGTGCAGGCATCGTATTTGCAGTGCCACTACACGCCGGACGATGTCCGCAACTACACGGTCATCGGCACGGAGGGACGCATCGAAAATTTTGGGGATCACTCCACGCCGGAAAAAGAGGCCAGCATCCACCTCTGGAACAGCCGGAGGGGATACAGCGAGCACGGCAACGAGGTGTTTTCCATTCCGAGCCTCGAGGGATCCCACGGGGGGTCCGATCCGCTCATGGTGGAGGATTTTGTCGGATTCCTGCGCGGCGAGCCGGGATGCGGTGCCTCCCTTGCGGATGCCCGCATGGCGGTGGCCACCGGATGTCTCGGTGCCGAATCCCTGCGCAATGGGAATATGCCGTTCGACGTGCCGCCGATTCCCTGCTGAGCACCAAGGAAGAATTTTTTTCCTACTCGGGGACGATCAGCGCGGGAGCCAGGGCCGCATGCGTTGTGCCGTGCAGGATGTGGGCTGCCGCAGCCCGGCCAAGCCGCCGGTAATCCATTCGGAGACGCACATGGGGGGCCTGCAGAAGGCCGGTCCCCTGGGTGGCGATCAAAAGCGGAAGCCCGGAAGCATTTTTTTCGATGAGAAATTCCGCCACATTGTCCTCGGTGCAAACCAGAGCATCGAGCTTGCGGAGCCTGACCGCCGAAGGGGGGAGGTGGGCGGAAAACGAAATCTCGGTCACGGCCAATCCGCCCAGGGCGGCCCGGAGGTGATCGCCCATGCCGTCAATGCCGGGATCTCCGCGAAATGGCAGCACAAGGCCGATTCGTCGAAAATTTCGCAATCGCAAAAACTCCGCCACAAGATTCGCTCCCAGCGCATAATCCGGGGCGAAGACCTGCGCCTGCTTCCCGTCGCCCCACAAAAGTTGGACCTTTTCGCCGCTGGGAAATGACGGCGTTTCCAGGGCCGACGCGTGCCACAGGTGATCGAAGAGATACCCCGCGCACCCCCGCGGAATGGCACCAAGCAACCGGCGGAGTTCCTTCTTTTGCGCGGCGGGCGGGGCAAATTCCGGCTGGTCCGTCGGACTCGTCTGGAATACCAGGCTTCGCGAGGAGAGCAGGACCAGCGGACTGCCATTGGCACCGCAGACCTCGGAGACGCCTTCGAGGATTTCCTGGTAGAGCCGGCTCCATTGCCACATCTCCCGCCCGATGAAGCAGACGGGCGCGCCACGGAGCGCCTTCTGCCGCGATGCGGCGGCGTAGAACTTTCCCTGGGGGCTCTGCCAGACATGCCCCTCCTCCGCCAGGTTGCGCAGAAGACGAAAGATCGTCGAGGGGTGCATTTCATACTCCCGGGCAAGATCCGCCAGGATCGGAAGCGGGGCGTGACGGGGCAGCGCCCGCACCCGGGCCAGTAATCCGGCGCGCGCTTCACGGGCATGTTGGGTGGGCTTGCGGGGCATCCGCGCAAGGTAGGGTGTCGAATTCTATTTGCAATGAAAATGTTCTTTGCATAATCGAAAAATCCGGGAATCCTCCCGGCATGGGAAACACGCTTTTGATACTTGCCGCCGGAATGGGGAGCCGCTACGGGGGATTGAAACAGATTGATCCGGTGGGGCCTTCCGGGGAGGTGATGCTCGACTACTCGGTCTTCGATGCGGTCGCCGCCGGGTTTGATGAGGTCGTTTTCGTGATTCGCAGGGATTTCGAAAAGGAGTTCCGGGAAAAAGTCGTGTCGCGCTATGAGCGCGTGGTCCGGGTGCAGGTGGTATTCCAGGAGCGGGAGGATCTGCCGGGCGGACTGGCGGTCCCTTCCGATCGCGAAAAGCCCTGGGGAACGGGGCATGCCATCTGGGCCGCCCGTCACGCCATCACCCAGCCCTTTCTTGCCATCAATGCCGACGATTTTTACGGACGAAGCGCGTTCGAGAGCATGGGGGCCTGCCTGCGGGATCAGGGCGGGAATGGCCTGCACCTGAGCCTCGTGGCCTATGCGGTGAACAACACCCTTTCGGAATTCGGGACCGTCTCACGCGGCGTCTGCCGACAGAATGCCGACGGCTCGCTCGCGTCGGTCGAGGAATATTCCGGCATCGAAAAGGCGGAGGACGGGATTCGCGGGATGGATTCGCAGGGAATCACCCGCCCGCTCGCCCCGGAGACCCTCGTTTCAATGAATTTCTGGGGATTCTCCCCCGCCGTCTTTCCCCGGCTCGAAGAACTCTTCCTGGAGTTCCTGAAGGGTGGGGGACTGGAGGCTCCGAAATCCGAATTTTACATTCCCTCCGCCGTGAGCGCGCTCATTGATTCCGGTGCGAGCCAGGTCCGGGTCCTTTCCTCAACCGACCATTGGCTGGGCGTGACCTACCGCGAGGACCGGGCGTCCGTGGCGGAGGCTCTCTCCCGTCTGGCCCAGGCGGGAACCTACCCGACGCCGCTTTGGAGCGTTTCAGAGTAGGGCGTTCCGCTGCCGGAGAATTCGCTACTGGTAGCTCTTCTTGTTGGCCGTCAGCTGCAGGTCCTGCTGGAGGGAGCGCTGCGGGCGCACTCCGGTTTGCTGGAGGACGTTGTGGTAAACCTTCACCGCTTCGATCGGAGTGACCTCGTCGTCGGCAATCCGGCGCAGCAAATCCACAAACGCCAGCGGACTCTCGGCAAAATTGATTTTGCGGCCGAAGAGTGCCACGCGGGCCCCGTATTTTCTGGCATCGTGAATGAGCTGGAAGGCGTCCAGCGTCGTTCCGGCACTTCCGCCCAGAATGCCGACAATCATTCTCGGATCATAGGAAACCAAATCTTCCAGCGGGCCGGGGCCGTTGTAGGGAATCTTCAGGAAGAGGGGGCGTCCGACGGATGTCACGCCGGCCAGGGCGCGGACGATGTGATCGTTAAGGAAGGAGGCAACCGTCTTGTCCGGAATGCCGGGATCCACGTTGGGATTAAAGACCTCCAGAAAATAGCGGAAGTGCTTGCGCTCGGCCTCCAGCCGGAATTCGTGGAAGTCTTCGAGTGCCTTGTGATCCCAGTCAATGTTGTTCGTGAAGGTGATCGAGTAGAGCCCGAGATCGGCACCGGGGAAGGGCTGCGAACAATCCTCCGTGATTTTTCCGTATTTGATGTGGCAAATGTTCGCCGTGCGAAAGGAACGGGAAGGATGGTTGGCGGAGTATTTTCCTCCGCGCACGGCCCAGATGTCGGTGGTGTCGTTGGCGCGCGCGGCGGGCGTGATGGCCGAATGCGCAAAGAGATTTTCCTGGATGGCCAGCCGCTCGACGTTCGAGGCCGAGAGCAGCATGATGTCCACGATGTCCTGGGCGACAATCGCACGGATCCGGCCGAGATAGTCGTCGAGCGTCTTCCAGCAGCCCTCGGATTCGTTGTATCCGTGGCGACAGGCTCCGGACTGCGGCCCGGGTGCCGTGATGCCATAAGCCATGTCGGCATCCTTGGCGTCGGCGATGATGAAGTCCTTCGCGCCCGAAGGGTCGCGGAGAATGTTGGCGATTTTTTGGTCGAGGCGTTTCATGTTTTGTGATCCTGGTTCCCGGGGATATGGCGGACGGTTTCGCGCAGCTTACCGGCAAAATTTTGTCCGGTAAACACCGCATGTGAAAAGTTTCTTCTTGTAATAATTCACAAAATCGAACATTTTGTCAACATGACTTCCCTGGGATCGTCCGACGTCCTTCCCGCCGCCGCGCGGCTGCGGAAGATTCGGCAGGCGTTGCAGCGCACGCCTGGAGTCTCCGTGGGGGCGATGGCCCGGCAGTTGCGGGTCAGTGAAATGACGATCCGTCGCGACCTGGAGAAATTGCAGCAGGTGGCCGACGTGCGCCGGACGCATGGCGGCGCCGTGCTCGCGGAGCGGACGGTTTTTGAATTTTCCTATCTGGAGAGGCAGCGCGCGCGCCAGACCGAGAAGAAGGCCATTGCGCAGGCCGCCCGGCAAATGATCGGCGAAGGGCAGCGGATCATCCTGGACACGGGAACGACCACCCTGCATCTCGCCCGGCTGCTCAAGGATGTGCGCAATCTCACCGTCATCACGCCCAGTCTGGCCGTGGCCTCGGAACTCCAATACGCGCCGGAGGTGAGTGTTGTGTTGCTGGGCGGAGTGATCCACCGGGGAAGTCCGGACCTGACCGGTCCGCTGACCGAGCATTGCCTCGAAGTATTTTCCGCCGACTGGGCCTTTCAGGGCGCGGAAGCCATCGGGCCGGACGGAAGTGTTTACAACACCGATTTGCAGCTCGCCCAGGTGGACCGCAAAATGCGGGAGAAGGCGGAGCGCACCTGCCTCCTGGCCGATAGTGAAAAATTTGGCCGCACCGCGCTGATCCGCGGCGGGACATTAAAGGATTTCGACATTCTCATCACCGACAAGAACGCGCCGCGGGCGCTTTCCGCCCTCGCGCGGAAGATGTCCTGCCGCGTGATGACGGTCTGAACAACAAACGCCACAACGCACAACCACACACATCCATTATGACAACCCAATCGCAAGCCACCGAAAAATTCCGCACCCTGGAATGGGGCGCGACCGACCTCACGAAATATCCCCACATGGTCACCAAGGCACCGGGGCCGCTCAGCAAGGAGTGGCATGACCGTTGCACGAAGTATTTTAAGGGGCTCAGCGGACAGGTGAAGTTGTTCCCGGTGACATTCGAGTCCGGACGCGGGTGCATCCTCAAGGACGTGGATGGCAACGAATACATTGATTTTTCCTCGGGGATCTACGTGACGACGCTGGGGCACTGCCATCCGAAAATCAGCGAGGCGGTTGCCAGGGCGGCGCACCAGTTGATGAATGCCCACGATTTTACCACGCCGGTAAAAACCGAGCTGATGGAAAAACTCGCCGAATTGCTGCCGGGCGATCTGAGGGGCTTCCAGCTTTATGATTCCGGCACGACGGCCGTGGAGGCGGGGCAGCGCGTGCTGCGCGCCGCGACGGGGAAGAATGAAATGATTTCGTGTTTCTATGACTACCACGGCAAGACCTATGGCGCGGTCTCGCTGGGGCACATTCGTTCGCAGGTTTACGGACGTGTCCGCGCGCCGGGCATGCACATGGTGCCAAGGCCGGACGTTTACCGTCCGATGTGGACCAAGGCGGACGGCGCGATTGACACCGATGCCTACCTGGCATTTTACCATGAGTATCTGGACAAGGCGACCGTCGGGGACGTGGCGGGCTTTGTGCTGGAACCCATCCAGGGGTGGGGGGGATCGGTCATGCCGCCGGACGACTTCTTTCCGAAGCTGCGGAAGTTCTGTGACGAACGCGGATTGCTCCTGATGATTGACGAGGTGCTCACCAGCTGGGGCCGCACCGGAAAATACCTGTGCATGGAGCACTGGGGAGTGGTGCCGGACATCGTGACGATCGGCAAGGGCTTCGGAAACGGATTTCCGGTCACCTGCGTGGCGGTGCGGGATGCCTACAAGGAAAGCTTCGAAGCCATCTCCGCATCGAGCAGCTACGGGGGTAACCCCATGGCGTGCGCGGCGGCTCTGGCGTCCACCCAGGTCATCGAAGAGGAAAATCTCAATGAGTGGGCGGCGCATCTCGGGGATGTGGCGCTCAAGCGGATGCTCGACATGCAGACGCGGCACCCGATCATCGGCCATGTGCGGGCCAAGGGATGTCTCATGGGCATCGAGCTCGTCAAGGACCGCGCCACCAAGGAGCCCTTCGACAAGGCGGGGACGCAGGTTTACCAGAAAGCCTTTGCCAAGGGACTCGCCTGGATTCCGGCCGGTCACATCCTGCGGATGAGTCCGCCGATCGTCATGGATGAAAAGACCCTGCTCAAGGGCATGGATCTCATCGAGGAAGCCATCGGGGAGGTCGAAAAGGAACACGGCTACGCCTGAGAATTCCCCATCCACCATGCAAAGCGAATCCACACAGGACGCAGTGCTTCGCACGGCGATGCACAATTACGAAGCGACGGCCGAAAGGCTGGGACTGCCGGATGCCATTGCGCGCCGGTTGGCGCATCCGAAGGAGATGATCACGTTGCAGCTTCATCCGGCCATGCCGGATGGACGCCTGCTGGATGTCCAAGCGCATGTCGTCCGACATTGCGATGCCCTCGGGCCAGCCAAGGGCGGGATACGGATGGATGCCGCCGTCACTAGGGATATGGTGACCGGATTGTCCATGGAGATGACGTGGAAAACCGCGCTGATCGGCGTTCCGTTTGGCGGAGGAAAAACCGGGATCGTTTGCAATCCGGGGGAGCTGCCTCCGGATGGGAAGGAAATCCTCATCCGTTCGTTTGTGCGTGCGGCGCGGCGGCATATCGGCCCGGAAATTTATGTCCCGGCGCCGGACATGGGAACGGGGCAAAAGGAAATGGGATTCATTCGGGATTGCATTTCCTATTCCGACGGCATCGCGATTCCGCGAGGGTGTTTTGTCACGGGAAAACCGGTGATACTTGGCGGCATCCGCGGACGGCGTGAGGCGACCGGACGCGGCGTGGTCGCCGCGCTGGAATGCGCCTGTCGTCATCTCGGACGGGACTTATCCCGCTTGACCGTGGCCGTGCAGGGCTTCGGAAATGTCGGCGCGGTGGCCGCGCGCGAGCTGCAACAACGCGGTGCGAAAGTCGTTGCCGTGGCCGATCTCACCGGCGGCACCCACAAGGCGTCCGGCCTGGATATTGCCGCATTGGAGCGGCATGTCGCCCAGACCGGCAAGCTGGCCAACTTCGCCGGTGGGGACGAAATCGATCCTGCCCGGCTTCACGAAACGGAGTGCGATATTCTCCTGCCTGCGGCGGCAGGCTCCACCATCCACGCCGGGAATGCGGCAGGCATCAAAGCCCGGATCATCGCGGAAGGCGCCAATGCTCCGGTAACGCCGGAGGCGGATAAAATCCTTTCGGAGGCGGGCGTTTTTTTTATCCCGGACATCCTCTGCAATGCGGGTGGCGTTTTCGTTTCCTATTTGGAATACACCCAGGAGACCCAGCGCGAGCAGATGGAAAAGGCGGAGGTCGAGGCACGCTTGCACGAGCGCATGGAAACCGCTTTCCAGGAAGTTCTGACCTACAGCCTCGAAAAAAATATGCCCATGCGCGCTGCCGCCATGGACATCGCGGTGCGGCGCGTGGCGGAGGCCATTACCGCGCGGGGCATTCACCCATAAAAAATCAACTTACTAATTCATTATGAAAACCATTCGATTTGGAATTATCGGTGCCGGCCTTATGGCCCGCGAATTTGCCAGTGCCGCCGCGCGCTGGTGTCACTTGAGCGACGCGCAGGCCCGTCCGGAACTCGTGGGAGTGTGCGATCAGAATCCTTCCAGCCATGAGTGGTTTCGGACGCATTTCCCGTCGGTAAGCCAATACACGTCGGACTACCGGGAGCTGCTGGCCAACAAGCAGGTGGATGCCGTGTATGCGGCGGTGCCGCACAACCTGCATGAGGAAATCTACGGGGCAACCATCCGGGCGGGAAAACACCTGATGGGAGAAAAACCTTTCGGGATCGACCTCCCGGCTAACACGGCCATCCTCAAAGCCATCGCCGAAATGCCCGCCTCCTTCGTGCGATGCTCGTCGCAATTCCCGTTCTTTCCCGCCATGCAGCGCATGGGGGAAATGGTCGAGCGTCGCGCCTTTGGCCGCATCCTGGAAGCGAACACCGGATTCCTGCATTCAAGCGATCTTGACCCCACCAAACCGATCAACTGGAAGCGCATGATCGAATTCAACGGGGAGTATGGAGTGATGGGAGATTTGGGAATGCACGCCTGTCACATCCCGTTCCGCGCCGGATGGCAGGCACTCAATGTCCGCGCGATTCTCTCGGACATCATCACCGAGCGTCCCGATGGCAAGGGCGGCATGGCTCCCTGCAAGACATGGGACAATGCGACCCTGTTGTGTGAGACGCGGGATCCGGTGGACGGAGTGCAATTTCCGTGGGTGCTCAAGACCCAGCGGATTGCGCCCGGACAGCGGGACACTTGGTATGCGGAGATTCTTGGCACCAAAGCCTGTGCCCGTTGGTCGAGTGCGAATCCGAATGTGCTGCAACTCCTCGAATACACCGGCTCCGAGCAGTCCTATCGCTCGGTCGAGACCGGATACAATCCCGCCTACAAAACGATCACCGGCGCAAATTTTGAGTTTGGATTCACGGATGCGATTCTCCAAATGTGGGCGGCTTTTGTGAACGAACTGGTTACGAAAAAAACGCCTTCGCAATTTGCCGGATGCGCAACGCCTGCGGAAGCCAACCTCAGCCACCGGCTCTTCACGGCGGCTCTCGAATCCGCCGCATCCGGCGAGACGCGCCCCGTCGCCCACTCATGAAAATTGACAATCACGTTCACATCGGCGTTGACCCGCTGTTTTATGTCAACGGATGGTCTCCCTACGCGCTGGATGTGCCGAGGCTTTTGGCGGAAGGAAAAAACACCGGCATTGATCGCTGGATTGTTTTTCCCTTCGTGTCCTACCTCGGGTTGGACTTGGCGGCGATGCGTCGAAACGAAATCAAGGTGGCGGCAGAAGCCGAGATTCCCTACCGCTTCGAGAACCGCCGTTTGATGGAGGAAATCGGACGACAGGAACCGGCCGCCCGCCAAAGGCTCCTGCCGTTCCTGATGGCCGACCCGGAGCGTCAGCCGGAGGCGCAGGTGCGCGAGTGGGAGACCCTCACCCGCGAGCACCGCGCGTATGGCATCAAAATCCAGGCCACCATCATTCAATCGCACATCACCGCGCTGCTGAAGGAAGGCTCCGTCATGCTCGACTTCGCCGCCGAGCGCAACCTCCCGTTTCTCATCCATTCCAGCATCGCGCCAGACGACGAATGGTCGCAATGCGCGGACATCCTGCGCGTCGCCGAGGCGCGCCCGGACGTGCGCTTCCTCCTCGCCCATTCCTGCCGCTTCCACCGTCCCAGCCTCGACCGCGTTGCCGAACTGCCCAACACCTGGTTCGACTGCTCCGCGCATATCATTCACTGCGACTGCGCCGTGCGCGGTCTGCCGACGGTGGCGGTGCCGACAGAGCGATTTGATTCCGACTACACCTCGCCGATCCGCGTTCTTCAGGATTTGGCGGCGGCCTACCCGGACAAATTGATCTGGGGCAGCGACGCGCCGTTTTACTCCTACGAAGACGCGGGCATCCAGCTCCGCAGCACCTATCGCGCGGAGGTGGACGTTCTCGAATCCCTGCCGCCCGTTCACCTGGAACGTGCGGCCCACCGCAACACGCTGGCCTGGCTGGGAACCGATCTGAAATCTTCAACCAACCAAAACCCATGAGTCAAAACACACCCTTCACCTTCGAACCCGCCGCTTTCATCCCCTTCCGCGACAAGGAAGCCATCGCCCGCGTGCGGGCCATCCGGCGCGAGGACATCACCCGCCACGCGAATCCGGATTACCGCATTCAGGTTTTTCCCGATGCGGAAATCGAGCCGCGCTGGATTGAGGACATGATCACCCGCATCCGGGCCTCGGCGGAAACCGGCAAGCCGCTCGTGATGATCATGCCGAATCCCTGGCCGAGCTATTGCAAGGTGGCGGACATCATCAATCGCGAGAAAATCTCCTGCCACAATGTCCACACGTTTAACATGGATGAATATGCGGACCAGGACGGTCGCATCGCTCCGCTCACGTGGGAATTCGGATTTGGATACGCGTTTCAAAAGTTTTTCATCGCCAACATCGATCCGTCCCTGCGTCCGCCGGAAAAGCAGGTGCATCTGCTGGGCGACGACAACATCCGCGACTACTCGAAGATCATCGCCGACCTCGGCGGAGCGGACATCACTTATGCTGGGCCGGGATGGACCGGACACATGGCGTTTGTGGATCCCGACGCGCCGGAATTTGCGGCGTCCTCGATCGAGGAATGGAAAACCTTCGGCACACGCGTTTGCACGCTGAGCCCGCTGACCATTGCGCAGAACTCGATGCACGGATGCTTCGGTGCCAGTGGTGACCTGACCGCCGTGCCGCCAAAGGCCGCCACCGTTGGGCCGGCTGATATTCTGGGAGCCAAGCACCGCATTGCCACGCATGCCATCACGGTGGGGGGCAGCAGAACGCATTCCTGGCAGCGCCTGACCACCCGGCTCTGCCTGCACGGCCCGGTGACGCCGCTCGTCCCGGAGTCCGTCCTGCAAACCACGCGCACCGATGTGTGGCTCTCCGAAAGCGCCGCCATGAACATCGAAACGCGCTGGGATCTTGGATACTAAGTATTAGCACATTAGCAAAATGACAACCACGCCATCACCCACCACGTCTCCCGGACTCGAAGCCGCTTTTGCCCGCCGCGATGTCACACCCCAAACGCCCACGCAGCTTGTCGGTTATCCGCATGTCAAACGGATTTTTACCGGAGTGCATGATCCCCTTTATGCCTCCGCCGTTGTGCTGCGCCAGGGTGCCTCGACGGTGGCGGTGGTTTCGTTTGACCTGATTTTTGTCGATCCGGAATGGACGCGCGAGTGTCGCGGGCACATCACGCGCGCGACGGGAATTCCTGCGGAGAATATCCTGCTTCACGCAACCCACACACATTCCGGGCCGATCACGCTGGACTTTCTGTCGTTCAAGGCCGACCTCGTTGTTCCGTTGCCCGATCCGGAATACCTGGCGTTTGTCCGCGACCAAGCCGTGGCCGCGGTCAGTGAGGCGTGGAAAAACCTACAGCCCTGTGAAGCCGCATGGACGACGGCCGATGTGAAGGGTCTGGCCGGAGGCAATCGTCTTTCTGAGAATGGAGCGGAGGATCCGGAGGCGGGGTTGCTGATGGTGCGGCGTCTCGGGGACCAGGCACCGGTGGCGGTTCTCACCGTTTACAGCATGCACCCAACGGTGCTGCATGAGGACTCGACCCTGATCAGCGGGGATTTCATTGCCTATGCGCGGCAGGCCATCGAAAAGACATTCCCGGGTGTGGGGGTCGTCTATCTCAACGGCACGGCTGGCAACCAGAGCCCGCGACGCGTCGTTCGCGAGCAAACCTTCGCGGAAGCTGATCGCCTCGGGACCGCGCTTGGGACCCGCATGGCCGGAGCTCTCGGACAAATTCCGGAATTTTCCGCGAATTTTCGTGTGGAGGCCCGAAGCGAAAAAATCCCCTTGCAGGGCAAGAAATTTCCCCCGCTGGAGGAAGCGCAGGCGGAACTGGACCGGGCGGAGCAGGCCTTCGAGCGCCTCAAGGCGGAAAGTGCCGGTCACGCCCTGGTGCGCACGGCGGAATGCACGGTGTTCGGCGCGGAAAAATTTGTTCTCTGGTCCCGCGCTGAAGAGAGCGGTGAGGCGGAAGCCGCACGCCAAAAATACCGGCAGGGGGAGGTGCAGGTGCTGCGCCTCGGTTCCTGCCTGCTGGCCGGTTGGCCCGGTGAGTTTTTTGTCGAGTTCGGACTCGAGGCCAAAAGCCGCGCGAAGAGCCCGCTTTTTGTCAGCACATATTGCAATGGCGAGTTGCACGGTTACATCGTTACGCCGGAGGCCGAAAAATCCGGTGGCTACGAGGCCCAAAACAGTCTCTTTCCGGCTTCGGTTGGCACACAATTTGTGGAGGCCACCCTGCGATTGGCGGACGCCCTGGCGTGAGAATTTCCTCCCACTTCCCGCTATGGACAATGGGCGCGTGATTTCTTAAACAAGCGATCATGTCTTCTCCCGGTTACATTCTGGCTGCTGATTTGGGTTCAACAAATTTCAAAGTCGCCCTGTTCGACGCCGAAGGAATGCGGGTGGCCGAGGGATCGCGTCCGCTGCCGTATCTTGTTCGCACAAATACAAGGGCCGAGCTGGATCCTGCGGCGGTCACGGAGTGTTTCTTCGGCTGTGTGAAGGATGCCCTGCAATCCGCCGGGCAGCCTGCGGCAGCCATCCAGCGCGTGGCTTTTACCAGCCAGGCGCAAACATGTTGCCTGTGCGATGAGGCTGGCAACCCGCTGGGGCCGTTTCTCAGTTGGACGGATGTCCGCGCGCAGGATGAGGCGGAATTCCTTCTGGAGAGGTTGGGGACGGATTACCACGCACAAACCGGGCTGGCGCAGATCTCGCCTTCGCATTCGGTCGCGATGGCTCTCTGGTGGAAACACCGCCAGGAATTGCAACCCGGCACTCGGTTGGTTTTTTTGCCGTCGTTTCTGGCCATGAAGCTCGGAGCTCCACATGTCACCGATTGCAATATTGCCCCCATGTCAGGATTCTATTCCATCCCGCAACGCGCATGGTGGGATCGCATGCTGGCCGTCACGGGAATTTCAGGGGATCGCCTTGGCGCGGTCGTGGAGCCCGGCCAACCCGTGCCAACCCGGGCCGCCACGCGTCCGGCGGAGTTTTCTTCCACGCTGGAGATTGTTCTTGCCGGCAATGACCACTCCGCAGGCGCGTTGGGATGCGGGTGTGCGGCCCGGCGTCCGGTGCTGACGCTTGGGACGGCGGGCGTTCTCTATCGTCTGACCGGAGAACAGGTCGGCCCGTTTAGTGAGCACGGGCTCTGGGGGATGTATCCGGGCGGCGGATATTATGAGCTGGTGTTCATTAGCCATGCCTGTTCGGCGATGGACTGGGCGGACGAATTCCTTTTTGGTTCGGTGAACAGCCCGCGCTTTGCCGATTTTGCGGCCCGCGCGGAAGTGACCGAACAGTCGCCGTTCTTTTATCCGGATCGCTGGGGGTCTGCCGCCGCGTGGAAGGGGGAGGGGACAAACGAGGAGAAAGCCTATGCTGCGATGGAGGGGATTCTCCATGCCATCCGCGAGCTTGTTCCTGCCGGCATCCTGGAAGCCTCGCAGGAAATCGTCGTCCTGGGAGGAGGGAGCCGGTTGGGTTTCTGGCTTCAGCTGGCCGCAGATATTTTTGGTTGTCCCCTGCGCCCCGGATCATCGGATGGACTCAGCGGAGCCGCGTGCCTCGCCGGATGCCCGATCCCGGATGTCGCCCCCGCGCCGGGCACCACCCGGCAGCCGCGCGGGGAACATTCGGATTTTCATCAACGACGCTTTGATGCTTGGAAAAAATTTGCCGTCAACCGATAGTCACCCTTTATGAAAACCAGCCAGCCCAGGATCGTCATCAGCAAAAATAAAGAAATCTCCGGAGCCGCCGCTGCGGATCTGGGGGCAAAGCTCATCCGCGAGGCCATTCGGCGCCGCGGGAAGGCCAATATCATCGTCGCCACCGGCGCCTCGCAGTTCGAGATGCTGCAGAGCCTGATCAAAGCGCCGAGAATTGACTGGACCAAGGTGACGGCATTTCACCTCGATGAATACGTGGGGATTTCCATCAAACATCCCGCGTCATTTCGCAAGTATCTGTGGGAACGGTTTGTCTCGCAGCTCCCGCTCCCGCTGGCCGGGTTCCATTACATCAGCGGTGAGGAGAATCCCCAGGCGGAGTGCAGGCGTGTCGGCGACATCCTCAAAAAACATCCCATTGACGTCTGCTTCGCGGGCATTGGGGAAAACGGCCACCTTGCGTTCAATGATCCTCCGGCGGACTTCAAAACTCCGGCTCCCTATCTCGTTGTGAACCTCGACGAAGCCTGCCGCCGTCAGCAGATGGGCGAAGGCTGGTTCAAGACCTTCGCACAGGTCCCGAAAAAGGCCATCTCCATGTCCGTGAGCCAAATCATGAAGTCCCGGGCGATTCTCTGCACGATTCCCGACAAACGCAAAGCCCCGGCCGTCAGGGATTGCCTGTCCGGCAAGGTCACCCCCCTGCACCCCGCTTCCATATTGCAGCGACACAAGGCGGCCTGGTGCTTCCTCGACAAGGACTCCGCCTCCCTTTTTTCTGTCTGATTCGGAAGGGTTGGTCGGAGCGGGCGTTTCGACGCCCTTATTCCTCCAGCATGATGCCGCGAAAGGCGGCAATTTCCTGGGGGGTGATGCCGATCTTGTGCAGATAGGCTTCGACTTTCCTGGCCAGCGGGTCCTCCTTGGCCCCGAACTTTCCGAAATTGGCCGCCAGGCCATCGAACATTTTTTCGGGGTCAATGTAGTTGCTGGCGGTGATTTCCCAGTCCTTGGCGATGGCGTCGGGGGCCACGCCGAGGACGCCCAGGAGGACGAAGGCGAGTGAGCCGGTGCGGTCCGCTCCGGCGATGCAGTGGAAATTGATCGGATAATTGGCGGGATCGGTAAAAAGACGGAAGTTTTGAGCCATGGTTTCCGGGCCGGGGCCGGTGCAGGAGCCGTCTTCACCAAAGATGCCGCCGTAGGCCTTCGAGGGGCGGTGGACCCATTGGACTCCGGGTCCGGCCGGGGATTCCTTCATGGACGCCACCTCGCCCGGTCGGCGCAGATCGAGCTCCGTCTTCCAGCAGAGAACCTTGTTGATGTAGGCGATGGAGGCGGGCGTGAGTTTGGTGGCACCAATGCGGTTCTCGGCGACATTTTCCTTTTTCTCGAAATCCGGACTGTTCTCATTCAGCCCGGCTGAGCGAAAAATCATTCCCTGACGGACCACCTTGCCGTCCAGGCCCTGGTAGCCGCCGAGATCGCGGACATTCCCGATATTGGGAATGACAAGCAGGCGGGGAGTCTGCGGATCGGTGAAGAAGCGGCCGGTACCCGAGGCAACCGACCCGCCGTCGGCATTCAGTCCGGTGACCCTCCAGTAATAAGTCCGGCCGATCTCGAAGTTCGCAAGGAGCGCCTCGCAGGCATTCTTTTCCTGATTCGTCGGAGCAAGAACGAGGACGGATGACGGTTCCGAGAAGTCTTCCTTGGTCGAGACGGAGAGGGTGAAGGGTCCGACTTCGCCCTCGGTGCAGCGCCAGGAAAACAGAAAAGGCTGGGCATCGCGGACTTTGAAGAGCGCTTCTCGTTGAGGTCTGTCACTGAAAATCTTGCGCCGTTCCGCGAACGGCAGGGAAAGGAAGGACCGCAGCAGCGGTGCCACCGTCGAAATGGTCTCATCGGCGGCGGGGGTTTTGAGAGTGATTTCGGCGGAAAGCAGGGACGGGAAACACATCATGAAAAGCAAGAAATGTTGAAAAGGGGTCGGTCCCATAATTTATAATTTCCAATAAGTTTCACCCTCGGGACTCAAGTGTGCCTCAGGTGCGAGCAATGTCGGCCATTCACCCGAGTAAAGGCAACAATCTATTTTCAAAGGCTCAAAATCCCAATAGCACCTGCCTCGCCAAGGTTTAAAATTCGATCAGACAAAATCGAAAATTATAACTTATGGGAGAGTGCCGGGTAAGGATAAGGGGTCTAAGGATAAGGGGTCAGGCATGACATATTAACAATATCTTGCCGCGTGATCGATAATCAGTCATGGTTGGTTCACGCCAAGACAGGAATGGCGGAAAGGATTCCATGGAGGACAGGAACGAATCAAGTAAATGTTAATATGTCATGCCTGACCCCTTTACCCTTCTTCTCCACATCAGTGTTGAAAGCTAATGCTAATGGAGGGGCCTTCGGGGCGGCATGGCCGCGCAAGAATCGCCGTG
>JACSRU010000166.1 GCA_014879575.1 Chthoniobacterales bacterium | reverse complement strand
GTCGTCCGCCTCGCTCCGCGCCATCCCCGCCAACCGCCCACGGACCAGACGGAGCTGGTCCCTCCAGGGAACAGGGAGGATCTACCTGCGGGAACCGATAAACAGCCTCAGGACATACCAGAAGAGGAGAGCGACACCCGCAAAAAGCTGGAGGGCCGCCGCCACATAGGCGTCCTCCGGATAGTCCCGCATCACAGCGGAGGTCGTATATAAAATCGAGCCTCCAGCGATCAACACCATCGCCACCGAAAACCATGTCCCCAACTCAAATTGGAAGAGAACGGCCAAAATGATCGTTCCGAGTGCCACGAGTCCTCCCCAGAACAAAAAGGTCCGCAGGAAGGAGAAATCCCTCCGCGTCGTGACAACCACGCCTGTGAGCAGAAAAAAACCGCCCAGCGTGACTTGGGCCGCGCTGGCGATTGTGCCGGGAGCCGACTGGTCTGCGAGAATCAACAGGGGCACAAAAATGACGGCCTGCCCGAGGACATAGAGTCCCAGCCCCAGATATTGCACCGGCTTCGAGAGTCGCGGACTCGCAAAAAACGAGGACATCCAGGACAGCACCATCAAGCCGCCGAGAATAAGCAGCCAGGACACGCTGGCGACTGCGGCCATGATCGCATGCGCAATGCCTGTGGAGAAAAACCAGATCTCCAGCCCCACAAAAAGGAGCACGGCAAGGGTCAATCGGGAGTAAACACGGACAATAAACGAACCCCGGGCCTCAGCCGGGAGCTCTGCAACGGGAATCGTATAGGGATTGGACATGGATGAAATGTTCCGGGAACCCCTACCCCAACATACGCCCCGACTCCACTGATTTTTTCTTGAAGAACATCTTAATATAGGACATATTGTGTCCAATGAAAAGAACTCTCTCCCCGTCCGCTGTGCGTCTGCCCCGTGCCGATGCCCGCCACCGATTCGCCTCCACCCGGGCGACACGTCCGCCGTATGCCCGGATGATCAAAATCCACGAACTGATCGCCGCCGGAAAATTTCCAAACTGTTCGATGCTGGCGGATGTTTTCGAGGTGTCGTATAAGACGGTGCAGAGGGACATCGACTTCATGAGGGATCAGATGTTGCTCCCGATTGATTACGATTCCTGCCAGCGTGGCTTCCACTATACGAAGCCCGTGGGGTCGTTTCCGACCGTGAACATCACCCAGGGCGAAGTGGTGGCCCTTCTGGTGGCCCAGAAAGCCCTTGAGCAATACCAGGGGACCGCGTTTGAAAAACCCCTGCGGACGGCCTTCGAAAAGATGACGAGCGCGCTGCGGGATGAGATCTCCATTTCGCTCGAGGATCTGGGCCGGGCGTTTTCGTTCCGTCCCCTGGGAAGCGCGGAACAGGATCTCGCCGTTTTCAATGTTCTCGCGGAGGCTCTGATGAGCAGCCGCACGCTGGAGTTCGACTATCATGGCCTGAAGAAAAACAAATCCGAGCGCCGCCGGATCGAGCCCTACCACCTTGGGTGCATCAACAACCAGTGGTATCTGGTCGGTCTCGACCTGCAGCGCGGGAAGCTCCGCACGTTTGCGCTTACGCGCCTGAGCCGCCCCAAGGTGCTCAAGCAGACATTCCGCAAGCCGGAAAATTTTTCCCTCCCGGAAATGATGAAGGGGAGTTTTATGGCTTTTGAGACGAGTGAGACACAGACCGTCCGCATCCGGCTCGACGACTTTGCCGCACGGCTGGCCTCCGAGCGCACCTGGCACAAATCGCAACAGTTAAAACCGCTCCCCGGTGGAGGAGCCGAACTCACCCTCACCGTGGGCCTCGCTCCCGATCTTGAAAACTGGATTCTTGGCTGGGGAAGCCATGCCGTCGTGCTCGAGCCGGAGAGCCTGCGCGAACAGATCGCCGCGACCGCCCGCACGATGGCTCTCCAGTATCAACGCCAACGTTGAAATCTTGATGCCCCGGCGTGTCGGCGTTCTTGACCGCCGGAGGGGCGCTGCGGCAAACTGCCTCCGGTGGCAAAAATCAAAACGGACCTTCCAAACCGCGCCTCCCACGCGATTGTCAACGAACTGAAGCGCAGCTGCGGGTTGCCCGTCGGCGACATCGCGGATCGCCTGAAAATGAGCTACATGGGAATCAAATCCCAGTGCCTGGCTCTCGAAAAATCCGGTCACCTCACCTCGCGCAGTCAGCATGTCCCAAATGGCCGTCCCCGGCTGATCTACCGACTCACCGCCAAGGGGCAGCGGTTGTTCCAGAAAGACGACTGTCGTCTCGCGATTTCCCTTCTCCAGGAGGCTCGGAAACTTTTTGGATCGGCAGCGGCAGAGAAGTTGCTCTTCCTGCATTTTCAGGGCCAGACCGCTGACTATCTCAGGCAGATTCCCCCGGAGGCCACGCCGGAAAGCCGTCTCGCGACACTCGCCACCTTGCGCGAAGCGGACGGACACATGGCCCGCATCGAGTCCGGGTGCCTCTGGGAATCACATGCCCCCCTCGATCGCGTTTTCGAGACGTTTCCGGTGGCGGTCGCCATGGAGGAAACCATGATTTCGAAACTTCTCGGCGTGCCCGTAACCCGCGTCGTCGAGACCACCGGCGACCATTATCAGATCCGCTTTGAAGCATTTCATTGCGACCCGCAGGTGGGATGAAGTAGGATGCACGCGATGAAGACAATTTTTGTCACTGGCGGGGCCGGCTACATCGGCAGCATTTGTGTGGAACAACTCCTGAACGAGGGATTCGAGGTGGCGGTTTTCGACAACCTGAGCGAAGGCCACAAAAAAGCCATTGACCCCCGCGCCCGTTTTTTTCAGGGCGACCTGGCCGACCGGGCGGTCATCCGCCGCGCCCTCGAGGAAGTTCACCCCGAGGCGGTCATGCACTTCGCCGCCAATGCCCTGGTTGGGGAATCCATGGAGAAGCCCTCCAAGTATTTTCGGAACAATGTTTGCTCAGGAATCAATTTGCTGGATGCGGCCGTCGAGTCGGGCGTGAAGAAGTTTGTCTTTTCCTCGACCTGCGCGACATTCGGCATCCCGGATCGCATGCCGCTCGATGAGTCGCTTCCGCAAAAGCCGATCAATCCCTACGGGGAGTCCAAGCTGATGTTCGAGCAAGTCCTCCGGTGGTATGAGGAAATCCACCAACTTTCCTACGTGGCCCTGCGGTATTTCAACGCGGCGGGTGCCTCCGAACGCTTCGGCGAGGATCACCGGATCGAAACCCACCTCATCCCAAATGTCTTGAAGGTCGCCCTTGGCCAGAAGGAATCGGTGGACATTTACGGAACCGATTATCCCACGCCGGATGGCACGTGCATCCGCGATTACATCCACATTCTCGATCTTGCCCAAGCGCACATCCTCGCCCTACATTCGGAAAAAAGTGCGAAATACAACCTCGGCACCGGTGGCGGCACATCGGTTAAGGAAGTCATAGACACCTGCCGCAGGGTCACCGGGCGCGACATCAAAGCCGTGGAAAAACCCCGCCGCCCCGGCGATCCGCCTCGCCTCATCGCGGCCTCCGATAAAATCCAAACCGAACTCGGCTGGAAACCAAAATTCGAAAACATCCTCCCGATTGTGGAAAGTGCCTGGGCCTGGCATGTCAAAAACCCGGGTGGCTACGGGGATTGATCCGGAGCCCGCACCTGATCCGGAGAGCCTGACGAATCTGCGGTGAGACCAATCACCCCAGATCGTTCTCGAGCACGATACGATAGCGGGCCTTCCCGGCGCGGAGATGGTCCAGAGCTTCGTTGACGTGCGACATCGGGAAGGTTTCCGTGACGGGCGTAATGGCATGGCGGGCACTGAATGCGAGCATGGCATCCAGGGCGGCCGGGCTGCCAGTTGGCGAACCGGACACGCATTTTTGCCCTTGAATGAGTCCAAACGCCATGATGCTCATCGGCTCGAGGACCGCCCCCACCACATGCAGCCGTCCTTTGGGGGCCAGCGTGCCGAGCAGTCCGGAAATGTCCTGCGGCACGTTGACAGTCGAGATGATCAGGTCCAGCTGACCGGTCAGCGATTTGAGCGCCGGATCCCGTCGCGTGTTATGAACCTGATGGGCGCCGAGCTTCCGGGCTTCCGCCTCCTTGCTGTCACTGGTCGTAAAGGCATGAACCTCGCAGCCCCATTTGTTGGCAAATTGCAGTGCAAGATGTCCCAGCCCTCCGATGCCAATCACCCCCACACGAGCCGTGGGGGTGATTGCATGAATCAGGAACGGGGAAAATACCGTGATCCCCCCACAAAGCAACGGCCCCACTTTGCCCGCATCGAGGCCATCGGGCAGGGGCCGCACCCAAGGCCATTGCGCCCTCACGCGATCGGCAAATCCACCATGACGTTTTACAATGGTGCCCTCCAGAGAGCGGCAGAGATGATGGGCGCCGGAGAGGCATTCCGGACAGGAAAGACAGCTCCGCGCGGACCAGCCCAGTCCCACCCGCTGGCCGATGCGCAGCCCCCTGGCTTCGCTCCCCAACGCCGCCACAGTTCCCGTCACCTCGTGTCCGGGCACAAACGGATAGGCCGATATGCCCCAATCGTTGTCCAACATCGAGAGGTCGGAATGGCAAACTCCGCAGTGCGTGACTTGAATCTCCACTTCGTCGGATCGAAGTTCGCCCGGATCAAATTCGAAGCGATGGAGGGCTCCTTTGGCGGACGTGGCGGCGTAGGCAGTTGGCATATTGGGAATGAAATTCAGGAACAAAACCGGCGACCGATCGAAAAGGTACCGAGATTATCGAGTGAACGCACGATCTTTCCGGCGCGCTCAAGAGCCCGTTTCACCGATGGTGTGGAGGCGCCCCCCTCGATTTCCACATAAAAAACATAGGTCTGGGGCTGACCGGGCACGGGACGGGAAACAATGCGCGTGAGGCTCACCCGCTCACGGGCGAAGGGACCAAGAAAGCGGTGCAGACTGCCGCATTCGTTGGGTAGCGCGGCGATCAGCGCGGTTCTTCCGGACTTGCGCACCGCTGGCGGTCGTCGAGAAATCACAAAGAAGTTGGTGACATTGACGGGCTCTCCCCCGGAGGGAAACTCGAGGACATCCAGCCCATAGAGCGCCGCCGTTCCGGGGGACGCCAGTGCCGCAGAGTTTCGGGTTTCTGAAGCTCGTTGCGCCGCCACCGCCGTGCTCGAAACCGACACGAGTTTTGCGTTGGGAAAGTGCTCCTTGAGCCAGGCCGTGTGGTGTTTGATTTGGATAAAGTGCGAGTAAATCGTCCTCACGGATTTTCCCGGACGCCCCAGAAGTGCGATCCGGATGTCCATTGTCAGCTCTTCGCGAATTGAGAATTTTCCGGCGTGTCGAATGAGGAGATCCACCGAATCGTAAACCGTCCCCCCCGAGGAATTCTCCACAGGGATCAAACCCGCATCAACCTTCCCGGCGAGCAGACGATCAAAGATCTCCTCGATCGTTTTGCAATCGAAAAGGATTGTCGGATTTCCAAAACGCTGGCGGGCAAGGATCGCGGAAAACGTTCCATCGGGTCCGAGGTAGGCGAGGGATTTCATGGGGTGCTTGGGCGGGGCGCCATCAGCTCTAGCGGGACACTTCCTGGAAAAGTTCGTGCGCCAGAACGCTCAGACAGTAAATCGCGGCGGTTTCCGTGCGCAGGATGATCGGTCCGAGCGTGACCGGGAGGCAACCGCAGCTCTTTGCCAGCGATAGTTCCGCCGGGGTAAAGTCGCCCTCCGGACCGACAAGAATTGTCGCGCTGCGGGGCAGACGCGCCTGGACGGAAACAAAATCGGCAAGGACCGCCTTGATGGGTCTGGAATCGGGCTGAAGCGAGGCGATGAGCATCAACTCGCTCCGCTCGGTCTTCTCAAAGAAGCCCTTGGGGGTCAATGGAAGCGTCACCTCCGGAAGGTGGTTCTGTCCGCACTGTTTGCAGGCTTCGAGGGCCACCTCCTGCCATCTTTCCTGCTTTTTCCGGAGTTCCGTCACATCGAGCTGAACCACCGTGCGGTCGGACAGGAGAGGCGACACCCCCGCCGCGCCCAGCTCCACGGCTTTCTGCACGATGAGATCCATGTTCTTTCCTTTGGGCACAGCCTGAGCCAAGCGGATCAAGCAGGGCGGCGGAGGGGTTCTGGATGGCTCGGCCAACTTCAACTTCACCGCTCGCGACTTCGCCTCCAAAATCACGGCACCCGCCTCTCGTCCGCATCCGTCAAAAACCGTAACCCGCTCGTTGACCCCCAACCGCAGAACGTTTGTGCAATGGTGGGACTCGTCGGGCGAGAGTGTCGCGGATTCCCAATGCTCAGAGGGAAGATGGAAGCGGTGCATATTTTTTGTGGATATATTCGCGCAGCGCCTCCTGCCAGGGGCGGGGGGAAATGCCGGTGACACGACGAATTTTTTCCGTGGAGAGGACCGTGTGGACCGGACGGGGAGCCAGGAAAGCCTTCATGTCTTTGAGCTTCAGCGGCTCGACCGTTGTGGTGGCAAGCGGGACACCGGATTCGGAGGCGCATTGCAAGGCAAACTCCGCATATTCCCGCCAGGAACAACCGCCGCTGTTGCAGGCATGGTAAAGCCCCCCGGGGAGCGAGAGGCTGAAAAATGGCTCGATCCACCCCGGGACGTCACACGTGTAGGTGGGGGAGGAAAATTTGTCGGCAACCGCTTCGACCCTTGGATTTGTGCGGGCGCGCTCGATCATCATGTCCACGAAGCTTGGCTTGTCGGGACCAAAAACCCAGCAGACACGGACAACAAGGTGAGAGGCCCCATCGGCAAGAACCGCCTGCTCGCCAGCGAGCTTTGTCTGGCCATACCAACCGAGGGGATGGGCGGGATCTTCCTCCGAAATCGGCGTCGTCTTGAGCCCGTCCATCACATAATCCGTGCTGAAGTGGATAAACCGCGCCCCCTTGTCCCGTGCGGCGGCCGCCATGACCGCCGGTGCCAGCGCGTTGACTGCCCGGGCCTCCTCGCGCTGTGTCTCACAAGCATCGACGTTTGTCATTCCGCTCCCGTTCACAAGCACGTCAAACTCCTGCGCGGCAAGCGCGCGATCCAGGGCGCCAAGATCCGCAATGTCCACCTCCGCCCGGGAAAGGCAGGCCACCTCGTGGGGGGAACTCCAAATGCGCGCCAGCGCAGCGGCAAGCCGCCCGCGGGCTCCCAAAATCAGAATCTTCATGCGCAAAAACCGGCGGATGGAATTTTCATCGGAACCGAAAATTTCATGCGCAACACGGATCGTCAAGAGCAGGTTCCACCCACGCAGGAACTCCCTCCCTGTCGTTTGGAAAATTCCGGCAAACAAGCATTCCTTTTCGCTGGAATTTCCAATTGCTGAGGATACAACTGGTTCAACAAACTTTCAAAATGTCTGCTGATTACAATAAAGACTCCGATCCCTACCTGGACCTTGAAGAGGATGCCACCGGCGAACTTGGCGACAAGGTCCAACAAGTCCGCGCGGAACTCGAAAGCCTCAGACAAAAACAGGAAGAGATCGAACGCGAAAAAAGCCGCCTGGAAGAACTCAAGCGGCGGCAGGATGAGCTGGACACCGGGCGTTCGGAGATGCTCGACAAACTCACGCGCGCGCTCGTCGTGGTCCAGCGCGAGGTCGAGGAAGCCCAGAAACGCCTCGAACAACTTCATACCATCTACAATGCCTTCACCCAACACCTGCGCCACCTCGAATCCATAAACGCCAGAGGGTGGAGCGGCAGCGAGTTGCCGCGCGAACTCAGCAAGGCGATCAGTTCGGTGGAGGACGCCCGGGCGGAATACATCCGGGCGCAGGCCAAGATCTCCTCCGAGCCGCTTGTCCAGGAAAACCAGCCCACCCAGGGCCTCGACGGAGAGTATGCCCTGTATGAGGAGCGGGGCCTCCTTTACTGGTTGAAAAGTGGTTTCGCCTTCACTCTTCCACTCCAGATTCTTGGAGTTCTCGGTCTTTTGATTTGGATCTGGTCGCTGTCCGCCGTCAAGTAACCCATGCCACGTCCCTCCCCTTCCCGCTCCCGCAAACTGACTGCGGAAGAAATTCGTCTGCAGAAAGCTTCGGAAGAACTCAGCAGGCAGGAGCAGAAACTTCAGGAAAAACTCCGCGTTCTCCCGGCCGAAATCCAGGCAAAGCGACAACGGGAAAAAGAACTCAGCAAACTTCGCGCGGAAACGGCAGCCCCCGCCATTTCCCTCAATGGTGTCCGCGGAACAAGAAATGGGAGGCTGCCGAATCGCCGACGCCCACTGCCCACGCGGGAACTTCAGAACGCCAGGATCAAATTCCTCGTCCTTTGCCTGATCCTTGCGACCATCGGCCTCCTCCTCTGGCGCTCAATTCCCTAAAGTCGGGTTCAGGCCCGGCAAGCCTGGAGGCAGGCTTGAAATTTTTTCCCAAGATCGCCGATGTTACGCCCATCGAAAAGCGTGTCATGGGTTCCGTTTGCGGGAATGATTTCCAATTCCCCAACCCATGCGTTCCAGCCATTGTCTTCCGGAAAATCAAAAACGCACCCGCCGGGATCCATTGCGCGGAACAGCGTGACTTTCCCTGAATAGGGCCGCGGACGGTAAACCCGCATCGTCTCCCCGTGGGCTTCCCGCAGCTCCCGCTGGAGGTCATTGGGGTCCGGTGCCGGCGGAACTTCCGTCCGGGGAAAGACACGCTGCCAGGTCCGCAGGGAAAAATAGATTGCCGTCTGAAAGACCTTCGCAAAAAAACCTTCGGCTCCCTTTCGCCGGTAATACCGGTGCAGACGCTCCGCGAGTCCCACCTTGATCATCCGGACACCCGGTGCCCAGGTGTCAAATAGCGCGAGAAACGCGACCTCCTCGCCTTCCTCCTGAAGTTGTAACGCCATCTCGTAGGCAACGGCACCCCCGTAGGAGAGTCCGGCAAGAAGATAGGGGCCATGCGGACGCCGCCTTTGGATCGTTTTCACGTAAAGGGCGGCCGCTTCCTCAATCGTGGGAACCCGATAGTTCTTTCCGACTTGCAGGGCCGGCGACTCGATCCCCAGAACCGGGCGGCTTCCATCCAGATGATGCATCAACTCCTTGTAAACAAGGACGCCACCATCGCCGGCATGAATGCAAAAAAGCGGGGCCTTTGCCCCCTCCGCATGAATCACGGCCAGAACCGGAGCGGAGGCCGCCCCCTCGTCGCCCTCGGACAGCTCCCGATCCAAAAAGCTGCCCAACATGCGCAGACTGGGTGCCCGCAACAGGGTCGCCAGCGGCAGCGTGATTCCAAAATCCGTCCGGATCCGCGAAAACAACCGGAGGGCCAACAACGAGTGCCCGCCCAGATAGAAAAAATTGTCGTCCCTGCGGACGTCCGACACCTCAAGCAGTTCGGCCCAGATCGCCGCGAGTCGCTTCTCGGTCTCCGTCTCCGGCAATTCGGATTTTGTCCGGGTCGAAACATCCGGATCCGGCAGGGCGGTCATGTCCAGCTTGCCGCTCACGGTGAGGGGAAAATGCTCGACGGGCACAATGGCATCGGGGCGGAGAAACGCGGGCAGCTTTGCGGACAGGGAATCCATGACTTCCTCCCGATCGAGCGCGCCAGCCGGACGAATCCAGGCCACGAGGATTTTGGAGGATGCCGAGCGGCCACGGATCCCCACATGACATTCCGCAACGTTCGGATGGGCAAGAAGGGCGGCCTCCACCTCGCCGGGTTCCACACGAACACCACGAATTTTCACCTGCCGATCCCTTCGTCCCTGGAAAATGATGGTTCCGTCCTCACGCCAATATCCCCGGTCTCCTGTGCGATAGAGACGCCCGGCCCCCGGAATTTTTGCATCCGAAAAAACCGCCTTCGTGCGTTCCGGATCGTTCAGGTATCCGATCGCGAGTCCGTCGCCCCCGGTATAAATTTCCCCGGGCATGCCGATGGGTGCCAGTCGCATGCTGTCATCCAAAATGAAGACACTGGAATTGGCGATCGGCTTGCCAATCGGAACAGAGATCAGGTGCAGATCGGAGGCATGGATTGTATGGCACGTCGTGAAGGTCGTGTTCTCGGTCGGACCATATCCGTTGATGAAACGAGTCCCCGGAAGCGCGGCCATGGCGCGCCGGAGGTGCGGGATGGAAAGCACGTCTCCGCCGGCAAGCAGATTTCGCAGGCCGGCAAGTTCCTCGAGATGATCATCCACCATGGCCTGAAATAATCCCGACGTGAGCCAGAGGGTTGTCACCTTGTGGTTCTGAATACATCCGGCAATCGTATCGAGCGCATAAGATCCCGGCGGAGGCACCACAAGGGTGGCACCATTCAGGAGGGCTCCCCAGATTTCAAACGTGGAGGCATCAAAGGAAAGCGGCGCCGCCTGCAAAAAAATCTCGTCCTCCCGGAAGTCCATGTAATCCGCCCCCCGGACCAGACGAATGACCGCCCGGTGGGGAACGACAACCCCCTTGGGGCGACCGGTCGAGCCGCTTGTATAGAGAATGTAGGCCGGATCGGATGCCGCCGGTGACGCAGGCATCGGCGCCTCAACAATTCCCTCTCCTTCGGGGACATGGACAACGCGGCAATTTTCCACGCCAACCAAAACCGTCCGATCGGCCACGATCACGGAAATCCCGGCGTCCTTCACCAGAAAGCCAATCCGTTCCTCCGGCAGGGAGGGATCGAGCGGCACATAGGCGCCTCCCGCCAGCAGAATACCAACCAACCCGACAATCACCTCCAACGACCCGGACGTAAAGATGCCAACCGGAGTTCCCGTGGGAAGATTTCCCAAATCTCGGGCCAGGGCGGACGCACGGCGCAACACCTCCTGGTAGGAGATCGCGTGTTCCTGCTGGAGGAGTGCCGTCTTATGAGGGACTCGCGTGGCGACCGATGCAAAAAGGGCGCCGATGCTCGTCTCCGGGAAATCCGTGGTAATTCCGCTCCACGCCATCAATTGCTTCCGCTCCGTCTCATCCGAAAGATTGAGTTCCTCCAGTGGACAATCCGGATTGCCGGCCACGGATTCCAGCAGACAGCAAAATTGCCGGAGCATCCGCTCGGCGGTCGCCCGTTCAAAAAGGTCCGTGCAATAATCGCACGAGAGCCGCCACTTCCCATCCCGCTGCACGGTGAAAAAATGCAAATCGAAAATGGCGCCGGAGGAAAGCGAGGGAATCGCCGTCAGTTGGATGCCCGCGAAATCCTCCGGGTGAACAAAATCCCGCTGGTGGGTGTAGTTGATTTGGAAAAGGGGATTTCTTCCCGAGTGGCGTTGGGGTTTCAATTCCCGAACGAGCATTTCAAAGGGAACCTCGTGATTTTCCATCGCGGCAACAGCCAGATCGCGGACCTTCCCGAGAAGCGTGAGGAAGGAGGGATTCCCGGAGAGATCGGTTCGGAGGATCACCGAGTTGATGAAGGTGCCGATCACTCCCTCGAGTTCCTGCCGGTCGCGACCCGCCACCGGGACACCAATCACGATATCTTCGGAATCCGTCTTTTGTCGGAGCAGGATATTGTAGGCCGCCAGGAAGATGTGGAACAATGTCGCGCCCGCTCCCGCGGCAATCTCCTGCAGCCTGGCGGCGAGATCATCGGCGAGTTCGACGGAAACAATGTTGCCGTTCCATTTTTTCACGGAAGGACGCGGAAAATCGGTGGCCAGTTCGGCTTCCTGGAGTCCGTTAAGCTGGGTTCTCCAATAATCCATCTGCTTCGCAATCTCCGGTCCCTGCAAATAGTCCCGCTGCCAAACCGAAAAATCCGCATATTGAATCGGGAGGGGCGGAAGCGCGGGCGGACGCCCCGTGGCAAAGCCCTCGTAGAAGGCGGCCAGCTCCCTGGTGAGGATGCCAATGGACCACCCATCCGCGATCGCGTGATGGATGGAGACGTAAAGAAGGAATTCTTCGTCGGCCACTTTCGCCAGCGCCGCGCGCAGCAGCGGAGCCTCGGCAATCGAAAAAGTTTTGGTTGCCTCCGCCGCGCCCAGCTCCCTGAGTTGCGCCTCGCGTTCTCCGGGCGGCACTTTCGACAGGTCTAAAAACTCGAAAGGCATCCCGGCGGTTGGCAGCACGATTTGGGACAACTCGCCGTCCTCCTCTTCGAGCTGCGTGCGCAAGGTTTCCTGCCGCTCAATGATGGCGGCAAAAGCGCGTTTCAACAACCCGACATCCACGGGGCCCCTCAACTGGAAGCGCACCGCAATGTTGAAGGGAGCGTTCCCGGGATTGAGCTTTTCCAGATAAAAAAATGCCTCCTGCGCCATCGAGGGCGGGAAGGCGTGAACCTCCCCATCGATCCCCTCACCGGAGGATGCGGGCAAATCAGGATTTTCTGCGGTAAGCATTGCGGTCGGCTTTGGGAATGCCAGCGGTGGAGGCGCCGGACGTCCCGGGATTCAGGTTTTCAAGAATTTTGACAATCGTGCGATGCCGGAAGACTTGAGCGGGAGTGATGGGCAATCCCGCCGCCGCAGCGCGCGAAGTCATTTGAAAGATGAAAATCGAGTCTCCTCCAAGCTCAAAAATATCGTCCTGGATGCCGACAGGGTGGACTCCAAGAACCTGACTCCAGATGTCGGCCAGAAGAATTTCGTTGGCCGTGCCGGGTGCGATGGGCGGCTGGGAAACCGCGCGCTGGGCGGTCTCTTCCGGCGGCGGGAGGGCGCGACGATCCACCTTGCCGTTGGGCGTGAGGGGGAAGGCTTCGACTTTTTGAAAAATCGCCGGGATCATATAATCGGGCAACCCGCCGGCCAACTCGGCGCGCAATCCCTGGAAAAGTTCCGAGGTCCGCTCATCGGAAAAATTGTGCGTCGGCGTGTTTGCCCAGGGCCCGCTGGAGGGTTGCCTTTCCCGGCGATGCGGCAATGTGGAATCGGATGTCGGAACAAAAACGGCCTCCAGCAAGCCCTCCAACCCATTGTCCTGCCACCGCACATGCGCCCGATATCCGGACTCCTCCGCGATTGAAAAAAGTTCCTCGGCGCTGATCGTGCCGGAATCGGTGCCCGGGGGACTCACCGGAGGCGGAGCCTCCGAGGGTGCCGATTGCACTGCTCGGAACAAAGCCAACGGAGCGAAAAGCCGGGCATCTGGAATTCCGCAAACCGCCAGACAATCCGGACGCCCGGCGAGTTTCGCCCGAAGTTTGGCCGGATCACAATCCGTCGCATCCGTCCAATCCCCAATCTCCCGAAGGTTCGCGGCGGAATGCAGAATCGCGTCGTAATGGTAAATCGTGGTTTCGTTGGCGATCCTTCCCCGGCGCAGGGAAATTTCCGCGTGGAGGGACCGGGCTCCGGCAAAATCTTCGAACCAGGCGGGATCAATACAAAGCTCGGTTTCCCGCAGAACCCGCTGATCGGTCCTCTGGCGAAGCACGCCGCAGGCAAGCGGAGCCTCCGCCCTCCGAAGCATCGTCTCCAGGTGATACACCGGAAGCAGGGCATGACTTTGAACATCCCCGACAAAGATTCGTCCGCCGGGCTGAAGGACGCCGGTCGCCTGCTCCAGCACACGACGAAGGTATCCCTCCTCGGGAAAATACTGCGCAACGGAGTTGATGAGGATGGTGTCAAAAAAGGCGGCGGGCAACCCGGAAAAGTCCGCCGCCTCCCGGCAGAAAAATTTCACGTTCGGCTGCGAAAACTTTTTCTCCAGCATGTTGATCGCCACCCGGGAAATATCGGCGGCCCAGTAACACTCGGAAGTTGGCGCCAGTCTCGAAAGAAGCTGGCCGGTGCCGCAGCCGATTTCCAAAATGCGTTTTGGCGCAAACGATTCGATGCGCCGGATCGTGGTTTCGATCCATTCCTCCACCTGCCCTTCGGCATTTTCCAATCCTGTCCACGAGGTAATCACCGCATCGAGACGGTCAATGCTCCTGGATCCCGCCTGATCCACGGCGGTCTGGAAGAGGTTGTCCCATTGGTTCCTCCACTGTTCGGTCGTTTTTTCCGGGGGGGCATCTTCCGTGCGGATCCAGGCGCAAAGCCGTCCCTCGTGGACATGCACCACGGCCTGTGCCACACGGGGATTCCTTTCCAAACGGGCCTCAATTTCTCCGGGCTCGATCCGGAATCCGCGCACCTTGATCTGGTTGTCCAAGCGTCCGAGGCATTCGAGCGAGCCATCGGACAGCCAGCGGGCCATGTCCCCCGTGCGATAGAGCCGACCTCCACTTCGGACAAAGGGATTGGGCAAAAACTTTTCGGCGGTGAGTTCCGGGAGATCGAGATAGTCGAGAGCCACCCCATCGCCCCCGATCAACAACTCGCCCACGCTCCCGATGGGTTGGATCTGCAGCGCAGAATTGACAATGTAAACCTGGGTGTTGGCGATGGGATGTCCGATCGGGACCGGCCCCTCTCCGGCTTCCAGGCGGGAGACAGTGGACCAGATGGTCGTTTCCGTGGGGCCATACATGTTCCACAGCGAACCGCAAAGCGGGGCGAGTTGGTTCACCAGTTCGCGGGGAACCGCCTCGCCGCCGATCAATCCCTTCAAATTTGGCGAGCCCTTCCATCCGGCTTCGATCAACAGACGCCACGTGGTGGGGGTGGCCTGCATCACGCTGGCTCCACTCCGCGTCAAGGCCTCCCGCAGAAGATTGCCATCCTGGGTTGTCTCCCGCGTGGCGATTTCCAGTCGTCCGCCGGATATCAACGGCAGAAAAATTTCCAGGCCCGAGATATCGAAGGAAATCGTGGTGACGGAAAGCAGGACGTCCCCGGGGCCGAATCCGGGTTCGTCGCGCATCGCATTCAGGAAATTGACGAAAGCCCGGTGCGGGATGCGGACGCCTTTCGGCCGACCGGTCGAGCCGGAGGTGAAAATCACGTAGGCCGGGTGTTCCCCCCCGCGCCGCGCCGCGACAAATTCCGGCAGGGGACCGGCATCCGAAACCTCCTCGACCAGGAGCATCCTGGCCTGATGCGGCGGCAGAGTGCCCTGCAGGGAACGCTGCGTCAACAGCACGGGCATCCGCGCATCCTCGATCATCCAGCCCAGTCGCTCGGCGGGAAATAGCGGATCCATGGGCACATAGGCGGCCCCGGTTTTCAGGATTCCCAACAACCCGGCCACCATGTCCACCGACCGCTCGAGGCAAAGCCCGACGAGGTCCCCGGATTGCACTCCGAGGGCCTGCAGGTGCGCGGCGATGCGGGTTGCACGGTCTTCGAGCTGGCGATACGAAAGCGCGCCGCCCCCGCTGCAAACCGCCGTGCTGTCCGGCTGTGTGGCGGCGACTCCCGTCACGAGTTCCTGCACGCCGACCTCGCGGTCATACTCGCGCGAGGTGGCGTTCCAATCCTCGCGCAAAATGTGAGCTTCCTCCGCTCCGAGAACGGGCAGTTGCGCCAAAGGAATTCCGGCTCCGTCGAGAAGGCCGTCGAGAAGGCTCTCGAAGGAAGCCAGCCAGCGGCGGATGGTTCCCCGCGAAAACAAGTCCGTATTGTATTCGCATTCGACTTCCAGCCGGTCGTCCCCTTGTTGAAGGTTGAAGAAGAGGTCGAAGTTTACGAACTGCTTGGCGTTGGTAAGAACCCGAAAATCCAGTCCATCAAACGACAGCGCGTCAAATCCCGACTTGTCAATGTTGAACATGACCGACACCAACGGCAGGCGGCTCACGTCACGCGGAATTTTTAATTCTCGCACAAGGCTGCCGAATGTGTAGTTCTGGTGTTCGTAGGCCGCGAGGACATCCCGTCCCACGGCGGCGGCGAACGCATCGAAGGCCTGATCCCCGCCGCAGCGCAAGCGGACGGGAAGGAAGTTAAGACAGTGCCCCACCAGCGCGTCATAGCCCACAAGCGTCTGCCCGGCGGAGGGGACGCCGATGACAATGTCATCCTGTCCGCTCAGCCGGTGCAGCAAAACTCCGAACGCCGCAAGCAGCGTGGCAAAAAATGTTCCGCCGAGACCGGGCGCCACCTTCTTGAGGCGGGCAAATTGTTCCGGCTTCAGGATCAGCGTTTCCATCGCCCCCGCAGAGGACTTGAGGGGGGGGCGGGGCGCGTCGAGCGGCAGATCGAGTGCGGGCGGCAGATCGCGAAAAAGACCGACCCAATAATCGCGGTCCGCCTGATGTTTGTTTTCGTCCGCTTCGGCACGGAGTGTCCGCGCGTAGTCGCCGAACGGCATCGGGGGCGGCAGCATCGGAATCCGCCCCTGCCTGAAGGCGCTGTAGCTCTTGGAGAGTTCGTCCACGATCATGCCAAATGCCCAGCCGTCGCAAACCAGATGATGTGCGGTGAAAAGCAACGCATGGCGGTTCGGTGCCAGCACCACAAGCTGCAGAAGCGTCAGCGGCCCCGCGACGAGATCAAAAATATGCGCCGTGCATTTTGCGCGCTCGCGCTCATAGGCCGCTTCGCGGTCCTCTTCCGGCAATCCGGAAAGATCCGTCACGGGCAGGTCCACTTCCTCCGGTGCCGGGGGAAAGATTTGCCAGGCACCATCCTCCGCGAACGTGCTGCGCAGCGCCTCATGCCGCTGCAGGATATGCCGCAGTGCCTTTTCCAGCGCGGAACGGTCCAACGCACCGGTGAACTCGATGGCGCAGGATTCGTTAAAGGCACGGTTCGCATCATCGCCCATCTGCACCGAGGCCCAGATCTCGCGCTGCGCTTCGGTGATCGGCACCCGATCCGCGCGGGGAAACTCCCCGGACAGGGCGAGCGTTGTCCGCCCGGATGGCGGAGGAAGAAATCCGGCTTCCTGCATTTCCCCGACGCTGTCGCGAAACGCCACGACGATGCGGTCGAAGTCTTCGTCGGTATGCGCCGAGGTCAGGTAGATCGGGCGACCTTCCCAGATATGAATGCCTTTGTCGCGGAGGTAATACCAGAGCAGACTTGCGTGGGGCAGCTCGTGCGGATACTCGATCCCGGCGACGGCACTAAAATGCGGCAGGCGCAGCGGAACCCCCGCCGCAGCAAAGTTGGCTTCGAGAGTGCGCGCCAAAAGTGCCGTGCGTTCGGTCATGCGGAGTTGCAAGCCCGGACTTTCCTGCCGCAGATGATCCAGGACCGCCCGGGCGGCCGCCATGGCCAGCGGATGGCGGACAAAGGTTCCCGCAAAAAATGTCACCCCGACTTCCGGAACCGAGTCGTCCCCGTAGTTCCAGGCTCCGCCGTCGAGGGCGTCCATGAACGGACGCTTCCCGGCAAGGATTCCGATGGGGATTCCCCCGCCGACCACTTTGCCATAGGTGGCCATGTCGGCCTCGATCCCGAACCACGCCTGGGCACCACCGGGATGGCAACGGAATCCGGTTACCACTTCATCAAATATCAACGCGGTTCCGGATTGTCCGGTGATCGCCCGCAATTCCTGCAAAAATCCCCGGGGCTGAAAGTCCGGTCTCCGGCTCTGCACCGGTTCGACCAACACGGCGGCCAGCTCCCCGGCATGCGCGCGCAGAATCTCCAACGAGGCCGGCGAACCATACTCGAGCACGAGCATGTTCTCGATGAGCGAGTCCGGAATCCCGGGCGCCACCGGACGCGCCCGGTAGGTTCCGTTCACCCAGGCTCCGCGCACCAGCACCTCGTCATACATCCCATGATAATCGCCGGAAAAATAGGCGACTCTTTGCCGTCCGGTCACCGTCCTCGCAAGACGAACCGCCGCCATCACGGCCTCGGAACCGGTGTTGCAGAATGTCACCCGCTCCATGCCGGTCATCGCACAAAGATCCCGGGCGACGCCGCCGGCAAGATCGGATTGCGGACCGATCTCGATGCCCTGGGCAAGTCGCGCCTGCAAGGCCTCCAGCAACCAGTCCGGGGAGTGCCCGAAAAAATACGTGCCAAATCCCATCGTGACATCAATGTAGGAATTCCCGTCGATGTCGGTGATGCGCGAACCCTTCGAGCCTGCGGCGACGATTGGATACACCATTTCCTTCCAGAGGGTATGGAATCCGGCGACCGCCCGGGGATCGGCATAATGCTGGCGATTCGCGGCGGCATACGCCTTGGAACCCGCCGTGCGACTCACATAGCGGCTGATGAGTTTCTCCAGAGCCGCCTGCTGTCTTTCCGTGAGTCCGCCTCCCGGATTTTTTTCCGGTGGCTTGAAGGGGCCGAAACGCGGTCCGGCTTCGGCTGGCGGCGGTTGTCCCTCGGGCCAGCGCACGACAGGCAATCCGGACGTGTGTTTCCCCGCGGACGCCGGGACAACTGGCGTGGTGGCGGGCACTTTGTCCGAGAGGAACCCGGCGAGTTTTGTCACACTGCAGACTTCGCCGAGCAACTCGCGGAACGTCACCTTCACCCCATACCGCGTAAGAAGGGCCTGGCTGAATTGCGTGAGAAAAAGGGAATCAAATCCGAGGTCCACAAACCGACTCCCCGGATCGGTGACCGGAAGACCGGAGAGTTCGCTGAGGAGCTGGACCAGCTCGGCGTGACGATCCACGGCGACCACTTCGGACACCGGCGCTTCCAGGAAATCCGTTTCCGGGGGTTCGGTGGGTTCGACCTGTTCCTCCGCACCCGGCACAGGCGGAACCACCCAAAAACTCTGTCGCTCGAACGGATAGGTTGGCAGGGGAACCCGCCGGCGTGTTTCGCCGGAAAAATAGCCGTCCCAATCCGGAACAGCTCCCGCGCACCAAAGCCCGCCCAAGGCGGCCTGCATCTCCCCGAGTGATCCGGATTCCCCCGGCGCGCTGGCAATCACCGCCTGCGGGGAGGTCAGGGTCTGCCGCACAAACTGGCTGAGCGCACGTCCGGGCCCGCATTCGAGAAAAAGAAAATCCGCGCCCGCAGCCTCCACGGCCGACGCGAACTGAACCGGTTCGCGGAGTTGGCGCGCCCAGTAGGTTCCGTCCTTCAGATCCCCGTCGGAGACCATGCGCCCGAGCAGAGTGGAAATCCAGGGAATCGTCGGGGCTTCCGACGCGACACCGGCCGCCAGTCGCGTAAATTCCGGAAGGATCGGATCCATCATCGCGGAATGGAAGGCATGGGAGGTTTCGAGTTGCCGGGAGGGAATTTTCCGGGCTTCCAACTCGAATTGATAAGCCCGTATCGCATCCTTCGGACCCGAGAGGGTGACAAGTTTCGGGCTGTTGGTGGCGGCGAGGCTGAGACCCTCCGGAAGGCTCAACTCCGCTGAGGCCATGCGCGCTCCAAGCATCGCTCCCGATGGCAGCGACTGCATGAGCCTCGCCCGTTGCGCGAGAAGCCACAAGGCCCGTTCGAGGGGGAACACTCCGGAAAGCACGGCAGCGACGTATTCGCCGATACTGTGCCCAATCAAGAGGTCGGGACGAATCCCCCACTGGATCCACTGCTGCGCGAGGGCATATTCAAAAACAAATATGGCGGGCTGGGTGAAGTGGGTCTCATGGATTCGGCGCGCCGCTTCCTCCCCCTCGCCTTCCGCAGGAAAGAGCACCTTGCGAAGATCCGCGCCCAACGGATCAAGAAGATGGCCGGCACAGGCATCGACCGCCTGCCGGAAGACTTCCTCCGTCTCATAAAGTTCCCTCCCCATCCCGGTCTGTTGCGAGCCCTGGCCGGGGAAAAGAAATGCGATCCGGGGATTGTCGGCGGCGGGGACCGGCTGGAATTTTTCCCGAAGCAAGTCGGCGGCGGAGGCACGGTCGGCGGCCACAATCGCCCTTCGGAAGGGAAAGCCTCGCCGTCCCTTCGCCAGCGTATAGGCGACATCCGCCAGTCCGGCTTCGCATGCGTCGGCGAGATTCCCGCACATTTTTTCGAGGGCTGTCGGGGATTTGGCGGAAACCACGAGGAGCTGACTCCGTCGCGAGGGATACGGCGCAGGCAATGCGGGCGCCTCCTCGACGACGACATGGGCATTCGTTCCCCCCACCCCAAAGGCACTCACTCCGGCGCAGCGCGGCTCCGCTCCGCGCTTCCAATCCAGGAGTCTGGTCACGGGAAAGAACGGACTTTCAGAAAATGGGATTCGGGGATTCGGGGATTGGAAGTGAAGGAGCCCGGGGATTTTCTCGTGCTTGAGTTGCAGGAGCGTCTTGATCAACCCGACGGCGCCGGCCGCCACATCGAGATGCCCGATGTGCGTTTTACCGGTCCCGATGGCACAGAATCCCTTTTTCGAGGCGCCGCCTTCCCGGAAGGCTCTGGTCAGGGCTTCGACCTCGATCGGGTCTCCGAGCGGGGTTCCGGTCCCGTGGGCTTCGATGTAGGAAATCCTTTCCGCCGGAATATCCGCGGCGGCCTGCGCAAGCGCGATGACATCCGCCTGCGCCTGCACGCCGGGGGCGGCGAACCCGATCTTCTCGGATCCGTCATTATTGACGGCCCATCCTTTCAGGACCGCATGGATGGTGTCTCCCTCCGCGAGGGCGTCGCCCAGCCGCTTGAGCATCACCACACCACATCCGTGACCAAACACCGTGCCGCGCGCTTCGGCATCAAACGACCGGCAGGTTCCATCCGGCGAGACCATCCCCTCCTCGACATACCGGTAGTCGCGCCTCTGCGGAAAAGTAATCGAAACTCCGCCCGCCAGTGCCATGTCACATTGCCAGGTCTGCAAGGCGGTGCATGCCTGGCAAATGGCAACCAGGGAGGAGGAACAGGCTGATTGGACCGCCAGGGCCGGACCCCGCAGATTCAATTTGTAGGCGACCCGCCCCGGCAGGAAATCTTTGTCGTTGCCGAGCATCACGGTGTATTCCCCGACCTGATAGTTCCCCGCGAGCCGACGGGCCTGCGCTCCGCCAAGGTTGTAAAGCAGATAGGTGTTCAGGCTCGCACCCGCATAGACCCCAATCATTCCGGGGAAGGCGGAAGGATCGTAACCAGCGGCCTCCGCCGCCTCCCACGCACATTCCAAAAAGATGCGGTGCTGCGGATCCATGACGGCGGCTTCCTTCGGATAGATCCCGAAGAAGCCGGCGTCGAAAAGATCCACATCCCGGAGCACACCCCGCGCACGCACCACGTTCCCCGATACCCCCTCCGAACCGGTCACGGAAAACTCGGTTTCTTCGGGCGCAAACCTCGTGATCGTCTCGATGCCGCCCGCGAGATTTTTCCAAAAGGTTTCGACATCCGGGGCTCCCGGAAAACGTCCCGAATATCCAATGACGGCAATCCCTTCGTTCATAATGATTTGGTTTTCTGCGCGGCGGCGAGCGCCTTTCGTTGTCGTTCCATGCGTTCCCGGGATGTCATCCGTTGGTCGCTCCGTCCGTCAAGGTGCCGGGCGAGGGATCGGATGGTGGGATGCGCGAAGAGATCCGTGATGGGAAACATGCGCTGGAATTCCTTCATGACGCGACCGTGCATCCGGGCCAGTTGGATGGAATCTCCGCCCAACTCGAAAAATCCGTCGTCGGGTCCGATGGCGGGATTCTCGAGGACATCCTTCCAGATCGCCTGCAATCGGCACTGGGTGGAATCGGACACCGGGACGACAGCCACCGGGCCCGGGGGCTTGAGCTTTGCCAGGGCCACGCGATCGAGTTTCCCATGCGGAGTCATGGGCAATGCGTCCATCCCAACAAACCGGGGCACCATAAACTCGGGCAGCCTGGCCCGGACATGCGCCTCCAGGGCGGCGGGTTCCAAACTTTCCGGAGAGTGAAAGGCGACGAGTCCTCCACCTTCTCCGCCGCCACTGACAACCACCGCAACTTCCCGAATCCCTGGAAAACCGGCCAGCACGGCTTCAATTTCTCCAAGCTCGATCCGAAACCCGCGGACCTTGACCTGATGGTC
>JACSRU010000148.1 GCA_014879575.1 Chthoniobacterales bacterium | reverse complement strand
AGCCCGGAAACTGACGGAATGTTGCAGGCCAGAGACTCGTCCTAAATGCCCCTTAAGTTAGTGCCATTCTGGGCTGACCCATGATCGGATACAATCCCATCGCCCCCCAGAGGTAAAAGGCCGCTGTGCAGCCCATATCCTCGTTGCCGCTGAAACCACGTTCGTCATTTGTGAATTCGTGAGTGATCGCATCAAGCATCCGTTCTCCGGCGCGATCGGGTCGTCCCGCAAACGTGTAGAGAGCAGGCAGGTGCATTCGCGTCTCCTTCACCTCAAACCAGCCGCAGTCCCACACGTTGTCCAAGTGACGTATAAATCCCTCTGGACCTCCGAATTTTTCCATCAGTTCCGGAATCTGATGCAACGCACACAGCGTCCAGCAATGCCCATTGCTCTCATAACAATAGGGGTCCATCCATGAGCGTTGGTGCGTCTTTGCGGGATCGTAGCGTTCATCCCAACTCCCGTCCGGGAGCTTTGGAGCGAAGGCACTCAGGTCACTGCGCCAATGGTCCCAGATTTTTTGTGATTTCTGGTCGTAATCTGCAGCGACCTTCGTTTCACCGAGAGCTCCCGCCAATTTGCCAATGCACCAGTCGTTGTAGAAATATTCGACCTCACGGCTTACCACGCAGCTCGCATCCCCTGTCGCCAGAAATCCGCGCTGTTGGATGGGCGCAAGATATCGGCCTTGCACCAACGGATCGGGCGGAACGACCTCCGCATTGCGTCGCAAATGATGGAGTGCGCGAGCGTAATTGACGCCCTTGATCCCCTTGACCTGTGCTTCGCGAAACAGGATGTCGCCGCTGCACGCGCTCTGCATAAAAGCCGGTTGCATGGCGATGTGCGCATCGGGCAGCCAACCGGTCTGTTCAGCGGTGTCCAGCAACGCATTGCAGAAGTCGCGCGAGAGGTCGGGGTCAAAAAGATGAAAGAACGAGTTCGCATTCCGAATGCTGTCCCACAAACAGTAAAAGTCGGTGAATTGTCGAACCCCGGAGGTCCAGAACGGATTTTCTTCATCCACGCCAAGGTCGGTCGGCAGACAATGCAGACGGTAAAGGCAGTTAAAAAATAGTGACCGCTGCGCCTCTGTGCCACCCGCGACGTGAAAATGCCCGAGCCGCTCTGCCCATTCCTCGCGGGCCGCAGAAACGAGTTGATCGAAGGTTTTCCCCCGAGCTTCGTCGCGCAACCACCGGTCGGCCTGCGCCACCGAGACAAACGAAACCCCCACCCGCACCTCGACTTCCGGGATTTCGCCAAACGAGACCGCCACCCGGCAGCCCGAGCCCGCCACAGCCGCACCGATCCGAGGTAAAGGAACAACACCATGCGCGTTCGCAAGCTGGAAATCGCTCATCGGCGCACTCGTCTCGAGGCTGAAATAAAGACTGTATGGTTTGTCGTGTCCCCAGCCGCCGCGGAAATCGGAGCGCCCGATGAGACGCGTGTCGCTCAGGATTTGCACGAAACCGCCGATGGATTCGCCCTCGCTGTCCCAAGCCTCAAACCACTGAGTTTCTCCAGATGGCGAAACCCCGTGTTGCAGAACCGATGCCGCGTCGAGAATCATCCCCGCCTCGCCGCCAGAGCACCATCGCCAACGGTGAATGCCACAATGCCGCGTGGCCGCGATGGCGACATCAATGTCGAACTGCCGCATGCGGCATTCGTAAACTCCCACGCTGGCACTTTGCTCCGTATTCTCCGTGAGAGACATATCGCCGACCGGCGGTTGAAAAAACGGTTTTGTCCCGTTGATGCGCAGGCTGCCAGCAAAGGGATAGAGGGAAAAATTCGCATAACGGCTCGCCCCACCCGTGCCTGCCACATGGGTCTGCGAAAATCCCCGCACGGGCGCTCCCGGTCGGTGCCCATGAGTCGGTTGCGGATAGACCGAGTCCGGCCCAGGTCGAGCCATCCCAAACGGCAGATAAGGTCCCGGCAGGCAATTCGGCCCGGGTTTGGTTGCAAACAGTGGGTTGACGAGGTCGAGGGGACTGGAGTCGAAATTCATTCCTGCCCGAATGGCACTGCCTAAACCCCCGGGTTGCGCAACTGCGCACTGAGCATAAATTTCAGAAGGCGACGGATTCAATTCTGAAGAACTTTGGCTGCAACTTCCGCCATTTTTCGGTATCCTGCATCGTTCGGATGGAGCCAGTCGCTCTGGAATTCTTCCTTCATTTTTGCAGGATCGGAGGGATCCCTGAGAGCCTCGTCAAAATCAATCACCCCGTCGGCGCGACCGGACTGATCGCGGATCCATGCGTTGATTTCCTGGCGCAGGTTCTCCTTGGCGGGATCGGCATCGAATTTTTCATGCCCTTTGGCGGGGAGGATCGTTCCGAGGTAGAACCGCCGTCCGCCTCGCTTCACGGCATCGAGGACCGGGCCCACCAGTGCTTCATATTCTTTTGCCGTGGTGATGCTCCCCGTGAGGATGTCGTTGATCCCCATGAGATAAATCACCGTCTCGGCCCCCTCCAGAGTCGTGATCCGCGATGGAATGCCCTTCGAAAAAATGGCCTGATCGCCATTGACTCCCAGATTGACGACCGGTTGATTCAATGATTTCCCGAGCAGGCTGGGATAGCGATGATCAGTGCCCGCCGAGGAACCATATCCCTGCGTGATCGAATCGCCCCAGCACACGATGACGGGGCGCGGATCCGGGCTCAGGATGTCGATCTGCGAAACATTCCCGGGCAGAGAATGCTTTTTAAACTGCGGCTCGCCTTCGGGCGGCACGCTGAAATATCCGTCCGCGTCGTATGCGTAGAGGCACTTCTGGGTGGCATACTTCTGCTGCAGGATCCAGAGGCCTTTGGTCAGCGGAATCTCCATCTCGTCGGAAAGAATTTCCGCGCTCCGGGCCGGAATTTCCACCGCCGCCGAACCGGAGAAGAGCACCGGATACTCCGCACCTTCAACATGTCCGTCCCGGTCCGCCGCTTTTACGAAGGACATCTTTTCCAGGGTAAAATCATCCGCATGGGAGGTTGCCAAATGAACGCGCACCTTCGACCCGTCAACCGGAATCTCAATCGGAATACGCAGCGTAGCATCCAAACTCCCCGCCCACGCCATTTCCATCGGTCCACAGAAGCCCCGTTTGGTGAAGACCGTCTTCCACGTTTCTCCCTGCTGGGCCTGCCCCGTGGTCACCGCGCCGACCACAGCCAGAACGGCCAGCCAGTTGCGCAGGAGGGAAATGATGGTGGAGAGAGAGCCGCTCGGCGTGAACGAACCCGCCTCGTTAATGGAATCGCCGAGTAACGCGATCCGCTGACTCGACTGCACCAAAGACGCCGCAGACAGCAGGCCGACAAAAAATCCATGGAGCGCAACGCCCCGAGCGATCATAGGGCGGAAAGAAAAAGATGGTATCATGGGAGTGTTCCACCCATTGGCGGAGGGAATTTTCGCAGAATCGCCAATCTGCACCGTTTCGCAATGAATACGGATTGGATACAGAACGACTATTTCACCCCGCCGAGAGTCCGCATTCTGCAGGAGTTGCCCACAGAAAATGACTCGACGGCTGCCTGCCACATGGCGACATGCGGGTTGGATGACTTTTCCCACGCCCGATCTCGTATGATTCCGGGCATGATCTGCATATCCCGGCAATCGCATGATCCGGATGCCGACATGGGCATCGGCTTGCCAGCGCGGTCAACTGTGTCAAATGAGTGTTCCTTTGCTGTTCCGCCCGAAGACTGCATGGTGATCCGCTCCGATTGAGCATCCCATGAATCGCCTTCCTCTTCTTCTCGCTCTCAGCCTCCTTTGGATGGCCCCCGGAACGCACGCCACCCAGACGGACAATTTTGGAATTCATGCCGTCCCGACTCCGGGAAAGGTGAAGATCGACGGAAAACTCAACGACTGGGATTTGTCCGGCGAAATCCTGATGTGCTACGACCTGGAAACCCTGTTGGAGAAATATTCCGCCAAAGTTGCGGTGATGTATGACAAGGAAAACCTCTACGTATCGGTGCGTTGGAAAGACGAGATTCCGATGGGGAATTCCCACGATCCCACATTTCAGGCCAACAAGGGTTGGGCCGGGGATGCGCTGCAATTGCGGCTCAAAACCGACATCATCACCCATGTGACCGCGTGGTATTACGCGGCCGGAAAGGCACCTGGCCTTCTCTTCGACTATGGAGTTGGCGTGGAGAAACCCTTCGGAGGCGGAAACAAGCAGGTCCATCAAACGGAGGGTTGGAAGATGCAGGAGGGCGTTGAGATGGCCTTCCTCAAGGATGAAGACGGAAAGGGATATGTGCAGGAAATCCAGATTCCCTGGACCCTGATCACCAAGGACAAAAAGATGGTGGCGGGCGACAGTTTCCACATGGGAGTGGAACTGCTCTGGGGAGAAACGGATGCGCCGCTGCACCGGTATGCGGACAATCTGAGCGAAGGAGCCTCCAGCCGGGAGTTTTTCTTCACGGCTCACAAGAGCTGGGGCAACCTCGTCCTTGAACCCAAAGGACACCTCGAGTTGCCCGAGCCTGCCTACATGGAGGCGTTCCGCACATCGGCCAAGGGCGAGAAACTCGAAGGGCCGGTGGAAATCCACTATGATCTGCCCAAAGCGGCAAGAGTCACTTTGGCGATCGATGATGCCGACGGGCTCCGTGTGCGGAACCTGGTCCATGCGGCATCCCGAAAGGCCGGAAAGAATACGGAGCGATGGGATGGACTGGATGACAATGGCATCCCAGTGGAGCCAGGTGAATACACTTTCAAGATTCTCTATCACGACGGCATCCATGCGAATTTCCAACTGGCGTTTGCGAATCCGGGCCATCCGGCGTGGGCAACGGATGACGGAAAAGGGGCCTTCTATGGCGACCATACGATGCCCATGGCCGCCGCCACTGCGGGAAAATATGCCGCCCTGGCCACTCCCATGGGAGAAGCTGGCAGGCATCTGATCGGCCTGAATCTTGAACCCCAGAAGCTATGGGGGCTGGCCAACCGTTCCGCGTTTGACGGCGGCTGGATCAGTCTGGCCACCGATGGAACCACGCTCTGGGTGGCCAATGAAGGCAAGGAAGCCACCATCTACCGGGTCCATATCGCCAATGGAAGATATTCGCCGTGGAAGCGAAAAAGCCAACAGGCGGACGGAACGGAAACGGACGTCTTGGATCTGAAGGTTTCGGAGGAACCCGGCATGGGAGCCGAGGACAAACCGCTGGCCAACCTCCGTGCCATTGCCCTCCACAACGGGACGATCGCGGCCTGTTTTCACCGGGAAAACAAGGTCAGAATTTTTGATGCGGAGACCGGGGACACGAAGGCGGAATTTTCCGTGCCCCATCCCCAATCCATCACGCATGATGGCAAGAGCTGGCTGGTGCTGTCGGAAGGCAGAATTCAACGGATGGCTGCGGACGGGAAACTCACTCCGTTCTCCCACGACGCGTTTCCCGGAGCCTTCGGGCTGGCGGTTGACACTCAGGGCGCTGTCTATCTTTCCGTGCAGGGCACGGATCACAACGTCAAAGTGTTTTCAGCCGACGGCAAGGTGGTCCGTGAGATTGGCAAACGCGGCGGGCGCCCCCATCACGGCCCCTTTGTCGCCGAAGCGATGCGGAACCCCGTCGGGATTGCCGTGGACAGCCAGAACCGCCTGTGGGTGACCGAACTGACCGACAACCCCAAGCGCACCAGCATCTGGAACGCCTCCAACGGGGAGTTAATCAAAGATCTCAGCGGGGTCACAAGCTATGCGGGATCCGGAACGGTGGACCCCTTTGATCCGACACGGGGATATTCCGACAACACGGTTTATGAACTGGATTGGGAAAATGAGACGTCCCGACCGATTTTTTCCATCGGAAAAAGCGACGCTCCCGAGGCGCTTTTCCCGCCTTCCGCCCATGATCTCACGAGCCGGGTCATCCAGCGCGACGGGCGGACCTATGTCTTTACGCCCGGATTCGGTTTGGCGTCGGACGAGGTGCAGGTCACTCTGTTTGATGGCAAAAACTGGCGTCCCGTGACCCATCTTGGCTTTGTGGCGACGGATGCACTCCAAGGGCCCAGAGCCAAATATCTGAATCCTCCCTTTAGCGAACACAGCGGAGAATTTTACGCGTGGACAGACGAAAACGGGGACGGATTAACGCAGCCGTCCGAGCTCCAGTTTTCGTCACTGGAGGTGGACGGAAAAAAAGTCGCGCCGCGCGTCGGCACCTGGGGCATCAAGCCTGACACGGCCGGAACCGTCACCTATTCCCTGCGTGAGCAGGGCAAAGGGGGCAAGCCTGTTTCCGACACTTTGGTTCAGTTTTCCGTTGTCGGGGTCAATAAGGAGGGTGCGTTGCAATATGATGTTACCAAGCCTCGGTATATCAAACTGGGGCAACCGCTGGTGGAGAATCCCGCGCAGATCATGGGCGGCTCGCCGGGTCGCATCTATCTGAATCAGTCGCCGCTGCTGGCGATCAATTCGCAGGGAAAGGTTCTCGGAAAATTTCCCAGCAATCATGTGAGCGTGCATGGTTCCCACAAGGCGATGGCCGCCAAGCCGGGCTACCTGATCGGGCCGTCCTCCTTCCTTGGAGTGGTGGAACTGGGCAACGAGAAAGAGGGCGGCGCGGGGGAGGTGTTTTATCTCAACGGAAATTTGGGGGAGAACTATCTGTTTACCTCTGATGGTCTTTATATTCAGACCCTGTTCCGGGATACGCGCGGCGTTTTTGAAACCCCGGACAAAGCGGTGCGGGGAATGCCGATGGATAACACCACCGCCGGAGGGGAAAGCTTCGGAGGCAATTTTACCCGCACCAAAGATGGCAGGATTTTTGTGACTCTCGGAGGAACCGAGGCTCGGGTCCTGGAGGTGACGGGGCTTGAGGATGTCCGCCGGTTGAGCGGCAAGTTCTCCTACAGCAAAGAACAGTATGTTGCCGCGCAAAAACAGATGCAGGAAAAACTGGCGGAGGCAGCCCAGCCACGGATTTACAAAATCGCCAAAACGGCGACTCCGATGACAATCGATGGCCAAGCCACGGATTGGCCGGATCTTTTGGCCAAGGACGGCCACGCGGCCTCGATTGAGGAAAGCGAGGGGAAACGCTATGGCCAGTTCGAGATGCGGTATGATGCGGAAAACCTGTACGTGGCGTGGAAGGTTGCCGCGCCGCGCGGAGCGATGAACAATACGGGCCAGGATTTCCGATTGCTCTTCAAAAGTGGCGATGTGGTTGATCTGATGATCGGTCCGGAAAATGGGAAACCGGACGGGGAAGGCAACGCGCGGGTGTTGCTCTCGGTCATGGACGGAAACCCGGTGGCGGTGCTCAATCAGCCCAAAGTACCGGGTGCGCCGAAAGCGGAACATTTTGAATTTGCCTCGCCCTGGCGGTCGTTTGTTTTTGATCGCGTGGTCCTCGCGCCGGAGGTGAAAGTGCTCACGGGCGAGGTTTCCGGAGGCTTCCTGGTGGAAGCGGCGATCCCCTGGAAGTTGCTGGGAATTCAGCCGACCAGCGGAATGAAGCTGCGGGGGGATGTGGGAATCCTTTTCGGCAACGCCGGTGGGACCGCAACAGTGGCGCGTCACTACTGGAGCAACAAGGCCACCAACCTCGTCAACGACGTGCCGGGGGAGGCGCAACTTACGCCGAAGCTGTGGGGCACCTTCGAGTTGGAGTGACCCTGCCGGAGAAATTTTTCAGTTCATAGCATATGACTTCGCACTCTTCTTTTCCGACAACCCTCCGATTTTCGAACGGACTCTCCCTCACTTTGGATTGTGAGAATGGAGTGTTCCGGGGCATTGGTGCGGTCTCCATTGACGACATTGCGTTGCGCGATGCGCAGCTTCCATGGAGCTTCTACACCGAGAGCGATTCGGGAGAGTGGAGTGTGCGTTTCGAGCGATTCACACTCGAAAAGGTGGAGGAACAGGGCGATGAAGTCGCGCTGGTTCTGCGATCCGTGGGACAATGGATGCCGCGCAGGCAGGAAGCCGACGCGATGGGGGAGGCCCGCATTGCCTCGCGGCGCCTCTCCGCGCCGGAGGCGGTGTTTACCTGGCGAATTCGGGCACTGACTGAAACAATTCACGAAACGGAATGGCGTGGTGTGGCGAGCCAGATCGCCTTCGAATCCGTCGCCGCGCCGCTGCACTGGGTGATGGAGACGGCGACCTGGGAACTTGGCGGGCGCGCGGACGGGTGCGTTTTGGTCCAACAGGATGTGTCCACTATTTCGCTTGAAGAAACGGTGCGGAGCGATTCTAGGTTTTCCACCATCGAAAAATTCCACACCGATGGCTGGGGGGGAAGTTTTCCGATGGACATGTTGCCCCGCGGGGCCGGGGCGGCGATCTGCGATTTTCAAACGAAGGGCAGCACGGCGTTGTGCCTTTTTGCGGAACGCCCCGGATTGACGCGGGCGCGTCTGGAAAAATTCCCCGATGAGAACGTGATTCACTATTTGGATCGCGTCTATTTTCCGCTCAGCGGGCGGGGGGTGTTGCCCGAGCGCAAGCTTCTCGCATGCCGTGCGGAGAGCGATTTGCAGCGGCATGAATGGCGCAATCTCTGGCTGGACTGTTTCACGGAAGTACGAAAGCGCATTCTGGCCAACTATGACTTCGCGTTGGAAGTGCCGGAACCCCAAAGCGGAGGGCATTTGTGGGACGAGGATCTGAAGCGGCTCGGTGCGAGCTGGGCCGATCCGTTGGAGCGGGATCTTTCTGAATACGCCCGGCTGGGCTACAAGCAGCTCTTTCTACACGGAGTGTGGGAGAGCATCACTTCGGATCCCCATCCCCCGGCACCGGGAAACATCTGTTGTCCGTATGCGTTCCGATTTGCCGATGCGTTCGGCGGGACGCAACGCATGAAACAACTCAATGACGCGGCGGAATCCAAAGGGCTTAGGCTGATGCAATGGTTTTCGTTTCACCTGTCCGAACACGCTCCCGTCTGGAAGGAACATCCCGACTGGCTGCTCCAGGAAGCCAACGGGGACCCCTGGGACGGAAATTATCGAACTCTGTACAGCGGACGAATGCGCAGCGACTATGGGAAGGAATTTCTCCGTCAGATTTCCGAGGTGAAGAAACAAACGGGAATCGCGGGAATTTTCTGGGATTCCTATCAAAACCTCGGCGTCACCTGCCTCGACTGGGGAGCTGCGGACAAGGCTCCGCAGGCGGACGACATTTTTCGGATGCAGGCCGAATTGCAACGCCAGGGATTCCGGCAGCGGATCGAGGTTGTGGGTATTTTTGGTGTCAGCGCGGTCGCCCTATTCGGCTTTCGGAACAACCAATTCCGCCGAAGACTCTGGGATGAATTTGTGGATGGCGATCAGGCGTTTGCGTTGATGGATTGCAGTCCGACGTTTTTCACGAGGGGAGAAGACTATCTGACGGAAGATCGCCTGAGCCCGGAGCGGTATTTTTGGATGGCGGCCCATCGCTGCGTGCCGCCCCTTTCCGCGAATCCCTGGACGGACCTTCTTCCGAACATGCCGCAATTTCCCGGCGGGGCCCAGGCAGAAGCCTATGGGCGGGTCAATCGCCTCTACAACGCCGCCTTGCCATCCATGCATCGGATGAGATTGCAGAAGAATGGCACACATGTCGTTTGGTTGGACCGCAACGACGAGCCTTCCGTGATCTGGAGTTTTCAGGACACAGAAATCTCCGAACAATACCATCTGGTCGATTTGGAGAACGGACAGCCGACACCATCCGGCAGGCTGAAGGCCGGCAAGGTTTATCGGATCCAGGCCGGGGGCACTCCGACAGGGTGATTCAGCAGAATTCCACGGCGCGCGAGCCGCGCGCCCTCCAGGCGTTTGGTTTTCGGCGCGGCGTGCGACACTGGAGGGCGGCCGGCTCGGACGCCCATTTGTCTTCTTCCACGGTGCTTGCGCCTTGTGTCGCCTCCCCATCCTTTGATTGACTGCCTTTATGAGACACCTGCTTTCTACGCCTCTCCTGCTTGCCGGCCTTGCGGTTTCGGTCGGCGACAACCTACATTTCAGCACGGAAGCCCTCCGGGAATTGGGGAAACGGTACGCGGAAGCCTACCTCAAGACGCAGGCCAGACCTCACCAGCCCTGACCACATCCATGCCCCGGTCTTCTCTCTGCTTCGTCAACCCGGCCGGGGACGACTGGACCCGCGCCCTGCCCATCGGAAATGGGAAGCTCGGTGCCATGATCTTCGGCAATCCCACCGCCGACCGCATCCAGTGCAACGAGGACTCCCTGTGGAACGGCGGCCCGCGTGATCGCAACAACCCCGACACGCTGAGCCAACTCCCAATCATCCGAAACCTCATGCGGGAGGGCCGCCTCGACGAGGCGCATGCGATGGCCAACGACGCCTTCGCGGGTCTCCCCGACAGCATGCGCTGTTATGAACCGCTGGCGGATCTCCTCTTCGACTTTCAGCATCCCGGGGTTGCCGTGGACACATCGAAGCCCATCGCTGTCGCGGAACGCGCCGGTGATTCGGATTTTCTCCCGGATCAACTCACCGCTTACCGGCGCTCCCTGGACCTCGGCAGCGCGGTCGCCGAAGTCACCTACACGCTGGCCGGCCATGGCTACCGCCGCCGCCATCTGGCTTCGGCTCCGGCGAATGTCATCGCCTGCCGGTTTGAAGCCGACACGCCGGGCACACTGTCCTTCCGCCTCCGCGTCATTCGCGGTCCGCTGGACAGCTATTCGTCGCGCTATGCGGATGGCGTGCAGCCCCTCGAAAATCACGGCCTCCTCGTCTGGGGCAGGGCGGGCGGCGAAGGCGGGGTTGGATTCGCTCTCTGTGTGCGTCTCTCTCACGAAGGCGGTTCGCTCCGCACATTGGGAGACACCCTGATCGTGAAGGACGCCACGGCGGTGACACTTGTGCTCTCCGCCGCCACCACCTTTCGAGAGGAGGATCCCAAAACCTACACGCTTGAAACATCCGCACGTGCGCTCATCCTCGGGTGGGGCCATCTCCTGGCCGCGCACCGCGCCGACTATGAACCCCTCTTCGGGCGGGTCTCGCTCGCGCTTGCAGGCACCGACGAGGCCGTGGCCAAGCTTCCCACCGACGAACGCCTCCGACGGTTCTCCGACGGTGCCGCCGATCCGGAACTCGCGGCACTGTATTACCAATTCGGCCGCTACCTCCTCCTCGCCGGCAGCCGTCCCGGCAGCCTGCCGCTCAACCTGCAAGGCATCTGGAATCAGGATTTCCAACCCGCCTGGGGATCCAAGTTCACGATCAACATCAACACCGAAATGAACTATTGGCCCGCGGAATCCGGCGCCCTCGCCGAATGTGTCGAGCCCCTGTTTGTCCTGGTGGAACGTCTGCTCGATCCCGGCCGCCAGACGGCGCACACCATGTACGGCTGTCGCGGCTTTGTGGTTCACCATAACACGGACCTCTGGGCCGACACCTGCCCGACGGATCGCAATCTGGCCTGTTCGTATTGGCCGCTGGGCGGAGCCTGGCTCGTCCTCACTTTGTGGGAACATTATGAGTTTCAGCGCGACGAGACCATCCTGAAACGTCTCGCGCCGCTGCTGAAGGAAGCCTCTTTGTTTTTCCTCGATTATCTGATCGAGGACGTCAGGGGCCGCCTCGTCGTCTGCCCCTCGGTCTCACCCGAGAACACCTACCGGCTCCCCAACGGACAGACCGGCACGCTGTGCATGGGCTGCAGCATGGACAGTCAGATTCTGGACAAATTGTTTTGCGTCACGGTCGAGGCCTGCACGACCCTGCGGGAGGACGCCGCCTTTGCAGCGGAGGTGGAGTCTGCCCGCATGCGCCTCCCTCAGCCCGCTGTCACAGCCGACGGACGGCTCCAGGAATGGCCGGAGGATTACGAGGAATTGGAACCCGAACACCGGCACGTCTCGCATCTCTATGCGCTGCATCCCGGCGATCAAATCTCACCGGGACGCACGCCGGAACTGGCCGAAGCCGCCCGCCGCACCCTCGCCCGTCGCGGCGATTCCGGCACAGGGTGGTCCATCGCCTGGAAGATCAATTTTTGGGCCCGGTTGCGCGACGGCAATCACGCCCACCGCCTCCTTCGCAATCTCCTGCATCCCGTGGACGGCTCCGCAGAAGCCGACCATGGTCCCGGAGGCACCTATCTCAACCTCTTCTGCGCGCACCCGCCCTTTCAGATCGACGGCAACTTCGGCGGCTGCGCAGCCATCGCGGAAATGCTCCTGCAAAGCCACGAACGCCAGGACGGTCTGCCGTTGATTCGCGTTCTGCCCGCGCTGCCCGACGATTGGCCGGACGGACGCGTTTCAGGCCTTCGCGCCCGCGGAGGGTTCGAACTTTCCTTTGCGTGGCGCGGAGGAATCCTTTCACACCTCACGCTTCATTCCCGGAACGGAGGATCCTGCTTCGTCATGGCCAACGCCCGGGAACATCGAATCGCCCTCGGCCCGGATCAGTCGCACACCCTTTCCCTATGAGCCCTCGCCATCGCCGCCCCACCGCCCTGAAGGAATTTCTCTTCGGCGCCCCGTATTATCCGGAGCATTGGAGCGAGAAAGACCGGGAACTCGACGCCGACCGCATGGCGGCGGCCGGAATGAACGTTGTTCGCATGGCGGAGTTCGCCTGGGATCTGATGGAACCGTCTCCCGGCAAGTTCGACTTTTCGCTCTTCGACCAGACCATCGAAAAACTTGGCACCCGCGGCATTCGCACCATTCTCTGCACACCCACCGCAGCGCCCCCGCGCTGGCTCAGCCTCCGGCACCCGGACTGGATGCGGGTGAACCGGGACGGTCAACCGATGGTCCACGGCAGCCGCCAGCACTTTTGCACGAATCAACCCGGCTTCGGGAAGGAATCCGTCCGCATCACCCGGGCCATGGCGGCGCATTTCGACAACAATCTCCATGTGATCGGCTGGCAAACGGACAACGAATTCCACTGCCATATCAATGAATGTTATTGTCCGGCCTGTCGGTCCGCCTTCCAGAGCTGGCTGAAAACAAAATACGGCAAGATCGACGCACTCAATTCTGCCTGGGGAACGGCCTTCTGGGCGCAAACGTATCGCAGCTTTTCGGAAATCCCGTTTCCCTATCCGGACCGACCCACCCACGCCAATCCGGGGCATCAACTGGACTTCAACCGGTTCCTCAGCGACAGCCTTACGGCGTTTCAGTCCGCACAAATCAAGGTGCTCCGGAAAGCCAATCCGTCCTGGTGGATTTCGCACAACGGCATCTTCGATCACATCGACCACTGGAAATTCGCCGAGGGCCTCGACTTCTACGGCGTCGATGTTTATCCGGGCTTTTCGTTCCAACCCGGCCGCCCCGAACCCGATCCCGTCTGGAGCGCGCTGAAACACCAGGAGTGTCGCGCGGCCTCGGGGAACTTTGTCGTCTTCGAACAACAGGGCGGCGCCGGAGGACAGCGTCCGTATTTGCTTCCCACGCCGCGGCCCGGACAGATGCGGCTTTGGGCCTGGCAGGCGGTCGCGCACGGTGCGGACGGCGTCCTGCATTTCCGCTGGCGTACCTGCCGGTTTGGCGCGGAAATCTATTGGAACGGCATCCTGGACCACGACAACATTCCCCGCCGACGCTACCAAGAATTCGCGGCGGAAGGCGGCGAGTTCCGGCCCCTCGGACCGAAGCTTCTCGGCACGACGACGCTCGTCGAAGTTGGTGTGCTCGTCGAACAGGACCAGGACGAAGCCCACGGCACCATGCCGCTCGGGCAGTCCGGCCCATGGGACCAGCGCAAACACATTTTCCGGGAACTGCAGAGACGGCACCTCGCCTGCGGGCTGGTTAACGCCGCCGACTCCTTCGAGGGTCTCCGCATTCTCTTTCTTCCCGGTTTTGTGCTTATGGATGAAGTCCTGGCGGAAAAACTCTGCGCCTTCGTCAAACAGGGAGGCATTCTCGTGGCCTCCGCAAGAACGGCCACCCGCAACCGGCACAACGGCGTCTTTTCCATCACGGCACCCGCCCGGCTCGACGCCTGCTTTGGCATCACCGTCGAGGAATTCGGTGCTCACGATGATCTGCGTTTCAAACTGGGCAACACCTCCGTGGCGTCGGACAGCTATTTTGAAATTCTCCAGCCAGTGAAAAAAGGGGGCGCGCGCGTCTTGGCCAGTTGGGAGGCTCTGGCCGACTCCGCTCCCCATGCGGCTCCCGGCCAGCCGGCCTTCACCGTGCAAAAAACCGGCAAAGGCAAAGCGTATTATCTCGGCACCCATTTTGGGGTCGAGAATACCCTGCAGGTCCTGGAAGCCATCCTAAGTCAGGAAACCATCACCCCGCTCGCAACGGCACCGGATTCCGTGGAAGTCACCTGCCGGGAAGGCCAGGGGCGCCGATTGCTTTTTCTCCTCAATCACTCCGGAGGCGAACAAAAGGTCACCAAGCTGCCCGCCGGAAAAAATCTCCTCACCGCAAAAGCCACTGGCGCCAGCGTAAACCTTCCGGCCTACGGTGTTGCTGTGATTGAGGTGCGAAACCGATAGACAGGATCAACGCGGCTGGCAAAAAAACCGCGGCCATATCGTGTTTTGTCGTGGCCAACGCCCGGGAACACCGGATCGCCCTCGGCCTGAATCAATCGTACGCCCTTGACCTCTGACGCCCCGCCATCGCCGTCCCACCGTCCTGGAGGAATTTTTTCTTCGGCATTTCTATGCTTCTCACTCTGATTCTTCCAGATGACCCAGAAGATCGGCGATGCGCACCCGTGCGCCGCAAGTCACCAGGTCCGCGCCGCCATAATAGAGTTCCAACTCGCCGTTTCCGAGATCAACCGTGCCATTATGGAAAACGACATCCGGCATGAACCCTTTTCGTTCATAGGGTGCCTCGGGCACGAAGAACGGCTCGCGCGAACGGGCCAGCACCTTCCAGGGACGCTCCAAATCGAGCAAGAGCGCACCCAAACAATACCGTGTCCGATGATCCGCGGCATGATAGAGGGCGAGCCATCCCTGCGGCGTTTTAACGGGCGGTGCTCCCGCCCCCACACGCTCGCAGTCCCAGCTTTCTGCGCGCGGTCCAATCACAAACTCATGCCGTCCCCAGTCGAGAAGATTCTCCGATGAGGCGGTCCAAATCGAAGGGAGGCCGGCGTGGATGACGGCGGGGCGGTGAAACGCCTGATAGCGTCCGCTGATTTTTTCCGGGAAGATCGCCACGTCCTTGTTGTCCGGACCGAAGAGAATTCCGCAACGCCGAAAGGTGCGAAAGTCGTCGGTTTGTGCCAGGGCGGTCACCACACCACGCTCCGAGGCCGCCGTGTAGTTGACATAATACGTGCCATCAAGGCGGGTGATCCGAGCGTCCTCAATGCCAAAGGCTTCATAGGGACCCTCGGGAAACATCGTCGGTTGAGGATCAATGTTGAAGTGTTCCCCGTCCTCGGACGTAGCCACGCGAAAGTGGCTCAGACTGGTGAGATAGATGATGCCCCGGTGTTTGAAAAACCGGGGGTCCTTCATTTCCAGATCCGGATCGTCGAGGCGAAATTGCCGAATGACAACATCTCCCGTTTCCGGTTGGTAAATGGGAGCCGCCACGCAGCCGGGATCGGCAATCGCCCTTTCCGCAACGCGCAACATCAGAAGGCGCCGCCCTTGAAAGAGTGTGGCGGCGGGATTGAAGGCGCAGAGAATCTCGACATCCGGGCGCGAGGGGCGGAGGTCGGAGGGACGGAAGAGCGGGTTCTCGGAAAAGCGGTTGATCATATAACGAAGTAGGTGGGATTTAGAAGAAATGTCTTTGCAGCGGCTCCACAGGCGAGACGTTGAAGTGGTGGGTGGTGGCGGAGGCTCGAACGGTGATTGATCCTTCCCCAAAGGCGGTGACGGACCACTCTTTGGCCTCCCGGCGCAGCAGGACCGCGGGGCCGTCGCTGATGAGCGTGACGTCCCGCCACTGCAAACTTCCTCGCCCGAGTAAAATCAGACGGTCATGCGTGGAACGTTGGAGCAGTGCTCCGTAGCTTCCTTCGAAACACAGGTCCGTTCCACTCCATTCTCCTCCCTCCCGGGAAAGCCACAGAAAGTCCTGATTGTTGCCATGGCGGACTTCCGTGCCGATAAGATCTTCTCCGCGTTTCAACGCCGTGACGGCAAAGAGTTCCGTCGAACCCGGTCGGGTCGGTTTGAGCGCGGCGAGGTAGTGCCCGGTGTGGCGTCCGGACCGTTGGAGATGCTCCATCGTGAACCAGGTGTCAGGACTGCCGGAATCGTGCAGGATGGGCAGGGTTTCACAGGACGCGGCGGCAAAGGTCTGGTCCGGAAAAACAACGCGAAGGTCCAGACCGAAGCGACCGGGAAAGAGGAGATCCTGCGGACCGAGCGTTTGCGGCGGACCGCCGACCACCTGCAGGTGCCAGTGCGAGAGGGCGGGGCGCGAAGCTGTGAGATCGTCGTGCAGAATCAGATAGGTGTCGTCAATCCAGGCGAAAGCCCGCGACACGGCGGGAGGGTCGAGCCGAAACCGCCGGTAACATTCCGCGACCAATTCGTGGCGGCAGGAATCGCTCAAAAACACCGGATCGCCGGGCTCCAGAATGACGGGATGGGCACCCTGTAGGAACTGGAAACCATCATGGTCGAAATGCCGTTCGACCCGGGCGGGAGAAAGGGGCATGTGCACCTCGTGAAAGGAAAGCGTGCTGTGACGCCAGGTCTCGCCGGCCTCCCCGCCATCAAAAACGAGAGGCCTGCCGTCAGCAAAGAACACAAAACTGCCCTCGGTGCGATGAAAGCGGTACCCGCCCGGTCCCTGTTTAACGAGAAGATAACTTTCAGAAGGAGTGTTGACCTTGTTCCGAAAGACAGCCCCAAAGCCCTCCAGACGACGCCCGGACAAGGCAAGTATCGGGTCGCGGGGAATGTCCGGGTCGGTGAGATGACAGAACAGGAGCGGCAGATTCCCGAAGACGCTGGAGGTCATGGCTCCGGCGGGTTCGGACTCCGGGGTGGCATCCTCCCACGCGGCCTTTCCAAGGAGGCGCCTTCCGTCGGCATTGGAGGTGAAATACGCGGCCAGAAGCTCCGCGCAGAACTCCGGATCCGAAGCGCGAAACAGCGTCGCCAGGGTGGCATAATGTTCCGGAAGCCATCGGCCGATGCCGGCGTGATCGCCAATGGGAGGAATTTTGCGCACCTGAAGGTCCGCCTCGTATTCCGCCGCGCCCCCGTTGCGCATCACGGCATAAGAGGCGGGGTGCGGCGGAGTGAGGAGGTGAATGCCCCAACGCAGGAAATCTTTGAGCCGGGGAATGTCCTCCAGGTCCACAAGGCCCTTGTGCGCCAGATGGAAGACCAAATTGGCCCGGCATTTGGAGGCATGGAGGTAGTAGCAGGCGGGATTTTCATACCACCGTCCGCTGCCCGGGGTGCAATACGCGAGCAGGGATTTTTTCGTGCGTTCCAGCACATGGTCCAAAAACTTGGGCGCGTCCGGATGACCTTGAAAGACCAGACCGACGGCGCCGACAATGTCGGTCCGGTCCGCCTCGAAGTTGGCGTTCCGGGCATTGAACCGCCAGTTCATGAAATCTTCCTCCATGAACAGATGGCCCATCAAAATGAAGAAATCCCGAATCGTTCGCTCCTCTTCGTCGGTGAAAACGCCGCTGGCGGCAAGGAGGTCGTATTCCTCGGCCCATTTGGTGATGTCACGTCCCCCCACCGGGGAATACATGTCCGCCCAATCGCGACCCAGGAGCGTCATGCGCGCGCGGTTCTGGGCGACATAAATGAGGAGAAGACGCTTTTCCCAGGCGACCAAGGGATCGTTGTCGAGGGCAAAAACCAGACCATCCCGGGGGCCTGGCAGCGCGGGTTCGCGGCGAATTTTTCCCCAAAGCCCCGCAAAGACGCCGGCACGGGCTTTTCGACGAAGAGCGGGCAGGGCTTCCCGCTGTGCCACCACATGAGGGCGAAGCCGGGTGTCGGGCTGGTCGAAAGACCAGTCCTTGAACTCCTGCAAGCGCGGCGAAGAATACGCGTGTTGCAGGCGTCCGAATTCCTTCCAGGGACCGTCATTCTCCGCAAAGGAGGACACCAGAAGCCCCCATTGTCGCTCGCCGTCGAAGAAGCCAAAGCGAAAATACGCATCTCCTGCGGCATCGGTTTGAGCGGAGATCACAGAAAGCGACGACCCCACCATTTCGGGATGGGGCCAGTCCAGTTCCGGATTCGCGCGGCCATCCTCATCCACGGGTCCCTGCGCGAGGCGAGCGAAAGCCCGGTCGATCCACTCTCCCCGCCGCCGCGTGAAGACGCCGATGTAGTCCTGGGAGTCGCATCCGTCCCGGGTCATGGCATACCCAAAGCCCTGCGGCGAAATCCACCAGGGAACGGATTCCGGCAAAAGGCCGATGGTGCGGTCTTCGGCAGTGAGGGAACTCCAGTGCCGGGAACCCGTTTCGGGATTCCAGTGCAGGTAGCCGCGCCCGCCGGAAAATTCGCGCAGGGAAAACTCAAACGCCGCACCTTCCCGTGGCGTGGACGTTTCGCGGGCCAACAAGACGCGCTCCCCCGCATGAGCGGTGAGAACAAGAGTGAAGTGGCTGCCGTCACTGAAAGTTGCTGTATTTTTCACCGAAAAAACAAGAGGCCCGTCCTCAAGAACGGTGGAACTTTGTTCGGTCACCGTCACGCCCGGGGGCAGGCGAAAACGGCCTTCCCCGCGCCAGATGCCATCGGGACCGCGCACGGCCTGGAGCGGCGGCGCACCGAGAGGAGAATGCGGCCCCGCCACCCGAAAGGCGACCGGGCCGGTGTTGATGATCCGGTTCCCGAGGGCGCCCAACGCATGGCGCAGCGCAGACTGCGGCGGCGGGGGCACAAAGGCGGCGACGGGCGCGCCATAAATAGCAAGGACCTTGTCGCTCCGCGCGGGCAGGTTCGTCAGAAGACAGGCCCCCTCGTCCAGGATTTGAAACGGCTCGTCCACCCCCGGCGTGCTCCGCAGGCGGAGCGTCCCCCATCCCGGGTCCACCGCGAGCACAAGCGGTTGACGCGGAAAGTCGTAAAAAAACGGATTCCGCAGTTTGACCTCGGAAACCCTGGTCCATGTGACGCCGTCTTCGATGAAGGTGTCGGGATGCGGGCTTGGAAAATCACGAGCGGGAGCACTTGTCCAATCCGTCACGGTCAGCGTGCCGAGATCCTCCACCACCCCGGACGTCACGACCAGCGCACGGCGCAAGAACCGGGTTGGGATTTCCCAGACCTGGGGATCGAGAGTGACAGCCAGAAAATCCTGACACCCAACCGGAACCTTGGGAAACGCAAAGCGTCCCTCCGCATCGGTCGTGGTGGTGAGCGCGCGCAGAGGGCCGATCCGGGGGTGGCTGTGCATCGCGTGGATGACAAACGTCGCCGGGTCCGGCTGCTCGCAGGCGGTCTCGAGTCCCAGAGTGACGGTGACGCCGCCGACCGCCGTGCCGTCCGGGAACCGAATGCGTCCCCGCAAGCCACCGAAGGCCCGGGGTTCGGGACCGGCAGGGAGGCGTTCGGGGCGCGAGAACGGCAAGCGGGGCGGACCCTGTTCGAATTGCCGCAGCGCCTCGCGATCCGCATCGGTCGCGGCGGTCTGGCGGGCGTGCGTGAGCGCCTCTTCGGCCATGCGGCGGTATTTGACGAGATACTCGTCCACCGAATAGCCCTGCGCTGCCTCCGCAGAGGCGCGATAATGCCCCTCGTCCGCCAGGGTACGGAGGTCGGCCGCAAGACGCAAAGCGACCGGAAAGGCGTCCTTTTCCAGCGTCCCGGATTCCTCCTCCAGCAACCGGCGGGCCACCGCAAAATCCGCAAGCGCGACCAGGGCATCGTGCAGAAGCAGCACGACCTCAGCCCGTTCCGTGTGGGGTTGGGTCAGCAGGGAAAAGCCGATGCGCCGGGCGGTTTCGTACCGGGCTTCCGCAATAGCGGTCTTGAGGGCGGATAGGGACATCAGAAAAGCCTTAGCGTCCCGCGCTGCAAATACTCTCGATGCGCAGCTCGGCATCCTTGTCCGCGCCCTCCCAGACCGGCTCGATGCGCAACGTGTGCCTGCCCTCGGCGAGGTCGTTGGCGAGCACCTGCCAGCCGAACAGATTGCCGGACCCCTTCCGCGGCGGCGCAAAGCGACTCGTATCCATCGGCCAGAGAACATCCCCTTCCTTGGCCTTGGGCGGCGCTACCGGACGCCCGTCGATCCAGACCCGAATCGCGGGCGCAAGCCCGTTTCGCTCCCCGAAGACTCCCACCATCGACCCCTCAAACTCCACCTCAAGCGGGCCGGATTTTTTGGCGGCGGAAGCACAGGCCACATCTCCCATCCAACGACTCGCCTGACCATCGAACCACAGTGCCGTGCGGTAAGTCTTCTCGCGGGTCCACCCCTCGGGAAGCGCCCCTTCAACGAGAACGCGTCGTGTCACCCGCGAATAGCGGTCTTCAAACACCGGCTTTTCCGGAACCCGGACAGTCGCCTCCTCCGACTGCGCCTTCTCATAAACATCCCGGACCGCCTCAAAAAACAAACGGTAGCCGGGGTCATCGGGATGGGCACCATCAAAGGGCCAGAGCGTCTTGAGATCGATGCCATCCCGCAACTTCGCGACGACCAGGGGAATCGTGTTGGCGAAGGGAAGTTGGTACGCCCTGGCTAGTGCCTGGTGCGCTTCGTGTCGGGGCGGCAGGGGCGCATCGGGCTTTTCCGCATGCCAGCGAAACATCATGAGCACGGGAAAGACCATCGTGTTCCGCCCGAGAAGCTCCCGGACCACCCGTTCATACGAGGCAAGTGTTTGCGGATCGGTCACGTCCGCCCCGTCATTGACAGTGAAATCCAGAAACACCAAATCCGGCTTGTGCGGGAACACATCGCGATCGAGGCGGAACATGGCCAACTGTGACCCTGTTCCTCCGATGGCGGCATCGTGAAAAGCCATCGGCGTCTGCGGATACTTCTTGCGCAGCCAATCCATCATCAGCCCCCGATAACTGGTCGTTTGCGGGTCGCTGGCATTGGCTCCCCAGGTGAGTGACCCGCCCAAAAAGACGACGCTCACCGGCTCCCGACGCAGAGCTTTTTCATGAAAGCGTTTCAGGGACAGGTCGGAACTCATGGCGGAAATCGTTGGGATCAGGAAAACAAACACGCCAAGAACGCTTCTGGATTTTCCGCGAAGGACTCGGCCAATGGAGGACGTCATACCAAAAACATCATGCCCGCGGAGAAAACCTCCGGAAAGCCATACAAAACGGACACACAATCATTTCTCAAAATTCCGCACCTTTTTCCCTGACGCCAGTCAGAACTCGAAATAGCGCAACTTGCGATCCTAGAGCGAGATGCACAAAGAGAGAAACAGAGAACATTTTGTAACGTGCAGGGTGAGGGGAGCCACATTCTCGGAGTCGCGAAACTCAGCCTGATTGGGTTCACAGGCGGCAGATTTTTCTCGGATCGTTTCAAGTTGCGGCAATACAACAACTTACGAACGCTAATCGCCGCCCTGCAGCACTCTCTGTTTTCGCCTTTCCGGCCCAGATTTGCCCTCAAAACCGGCCTTCGGCCCTCCTCCGCCGGAAACTCTCTCGCCTCTCCGCCCGCCCCGAGTTGGTTAACACCACTTTTCAAACGTGGGGTCATGTTTTCGGAATCTCGAAATTCGCTCACGCCGGGCGG
>JACSRU010000020.1 GCA_014879575.1 Chthoniobacterales bacterium | reverse complement strand
GCCTGCGGCCACCCTTCGGGTTGTTCTTTCGAACAAGCTGTCTCGCTTCGCTCGGCTGTGTCGTCCGCCCCGAGCGGTGCCATCCCCCAATCCTGACGATCCCCCTTGGCAGGGAGATCGGGGAAAATTTTTCACCCTTTCTTCATTTTTGTCGGGCGTTCGTCAGGATTTGGGTGCCATCCACGCCAACCGCGAGCGGACCAGACGGAGCTGGTCCCTCCAGAGCACGCCGTGATTTCGGAAAGGGCGACTTGTTGCCCACCGAAGCGCGATGCGGAGCACTGGAGAACAACACGGTTCTTCATCTGCCCTCTTCCTCCCGACCTGCGGGTGTCCGGACCAGTCACCGATCAACTGCCGCCGCGTCGGCGCGCAGACCGGAGAGGAAAATGATCGCCGCGTGCTCGGCGGCGCACACCATATTTCCGGGCTTGTTGAAATCCATGCCGACGGATCGCAGGAGCGTAAACCGGTTGGAATGGTAAATGAGGGACAGCCCAATCAGACTCGTCAGCACGAGACGGGCATCCAACCCCGGACGAAAGACGCCCTGCGCGACTCCCTCCTGAAGCAGGGTCTTCACGTGCCCAAGGATCGGACTCTTGCTCATGCCGACTTCCACCTGGGCCAGATGCCGCCCCTGCCCGAGGTTCTCCCACAACAACAGGCGCACAAACTCCGGGTGCGAATCAAGAAACGTAAAATACAAACCCACCAAAATCCGCATGCCCTCCTCCGGATCGGCCTTCCCTCCCCCATACGAAGCAATCCTCTCGGATTCCTGCTTCTGCAATTCGAAAAAAACATACCCCAATGCGGCACGATAAATCCCCTCCTTGTTGCCAAAATAATGATAAACCATCCGCTTGTTCACCTCGGCGGCCTGCACAATCTCATCCACCGAAACCCCGTCATATCCCCCGGCCGCAAACAACCGGATCGCCTCTGTCAGAAGCCGGGCCTTCACCTTTCCCCGTGTGGGACGTGGACCTCTCGGCGCCTTCCCCGCTCTCAGATTGTCAATCGCCTTTCCCATGCCCCCCACAGAGTGCCTCAGTTTTCCCTCCAGACGATAGTTTTTTTACTCAGGTTCCGTTGCTGCACGGATACGCTTCAACGACTCCTCAACACCACGCCGGAAGAATCCGGAATTCCTTCTGGGACAAGGCAGAATTATAAGTTATGGGACTGACCCCTTCTGGGTTACGAACTCCCCTTTCCTCCGCGAGCCGGGCGATCTCCCGGGCCTCTTCCGCCAGGAGGGTGAGCGGCTTGTCGATGAAGACCGGCACGCCCCACTCCGCCACCTCACGAAACTGCTCCCAATGGACGCGGCCATCAATGCTCTCCAGCATCACGGCGTCACACTTTCCGCGCAGCCCGGAGAGGGAGGTCACGATTTCCACGCCGTGCTTGTCCCGCAGTTCGGCGGTGAACCCCTCCACGCGATCAGCACTCAGGGGAAAATCCGGCGACCCTCCCGGAAAGGCCGCCACCACACGCGCACCGGGCACATGATGTTCGTGGGCGGCATCGTGAAGCAGGGTGGCAAAGGCGGGCACATGCGAGGTGTCGAGTCCGGCCATGCCGATTCTGCACAGAGGGAGATCAGCGGATTTTTTGGAGTTTTCCATTGTGAGAGGAGCCGCAGGCTACCAAGCTCCACATGGCGTCGGACAGCTTTTTTCGGAGCCGCTTCCTCCTCCGGGGCGCATCTTTCGCAAAAAAATTCCCGTCCACTCCGCGCCCTGCGCAGGGTGCGCTTATTCCCGCCTGCGGATCGAGGGGGCATCACACCAGAGGCCTTCAATCATGATGTGTTTCGCGACTTTTGGAATCCCCGTTTCGTTGCGGTGAAGCATCGCGACAATGGTGTCAATCGCGGACTCGCCGATCACGCCAAACCGTTCGTCGATGCCTGCGAGCCCGGCATACGCGGGAAATGAGCCGTCCAACTCCGCTTGCCCGCCCGGTCGCCAGGCTTCCGTCGCAAAGGCGACTCCCGCCAGACCGACATCCCCGGGAACATCAAGGCCATTGGCCTGGAGGATTTCGCGTGCCGTGAAGACGTCGCTTGCGATAATGACGTCGGGACGCTGCCGCTTGAACCATCCGATCAGGCGGTCAGGTTCGTCTGCATTCGTCAGAAGCACCGGCAGTTGTCTGGTTTTGGGAAGAGCCTGCTGGGCATCGAGGAAGGTCGCCCGCCAGTAGTGGCGGGTGCGTTCGTTGACCTCGGCGGCGATCACCAGGCCGGGCCGCTTGTAGCTCCGGGAAAGGAGTTCCGACAGGAGGAGTTGCATGTTGCGCATCTGGTGGGGGACAACACGGTGCAGGGGGGGCCACAGGAGGGTATGGCTGGTGGCCACGGCGGAAAACCACGGCCATTCCAATTCCATCTCCCCAGCTTGTGTCTGTAATGGGGGGATCAGGACTCCCGTGATGTTGCGTGTCCGCAGGATCCGGCTCAGCTTGACGGGAGTGAGTCCTTCCTGATCCATGCGAAACTCCTCCAGCCTCCAGCCCAGCGACGCGGCCCGCGCCACAGCGGCCGTCCAGAGTTCCGGATAAGCGGCCCGCGCACTTTTGGCACCCCGCCAGGCATCCACCCAGGCGATGACGCCGTGATCGCTTGCTTCCCGCGTGCTGGTGCGGTAGGCCACCAGGGAGGCGAGCATCGGGTCGGGCCGATACCCCATTTCCTTCGCGAGACTTTGCAGCCGCTCGCGGGTTCCTGCCGGCAGGCTCGGATGGTTGCGGAGTGCCAGGGAGACTGTGGACAAATGCACTCCCGCTTTCTCGGCAATCCTTTTCAAGGTGACTCGCGGGCTCATCAGGGAGTGATTTCGATAGAGGTTAAAAAATGAAAGACTCGATAGTTTGAGTAGAATGAATCTTGCCCCCATGCGCGGGCGAATGCAACACTTCTCCCGTCGCGAAACACCAACCCTTGCCTCACATGAACAAAAAAACATTCCTCTGCACAATCGCAACCGCCGTTTTGCTTGCGGCGGGCACAACCGCGCAGGCCGCAAATATCACCTGGGCCAACTCCTCCGGAAATACCAACTGGACGAGCGGTTCGTCCTGGGTTGGCGGCACGGCACCCGTAAGTAGCACGGCGACTGACTACGCGATCTTTCAGGGCGTCAGCAACGCGCAGCCGTTTCTCAATGTGACCGGCACACGGGGAATCAGCGGCATGGACATCCAGCTTGCCTCGGGAGGTCTCAACCTGACGGGCTCTGCTGGCGGCACGCTGGATCTTGGCGCGCTAGGCATTGATGCCACCACCCAGACGTCCGGCACCAACACGATCGCGGTTGACAATATCCGATTCGGCAATGGCGGCAGCAACATGATATGGGATCTCTTTGCAACCGGAAGCAGCGCGGGCACAAGCACGCTCAATGTCAGCTCCGCCATTGATCTGGGGGGTGCCACTGGCGGCGTCTTTATTAGTTCACGGCGCTATGATGGCGGTGACAACCAAGGCGTGGTGAATTTCACAGGTGCCATCAGCGGGACCAACACGAACACAGTCTACGGCCTCACATTTCGAGCCGATAGCACTGCGGGCGCGGCCCTCAACAGACTTCACAACACAGTCAATCTGACCGGGAACAACAGTTTTGATGTGGAAAAAATTGTCATTGCTGGTGTGACCTTGACGGCCAATTCGCTCGCCAATGACGGCAGCAACAGTGCACTTGGAAAATCCGGTGACATCGTTATCGGCAACTCTGCAGATTCCTATCGGCATTCAGGAGCCTTGGTTTTCCAAAATCTCTCCGCAAACGGAACCACGGATCGTGCCGTGCAGGTGCAAGGCGGAGCAACCTCCAGCCTGATAAACACCATCGTCAACAACGACGCAACCTACACGGTGGCATTCACCAGCACGGCGGCGACGCACGGAACCTACTCACTCAATGTGAACACTACCGGGACCACTGTGCGGACGCTTGAGTTTGGCGGCATTAACACCGGGAGCAATTCCTTCGCGGGAACAATCGTGAATCCGACCAACGACGGGACGGGCGTCGCGCTCGCCGCAGTCACCAAAGTCGGCACGGGCAAGTGGATTCTGACGGGGAATAATACCTACGATGGAACCACCGGGATCACCGTCGGCACCCTGATCATCAATGGCGACCAGTCCGGTGCCACAGGGAACGTGACCGTGTCGTCCAATGCGACTCTCGGGGGAAGCGGCACGATCGGCGGCGCGACCACCGTGAGCGGCATCCTGGCTCCGGGAAACAGCATTGGCACGCTGACGATCGCCAATGACCTGACATGGAACGGCGGCGCGAGCGCAGGCGCCGCGACCGACTGGAAATTTGAACTCGGGGCAGGCAACACGGCGGATCGTGTCAACCTCACCGGTGCCGGCAGCGATTTCCTGAAGGGCACAGGCTCGGCCTTCCGCTTCGACTTCCAAAACTCGACAGCCATCGGCACGTTCGTCCTCGTGGATTGGGCGGGAACGACAGACTTTCTCTCCACCAACTTCACCTATACGAATCTTGGTGGCGTTGGCCACACCGGCACGTTCCAGTTCAACGGCTCGCAGTTGGAATTCGTAGCCGTTCCGGAGCCGCAAACCGTCGCCTTGCTCCTGGGGACATTCGGTCTGGCCTGCCTGCTCCGCCCCAGACGGAAAAGCTGATTGCCCGCACCCGAGCCGGACGACACAGCCGAGCGAAGCGAGACAGCTTGTTCGAAAGAACAACCCGAAGGGTGGCCGCAGGCCA
>JACSRU010000155.1 GCA_014879575.1 Chthoniobacterales bacterium | reverse complement strand
CTTCAAACCCAGGCCTTGCAGCCTGGGCTTGAGAATCGTCGGCCTTTGGCCTTGGAACCTGCAACTATCCGGAGATGCGCCCAGCTGGCCGTCGCACGGGCCGGTCTGACGCAAAAAGGCTCGCATGGGACAACGGGCATGAGAAAGTGGCGGTGTGCTTCCGAATATCGTTCTCATCGGCTCCATGGGTTGCGGGAAATCTTCCGTTGGCCGCCGTCTGTCTGCCCTGACCGGGCATCGGTTTGTGGATACCGACGACCTCATCGTCCATGCCAAAAACCAGGCCATCACGGAGATTTTTGCAACCCTTGGGGAGGAGGCGTTCCGTGACATCGAGGAGAAAACCCTGGCGGATCTCGTTGGCGTCGCCGGGGTCGTCCTCGCGACCGGCGGGGGAGCCGTCTTGCGTGAATCCAATCGGAGTTCCCTGAAAAAAATCGGGACGATCGCTTGGTTGGACGCCGATCCGGAGGTGCTTTTTGAGCGGGCCTCACGCAGCCAGAGACGTCCGCTCCTCCAGACGGAAAATCCAAGACAGACATTCCACGACCTGCTCGCCTCCCGGAGGGCGATCTATGAGGCGACGGCGGATTTTCGGTTGGACTCCACCGGACTCGCCCACGACGATGTCGCGCGAAAAATTCTCGAACAAACGATGCGTCGTCAGGCGCGCTGAGTGAGGATTTCCGGTGGCGGAAGCTTCCGTTTCGTGCCAGATTTCTTCCATGAAATCCGCCGTGTTCGGGCTGCTTGTCCTTGGTGCCGGTCTGGGACTCGCGGAGGATCAAAAGCCCATGCTCACCCCGCTCCAAAAATTTGTCACCGCCCAGTGCGGAACCGAACCCCCCTTTCAAAACGAATTCTGGGACAACCACCGCGAGGGGATCTACGTCTGCATTGTCTCCGGGCAACCACTCTTCAGCTCGAAGGACAAATTTGATTCGGGCACCGGTTGGCCCAGCTTTTCCAGGACCATTGACGAAGCGGTCGTGGTGGAGAAATCGGACAATTCCCATGGAATGATCCGCACGGAAGTCCGCTCGGCAAAAGGCGACAGCCACCTTGGCCACCTCTTCCCGGATGGCCCGGCACCAACACATTTGCGCTACTGCATCAACTCGGCGGCTCTCCGTTTCATTCCCGTCGCGGCTCTCGATAAGGAAGGCTTCCCGCAATACAAAAAATTGTTCGAGCCGTCAGGGAAGAAATAACGCGCGGGAAGCGACCTGTTGTTGCCAAGACTTGTCGGCCGACTCCCCGGTCCTGTAGATTCCGCGATCTGGATGAATCTTGATTCCCGTCTTGCTGACTATACGCGGATCGTTGACCGCATGCTCAATCAATGGCTGCCGAAGGAATCGGCAAAGCCGACAACCCTCCACCGGGCCATGCGCTACAGCTTGTTTGCGGGGGGGAAGCGCCTGCGTCCGGCACTTTGTCTCGCGGCGGCTCAGGCGTGTGAAATCCGCCGGATCGCTGACGCATTGCCTTCGGCGTGCGCGGTGGAGTGCGTTCACACGTATTCCCTCATTCATGATGATTTGCCGTGCATGGATGATGACGATCTGCGGCGGGGACGCCCGACCTCCCACAAGGTCTTTGGGGAGGGAACGGCCATCCTGGCAGGGGATGCCCTGCTCACTGCGGCCTTCGAGATTCTTGCAAAAACCAGGCCGACCGCGCGATACACCGTGGCGGATTTTGTGTCCGAGCTGGCGCGCGCGTCAGGCAGCCGGTTTCTTGTCGGCGGACAGGTGGCGGATCTTGAGGCGGAAGGAAAAAAATCCAACACAGCGACGCTTCGATTCATCCACCGCGGCAAGACCGCAGCCATGATCATCTGCAGCCTCAAACTGGGCGCCATGAGTGCCAACGCCACCCCCCGGGCACTTGGCATTCTCGAGGAATTCGGCGACCACCTCGGTCTCGCCTTCCAGGTGATTGACGATATTCTGGACGTCACCCAATCCAGCGAACAACTCGGCAAAAGTGCCGGAAAGGATGCCGCGGCAGGCAAGACGACCTATCCTGCGGTGGTGGGCCTCAAGGCTTCGAAACAGGAGGCCGCCCGCCTCACGGATAAGGCGCTCGCCACCCTGTCCCCCCTGGGGGAACGCGCGGGCATCCTCCGCGCGCTTGCCAAAAAACTTCTGGACCGCCAGTCGTAATCGCCCGCCTTCAGCTGGCGGAAAAAATCCCGCAACTACAAGACGGCCTGCTCGAACTCTTCCAGGCAAGTCCGAATCCCACGCGGATCCCTCAAAAGCGATGTTCCGACCAGTGCGGCGTGAAACTTTTCCCTCACCGTGTCAACCATCGAGGGCGAGAGGCCGCTCTCGGCGACTTTCCGGGCGGCTTCCGGGAGTTTGTCAACGAGTCCAAAGGCTCCGAGATCCAGACTGAAATCCTTCGCAGAGGATCCGTCGGCTCCCACAAAACCTTCCGTGGCCTGAAATTTGCGGCTGTTGATTCCGACCACCCGGGCACCGGCAGGCAGGCGGGAGATTTCCTCGCTCCCGTGCACTTCAAAGAGTGCCTCCATTCCCAGCTCGCGCGTGAGATCGTAAAAACCAGCCAGGCGGGACGCATCCAGGACGTTGGCCATCAGGAGAACGGCGTCCGCCCCGAAGGCTCTCGCCTCGCGGATCTGGTATTCCTCTATGAAAAAATCCTTCCTCAGCACCGGCTGGGGAACGCATTTGCGGATCGCGGCAAGGCGCCCGACATTCATCCCGAAATGCCGTTCGTTGGTGAGCACCGAGACCGCGCGCACAATGGGGGATTCCGAATATGCGGACACCGCCTCGCGGACGTTCTCCGCCCGCATCGGCCCCACGCTTGGCGAGCGTTCCTTGATCTCGGCAATCAATCCGAACGATCCGGTCAGCGCCCCGAAAAAATCCCGTGGCGGGGGGGCGTCTTCGCCCATCCGCCGGATGTCCGCCAAGGGCCGACGCAACTTGTCTCCCGAAAGGGCCTCTCGGACATCTTCCAGTATCGTATCAAGGACGGTCTTCATCGGGACGAAAACTATTCCGCCGTTTTCGGGTAGCTCCCGAGTACCTTGACCGCCCGACAATTTTTTGAAAGCTCGCGGTAGAGGTCGGAAAGTTGGAGTTCTTTTGTGTGTCCCTCCGCTTCGAGGAAGAAAAAGATGTCATGGCTTCCCTTCATTGCGGGGCGGCTGGCGAAGTGGTTCAGGTTGATGTCGAGTTCCTTGAAGGGCTCGAGAGCCGCCACCAACGCCCCCGGCTTGTCCTCGATACGAAGCATGAGCATCGTGTGATCGCTTCCCGACGCGGCATTCGGACGGGGACCCAATACCAGGTAACGGGCCGAAGTCCGGGCCTCCCCGCCGACGGCCTCGGGCGCAATCTCCGCGCAGACCGACACCTCGCTCTCCGCCAGGGCATCAAGGGTTTGGTTCACAAAACCGTGCGCGGGATCCTCAAGGGGAACGACTCCGCAATCGGCGCGCTCCTGCGCAACTTCCTCAAAAACTCCGGCAATTTCCGCCGAAAAAATGTAGCGGACGCTGGATCCGAATTTTGCGAGAGCCGCCTGGTAGGAAGGACTCCCCAGGGGGCCCACACACGCAATCACGACATCTTTTTCGACAGCCAGCGCGGCGGACATGATCTCGCGGTAAATGGCACGGATGGCTTCCGGTCGCAAGGGGCCCTCGCTCCGACTGATCAGGCTTCGAAGCAACTTCATCTCCCGGTCGGGGGAGTAGATCGGCAGGTTCTCGCGGTTTTTGATGACGCCGATTTCCTGGGCAACCCGCGTGCGCTCGTTGAGGAGCCTCAGCAATTCGTCGTCCAGCGAATCAATGCGATTCCGCAATTCGGCAAGTTCGCTCATGGGGAGGCTCCATCCCTGGGCTCTTCGGATTCCGCCACTTCCACAAGTTCCTCCTCCGCTTCGAGCGCCTCTTCAACCGCCTGCTCGGATTCCGGATTGTCTGAAACGGTCTCATCGCCCAGGGGAAGTTCGGGCGGCTTTTCTTCGGGGGGGGGCGTCGCCGTCGGCAATGCCACGCGGCGAAGTTCGTCGGCATTCGGAAGCTCATCAAGCGTCTTGAGCCCGAAATGCTCCATGAAATACTGGGTGGTGTCGTAAAGGAGCGGACGCCCGGGCACTTCGGCGCGTCCGGCAATCCGGATCAATCCCCGGTCAAGCAGGGTCTGCATCACCCCATCCACCGCGACCCCCCGCACCGCCTCCAGATCGGCCCGGGTGATCGGTTGGCGATAGGCGATAATGGCCAGGGTTTCGAGAGCGGGCGCGCTGAGCTTCGCCGAGCGGTTCTCGGGAAAGAGTTGGCGGAGCCACGGCGCAAAATCCGCGCGCGTCACAAGCTGCCAGCCGGCGGCACTCTCCCGCACCTCGAAGGATCGCCCGGTTTCCGCATATTCCGCCTCCAGTTGCTGGATCGCGACGGCGACGTCCTCCGGCTTCAACCTGGCGTGACACACGATCCGGGGATTTTCCTTTGCGCTGTCGGCCGCCCCTTTGAATACGGCGGCAAGTTCCTTGAAGGAGACCGGTTTCTGGGAGGCAAAGAGAATGGCCTCGATAATGCGGGGAAGGGAAGTCTCTGCGCTCATGCTCGGGAAAATAAGGGGGTGGTGTTTTCCGCGCGATCAATCCAGATCTCGCCAAAATGGGAATCCTGACGCACGCGGAGTTGCTTCATGCGAATCAGTTCCAGCATGGCCAGGAACGTGACAACGATCTCCGCCCGGCTGACAACATCCGCAAAGAGTTCTTCAAACTTCATCTGCACCCCACTCGACGTGACCTTCAACAGGTAGTCAATCTTTTCGGAAACCGTAAAGTTTTCCTCGAAGATCTCGCGAAGGTCTTCCGGCTTCTTTTCCAGGCGCTTGAGGATTTTTTGGAAGGCGTGAATCAGGTCGAAGATGCCCACCTCCTCGACGAGGAGATTCTCCGCCGGCGCAAGATCCGGGACCACCGGCACACGCGGAAACAGGTTTTCGATCAGAGCCTCCCGGTCGCGAAGCCGGGCGGCGGCCTCCTTGAACTTTTTGTATTCGATCAACTGCCGGATGAGTTCCCACCGGGGATCCTCCTCCTCGGCATCCTCCTCGGCCATCTGCTGATCCACGGGCAACAGGGTCCGGCTCTTGATGTAGAGGAGGTTCGCCGCCATCACGATGAACTCCCCGGCAAGCTCGATGTTCAGCACCTGAAATGCCTCCATGTAGCCGAGGTATTGCTTCGTAATGCGCTCGATCGAAATGTCGTAAATATCCACCTCGTCGCGCTTGATGAGGTAGAGCAACAAATCGAGCGGCCCCTCGAAGACGTCGAGCTTGACCTTGTAATCGTCCACCAGTCTTTAGCGGCGCCTGTAACCCCGCTTGACGGATTCGCGCTCAAGCTGGGTCAGATGTTTCTTGTGACTTTTTTGACGGGTTTTCCGTTTGCTGAGTTGGGCGGAGAGTTTGTGGACCACCTTGTCAATGGCCGCATAGAGGTCGGACTCGGCATCCTCGCAGAAAATATCGGGCCCGGAGAGCCCAAGGTGCGCTTTCACCACGAAGGGCTTCTTTTTGTTCTGATCGTGAAAAAAGACAATGTGCGCCGCCAGAATCTCCTGACCGTGCCCTTCCAGGTGGGTCATTTTTTCCGCGATGAATGCGTGTATGGCACCCGTGAGGGCGATATTTCGAGGACTCAGGTGAATGTGCATGATGAGATTTTGGCGCGGACCGGCCTGCGGTGCCAGCAAAAATCCAAGAATCCTAAAGTTTGCCAATAAAACGCAGCCGAAAAGGGGTCAGTCCCATAACTTATAATTCTGCCTTGTTACAGAAGGAATTCCGGTTCCTTCCGGAGTGATGTCTTGGCGAAAGCAGACGGCGTCAGATTCAGAGACAAGTCGAGAAAATGTTAATATGTCATGCCTTCTCTGACCCCTTGTTCACCTCTTACTCGGGCCGGGCGCATTGACCCGAAAAGTGAGCGGCGGACAGCGGCGATCTGGACGCGATGACGCAGATACAGCGGCGGGATCAAAATCCGTAGCGACCGCGCAGCTTGTCATTGACGCCCTCGCGGCGGTCGTAACGGTTTTCGATGTGGTCGCCCGGGCCGCTGTAGTGGCGGCGATCATAACGATTTTCGGCGCGGTCGGCGCGATCTTCCACGCGATCGACATGACCTGCGACGCAGGAGCAGAGTAGGGCGGAGATGGAGACGCCGAAGACGAGGAGGGAGATTTTTTTCATGATCGTCTGGTGATTGAACTGTCGTTGTGGACTACCATCGTCCCCGCGCTGACAACAAGAAATTTCGACATAATAAAACTTCTCTGCCTCAGCACTTCCTTGCGCTCCCTCGTCGGCTTGGAGGCGATGGGAACTGGGGGTCAGGCTGCATTTTCTTTCATTTTCACAAATTCCTGAATTATCACCGGGAATTCCATTAAGCCCCCTTCCCTGCAGCGATGAAGCGCTAAGCTCATGCTCGCAGCGTTCTGCATTCTGAGGCTTTCTGCGATCCAACCCTGTGACGCCGTCGTTCAAGGCATTTTTGCAAGAAAATGCAGCCTGACCCCCAGTTCTCGCAGGATTGAGTCTCCAATGCCTTTCGGCAAATCCCCTTTCGGGGACCGCGTAGCGCATCACATTTTCGGAATACTGCCGCGTGTCTCCAATGCCTTTCGGCAAATCCCCTTTCGGGGACTTGGAAATACAGCAACATGGGCCTTGTCTATAACCGGTCTCCAATGCCTTTCGGCAAATCCCCTTTCGGGGACGGGGCTGGCTCCTGGAAAGAGATTGTTGAGCATCCGTCTCCAATGCCTTTCGGCAAATCCCCTTTCGGGGACATTGATGGGACGGTAAAAAAGGAGGCCTTCGGGTCGTCTCCAATGCCTTTCGGCAAATCCCCTTTCGGGGACCCGGGCGTTTCCGGCGGGGGTGGATCAGCAGTCCAGTCTCCAATGCCTTTCGGCAAATCCCCTTTCGGGGACCGGGACTTGCGCGGCGGCTTTTGGGACTCCGCTAATGTCTCCAATGCCTTTCGGCAAATCCCCTTTCGGGGACCCGTCTGTCGGGGAAACAAGCGGATTTGACTCCGCCGTCTCCAATGCCTTTCGGCAAATCCCCTTTCGGGGACTATCTGAGAAAACCGCGACACGACTGGGCGTCCACGTCTCCAATGCCTTTCGGCAAATCCCCTTTCGGGGACCATCTACCTCCAGCAAAGGAATAGCGAGATCGATGCGTCTCCAATGCCTTTCGGCAAATCCCCTTTCGGGGACTGTCACGTTGTAACTGATTGGTGGGGAGGAGTCAAGAGGGCGGTTTTGGCGGCAGTCGGGAAAAGCGGTGGCATGAAAGCTGCTTTATGGCTTATTAAAACCGTTTCAGATTGTTGAAACATGTTTATTTTCAATGGGTAAAGAAATTCGTCGGCACTCCCCTGTTTTTGAGAGGTTGGGACTGCCGCTGAAAGAGGGGAATCAGAAGACATAGGCGACGGCGGGGGTGCTGGTAGTTTCCATGGTTCCGGCAGAGAGGATGGAACGGGCGCAGGAGGCGCAGATGTGGTAGGCGACGATGCGGTCGGTTTTGGGGTCGATGAGTTCTTCGAGGCCGAGCCAGAAGTCCTCGAAGCGGGCGGTCTCGAGGCGGCATTCGAAGATGGAGTATTGGACACGCACGCCATGATCTTCGCAGTAGCGGGCGACTTTGGCGAGGCGTTTGGGATCGGAGATGTCGTAGGCGACGATGGCGAGCATTTGATGGTGGCCACAGGGGTGGCCACGAAGTTCGCTGGCGTTCGGTTGGTAGGAAAAGGCTTCCTCCCACCAGCCTTCGGGGGGAGTTTTCAGGGGTTCCGTTTTGCAAGCCTGGCCGTTCGGGCTTTTCCCGATCCGTTGCAGTAGTGTTCGGAGGAGTGGCATTTCGGGTTAATTCATTCGGAAGGGGAGGAGCATTTCGTCGGAAGAGACGGCGTCGCGGTAGGCGCGGGCCTGGACTTCGAGTTCAGCGCGGAGGCAGGTGCGGCGGGCGGACTGGGTGGCGGTGAAGTCGCGGTCCATGCGGCGTTCGTAGGCGACGAAGAAGCGGCGGCGTCCTTCGGCGTTGAGAAAGCATCCGCCGTCGCGGGTCTCGAAGTGTTCTTTGGGGTGGAGCGTGCCATGGCTGAGGAGATCGAGAGCGAGGGCATCGGCGACGGGGGCGCGGAAGGGTTCGATGAGATCGAGGGCGAGGGCGGGACGGTTTTCGGCGGGTTCGTGGTAGCAGCCGATGGCGGGATCGAGACCAAGGGCGCGGATGGCAGCTTCACATTCCCCGGCCAGGATGGTGTAGCAGTAGGAGAGGATGGCGTTTGCGGGGTTGTGGGGCGGGCGGCGCGAGCGGCGTTCGAAGGGGGCGGTCTCCGGAAAGAACGCGCCGTAGGCTTCGAAATACCGCCCGGCGGCGGCTCCTTCGTGACCGCGGAGGGATTCGAGACTGCGGGCATTCACGGCGGCCTCGGCAAGGTGGCCAAGGGCCAGCAGGGAGGGGGTGACCTCGGTGTCCTCGCGGTTTGCGGCAAGCCGCTGAAGGACGCGGCGTTGGTTGAGAATCTTGGCCTCGACCAGAACACCGGCCACGGCGAGGGCGAAGGCGGAGTCGTCGCTGCGGCGAAATTGGGCGAGGCGCGCGGTGCGGATCGGGGCGGGTTTTTCGAAGAAGCCGAGGATGTCGCCGTGGGTTTCGATGACGATCACCGGGATGTCGCGCCGGAGGAAGGCGGCAAGGGTGGCGAGGGAGACGGCGGTTTTTTCGCCGACGAACACGCGTTCGATCTCGTGGAGGTGAACGGCGGCCTCGGCGGTTTCCTCCTGTCCGGGCTCCGGCGGGCGGGCGATCATCACGCGCGCGCCTTCGAGACGCACGCGCAGGCCGGGGGTGGAGAGGTGGAGGCTGGGCATGAGGGGAAAAGAGGAGAGAGGAGGGTGCCGGGGACGGGTTTCATGACAGGCCAAGAATGGCACGAGCCCGCTTGCGATGGTGCATCGTCACATGGGCCCCCGCTGCAGAAACAAGGATGGAAGCCACACAGGCGATGTCGTCCGCAAGACCAGTAACCGGAATCAGATCCGGAATCGCATCAAGGGGCATGACGCAGTAAAGCAACGCCCCCACAAGAACGGCCTTGGCCCAGCGGGGTGTCGCGGAGTCGGTGAAGGCAAGGTAAATGGCCACGATCTGATCAAGGGAAGGACATTTCGCCAGAGTGGTGCGGACGCAATGCCAGAAGCCTTTGTGATCGAAATTTTCCGGGGATGCTGTTTTCATGGGGGATGGGTTTTGCAGACGGTTGCGGTTGCCAATGAAGGATTGGAAGTTGGGAATCTGGTGCATGACGACAGTGTCGCGGATGGACTTCCGCCACTCCAGACATCGGACATCCGGGGACATCCGACCGCCTCAATGCCGCAGGAGAATGAGGCGCAAAAGGCGCAAGAATCCTTGGGGAAACCCTTTATTCGCTTTGCTGGCAGCCGTGCAGCCTGAGCGCTTACGAAGCGGCAATGGCGAAGCCAATGCGACTGCGCTCCGGAGCGAGGTAGGGGATGGCGACACCCGCCCCGGACGCAGTCAATTTCTTACGCAAGTCGGAGAGCCCCTTGGTGATGTCTTCGGCACTGGAGGCTTGCTGCAACCGCATAATGGCCCTGTGGAAAGGGGACTTCTTTTTGAACCGCGTGACGAAGTCCTGGTAGTCCTGTTCGGCCTGCGAGGCGTTTTCGTAGGGCGGTTTGCCTTTGCGGGCTCTTTCGATGAGGAAAGCGGCGATGAGGAGTTCTCGTCCGCTGAGGGTCATGGTTTTTCCCAGCACCGTGAATGTGGATGTCGGGATGTCGAGCAGAACTGCGGGAGGGGCATGAAGCGGTCGCTCGGCGCGGGAGTAGCTCTCGACGATGCCGGCGAAGGTGCGGCGGGGCTCGTCCAGTTCGATGAATTTGTTGCGCAGGGGGACGAAGGGAATGTTCGCCATTTCCACCACGGCGTTCCTGGCCGTGACGGGGAGCGGGTCTTTTCCAAAGACCCGGGCCTCGAGCTCCTGCACGGGCTGGGCGGGATAGAAGAAGCCGCGCACGGTGTCGAAAGGGTCGCTGACCAGCACGTGGGTGACGCGGTCGCTTTCCTTCCCGAGCAGACTCATGCCGGCGTAGAGGAGCGCGCCCATCGTCTTGCGTCCGCCGGCGATGCTGGCGATGACATGCTGGTCGGTCGCATCGCAGAAGGGGGCGAGGGTCTGGATGATGAAGTTGGCGGCCTCGTCATTGTGTTCGCGGGTGCGAAGGTCCGCGGCGGGGGTGCGCAGGCCGGTGGTCTCGTCCGGCAGATCAATGACGCGGATGGCAAGCTGGAGCCGGCGGCTCTTTTTGGCCTGCCCGGTGAGGGCGAAGATGTCGGCCCGCAGGGTTTCCCAGACGGTCCTGCCGGCCCAGGCTTTGTTTTTCGCAAGGAGATCGCGGCGAATGTCCGCCTCGCCTCTGGAGGTGGTGATGACGATGACCTCGTCCGGCACCGTGGCGAGGTGTTCATTGGCAAGCGCCCAGAGGGTTTCCGTGAGAATGGCGGGCGACATGCCCGAGACGGCGACGAGGGTGGTTTTCATGGTTCAGTGTGGATTGTGATCGAACACCACGACCGGGCCGGTGACGGGCGAATCGTAGCGCAGGCTGCGGGCGATGCCGTGCAGGGTGTGGGCCAGACGAAGGTAGAGCCAGACCGGCCCTGGGCCGGTGAGAGTGACATCCGCGCCGCACGGCACAGCGGATTTCACCGCTGCCTCGTAGTTTGGAAGGTCAGCGAGTTTGGCGGTGCCGGTGGCGGCGTAGAGGGTGGAGATGTCGAGGGTCATGGGGAGAAAATGTCGGGTTGATAGACGTTGAGTGCCGTGATCAATTTGATTCCGAGTCGTTTAGCCTGTTGTTCAAGATTGGCGGCTATTCTTCCTTTAGGAGGCAAGTAAACCGCCAGAAAACGGCGATTAAAGTGCCCTCCAATGGTGGCGGCGCGGGAACGGACTTCTTCCAATAGGGGGAGGAGCCGGGCCTTTGCGCCGCCGCGCTTGCAGTTGATGTAGAGCAGTTCCACGCCATGCACGCCGAGAATGTCCTCCTCGGTGTCGGGGCCATTGGGGTCGCCCACAATTGCGGACCAGCGCAGGTCGCGGAAGAGACCACTCTTCTGCGTGGCATCATGCACGATGACTTCCCACCAGCCACCAGTCAGGAACGCTGCGGCGTGCTGGAGCGGCGCCACGGCACTGAAGTAGCGGGACGCGAAGTTCTTCACTTCGTTTGAGGCGAGATGCCCGAGTTCCGCACGGGAGGCATCCGGGAGGCGGACAGTATCGTCCGAACTTCCGGGACGCATCAGGCCCGACGCCACGGCAAGCGAGGCAACCGCAGGTGGCAGGATAATGTCCTGATCCAGCTTAGGCAGCCAGTCTGTCGGTTTGCGAGGCTCCAGCCCCTTCGGAAACAGTCCGTGCTCACCGTAAATGGCACCATGCGCAGCCTCTTCCTCCTCCCGGTGTTCGAACAAATGCCGGGCGAGTGGGAAAACCGGATCAACGGATTTTCCTTCCGTGATCCGGGATACACCATTGGCAATGCCGAGCACGTCCACGCACAGTTGATTGCGAAGGGAGGTGAAGCTGAAATCACCTTCGAGAAGCAATTGCATGTCCGGGCTGGTGGCCCCATCCACAAAACAGGAATCCTGGGTGTCCACGTAGAGAGACGGCGCCTTGGCGCTCTGTGCGGCGGCATAGGCGCCGATGCTCATGAGCTTGGTGCCGCCGGTGAAGTTCACCACCGCCTGTCCCTCCCCGGAAACTTTGCCGACGGCATCTCTCACGGCGTTGAAAGACTCCGGAATGCCCGGCATGGCCGACAGCTGCACGACCTCCATCTCGGGATCAACGCCCGCCGCATTCGCCGCCGCTTGCAAGCCCGCCGACCGCGCTGCCGTCTTCGGCGTAACGAAATGGATGAGCCTTTGCGGCTTCAGTCGAAGGATGGGCAGCAGGTTCTGGATGGTTTGCTCGCTGATCAGTTGGATGAGGGTGAGTGGTTTCATCAGCGGAACAATAACGAAGGCGGCGGGACTTGTCAGCCGGGCGGACATCCCGGGATGTCCGACAGAGGGACGCCGAAGGTTGCAGGTTTTGGTTTTTGCGGAGAAATTGCGGAAGATGGAGGAGAAGTTGCTGCGGACGAGTTGGCCACCAGCCTCAAAAGGTAATCCTTAAGGAGTGGGCCACCCTCCTGGGTTGCCGAGAGAATGGCCGTGGCTGTTGTTCCAGGACTCTTGCTCCTCTCAAAAAATTTGATTTTGCTCCCGTTGGGCAATGTCCGTTTCAGGGTTTGTTCATCCTGCCATCCGGGGGTGGATTTCAGAACTCGCACGTCATACTGACCTCCGAGGACAATCACCACCGCGCATTTTCCCTCATTGAGACATTCCGTCCAGTATGGACCGAAGTTCAGCCAGCCGAGGCGCATCTCCAAACCTTCGCGCGTTTTTGGCAGGTGCCGACTGTGGGTGAACAAAGGTTCTTCGGCGGCCTTTGCCGATTGCAACACATGATGGAGCGGAGACAAACCAAGACACTCGATTTTGTCCGGCCTTTCCTCCAGCAGACGCAGGATGTGGGGAACGAGATCACCCATCTTTTCCTGGGACCAGACTTCCACGCCGTGGCTCCTGGCGATTGCCGTTGTTGTTGCATTGTTTCTCCAACTGGGCCGCACAGCCACCGCCGCTGCGTTCAGTCCTCCCAAGCTCCGTTTGTCCTCCCCGAGACGACTGATCTGATCAATTACCGCGTCGCCTTCCACCTCGGAGAGTTTGAGATCAAAAAGCACCAACTTTGTGCCAGTCGAGACAATCACGTCCAACTCCTGGCAGATGCGACCATCATGCTTCATTTTCAAATTCATAGCCACGCTGTGTGCTCCGCAGAGTTTGACCAATGCTGCGAAATAGTGCTCGAAAGCAAATCCTCCTCTCTCTTTCCCCAACATCGGATAGGATTTTTGCAGAGTGCTCCAATTCCAGCCACAGGCCCGGCCTGCTCCTGTCAGGGCCGTCATCTCCGCAGGTGTCGTTCCAGGTGGCTCGCTCCGGTCCCACTTCGCAGATTCGGGGTGGTCTGACTGGACGGTGGCAAGTTCCCATACCGGCAGACTCACGCGCGCCCGTTTCGGGCCATCCCACTCGTCGCAGAACACCCCTTGCAATCCCTCCCGCTCCAGAGGACTCAGATGAAACCAACTCCCCGTCACTTCCCGATAAAACGCCTCCACGTTTTCCCGCCGAATCCACGGCAGTAATCCGGCAAACATCGTCTTGGTTCCGCCCGTGGCGTTGATGGCCCATTGCAGAGTTTCCGCGTGACCCCTCATCAGACGATGAAGCACATCCAGCACCTCCTGGGAGGTGACTCCGGTGAGGTGCATCCGGCAGGGAACACCGGGAAGGATTTTTGCCGCCAGGCGCGCCAGTTGTTTTGCGGGCTTCCCGGACCGTACTGGGTCACCGGTATGCAAAATGTGTAAGCTCGCCACGCCTCCATCCCGCTCCTTGAGCGCAGCCATCCCGAGAAGATTCGGCCACAGCTGTTCGCTGGCCAGCATGATATGGTGTTTTTGTTTCACTGAGCAACAAGCCTACACGCTGGTCGGATCCATCTCAATCCTTGTTGTCTGGCGGGAATGGCGCAGCATCCCCTAATGCCCGAACATGCTTCCGGCGGTGGCATCGATGACCGAGCCGGTCACATAGCTGGATTCTTCGGAGAGGAGGAAGGCAATGATGCGCGCCGCTTCGAGAGGCTGGCAGAGGCGGCCGAGGAAGGAACTGGCGGCAATTTTCTGCCGCTTGCTCTCCGGCCAGTCTTCCGTGAGCGGGGTGATCATCGGTCCGGGGAGCAGGACATTGACGCGAATGCCATGCGGGCCGAGGTTGCGGGCGAGGCTGACGCTCAGGCCGGTGAGCGCGGCCTTGCTGGCCGCGTAACCGGGCTTGCGCGCGCCGACGATGCCGACGGGGGAGCCGACGTTGACGATGGACCCGCCGCCGGCAGCCCGCATGCGCGGGGCGAGCATCCGTGCAAGTTTCATGGCGGGAGTGACATTGACCGAAAAACTGCGCTCCCAGTCGGCGTCATCTAGGGAAAAAATATCACCCCCGATGCTCTGGGCCGCGATGTTGACGAGACCCCGAACGACGGCGTCCCCCGGCAATCGGGCGTGGACGAGTGCTTCCAACTCCGGATGATCGAGCTCGGCGGTCAAGGGGAGGAAGTTTTCGTGATCCAGCCGTTTGCGGAGGGCCTCCAGGCGGGACACATTGTGATCCACGGCGAGTACCGAGCCGTTGCGGCTCAGGAGGATTTCGCAAAGCGCGGAACCCAGACCGCCTGCGGCGCCGGTGACGAGGGTGTAGGTATTCATATGCAACATAGAAACGCTTTCAGGCAGTCGTGCGGGGTTGGGGGGGCCAGGCTGTGGGGGAGTTCGTCGAGATAGAGGCTGTCCGGTGTAAGAGCCGGAGGGCGGGGCAGAGTATCGACCAGTGCATCGACCTGCCCGACAAAGGCCTGTTCCTCCGCGCGCGGCGCGGGGCAGGCTCCGGGAGCGGCTTCCGAGAGCAGGAACCAGTCCCTCCACCGGCCCGATGTCCTCAGGAAGGTCAGCGCGGTTTCGGGTGCGGGCTGTTCCCCGGAGGGCGACACCACGCATTGGGTGGCCCATGCCGCGCAGATGGCAAGGTGATGGGCGGCGGTTTTCCTTTCCCCGGCGTGCATCCACTCCTCCTGTTCCGGGCACGGGATTTGTTGGCTTGCCGCTTGCAGGCACCGGAGGCGAAACGCATGCAAGTCTCCGAATGGCCTTCGCCTCGTGAGCGACTCCTGCCGTTCGGTCGCCTCGGTGGACAGAAGCAGATCAATTTTGTCGCGCGTTCCGGTCGCCTCCAGACACGTTTGAGCATAGGCGAGGTAGGAACGGATGCGATGGGGTTCCCCGCCCCAGGCGAGGCTTTCATGGCAATAGATGAAGGCTTCGCGGGAGCGGAGTCCTGCGAGGGCCCATTCGGCGACAAGACCGCAGGCCTGGCTCATGCGCTGGGGCGTGGCACATTGGGCTCGGAGTTGATACAGCAGGGTTCTCATCACCGCTCCCAGGAGTTGCCATGCCCCCATCCGCAACGCGGCGCGGGCGATTTTTTGCAACTCGAGGGTGCCCGCCAGAACGGGTGTCCCGGAGGCGGTCGCATGTTCCAGAGCCTGCCGCAGCGAGGGAATGGCCGTGCCCCCTTCTCCGGCGGCCGGAATGGCCTCATGCCGACGCCACCAGGGGGTTTGGATGTCGGGAAGCAGCGCGAGGAGGCGGGCCTCGTAGGTCTTGTGGCCGGTCACCCTTTGCGTGCGCCAGGCACATTCAAAATCCAGGGCCTCCAGCAGATGGTCATGGGAGATCGTTGCGTTCATGGGGGTTCAGATGGTGGCGGCACCGGTCTGAATTTCTTCAAGGAGCTTCATCGTGATGAGTCCAAATTTTCCGGAGGCCTCCGACCGGATGGGAGTCTGGTTCCGGCAGGCGTCCACAAACAGGTCAAGTTGCCGCCCCATGGCTGCTTTCCACTCTCTGGAGTTCTGATGTTCCTCAAGCAGAACGTCCTGCCGATAGAGTTTCCATCCCTCCCGGTTGGCAACCAGGCGGTGGGTCTCCGAATACGCATGAAAAACCTCCCGCTTCCGCGGTGCCCCGCCTTTGACGCTGATCCGGAGGAAGGTTCCGCTTTCGGTATGAAACAACAGGTGGGACTCGGCATCCGTGCGGTCGCGGCAGAGCCTCCCCGTGTGGTCCAGCAATGTGGAGGAAATTATGTGAAGGTCGCCGAAGAGACTGCGGGCCAGGTCGAGCGCGTGGAATCCGAGGTCCACCAACGTGCCGATCTTCTCGACCCTGCGCCAGGCATCGGGCTTTTTATCGAGTTCAAGGATCAGCACCGCCTGGTGAATGGGGCCCATTTTCTCCAACTGCTCCTGGGTGCTTTGATAGCTTTCATGGAAGCGACGCTGAACGGCGGGAATCAAAACCCTCTGTTTTCGCGCGGCCAGGTCCAGCAAATCCCCGGCTTCGCCCAGGTTCATCCCCAGCGGTTTTTCCACCAGAAGGTGCAGCCCGGTGGCGATCAAATCGGGAAGAAGCTCACGGTATAACGATGGCGGAGTGGCCACAATCGCGCCCTGCGCAAGCCCCGCAGGAAGGTCCTTGATCGAGGAAAATCGCCCGCACCCCTCGGGCAGGGCGATTCCGTCATCGAGATGCGGATCCACAACGGCGCAGACCACAACCAGCTCCGGATGGTCCAGGCAAGTGCGGAGATGCTCGCGTCCTTGGTTGCCCAAACCAATGAGCGCGATTGGCAGAGGCATGCGCGGAAGGGACATCAGCAAAACGAAAGGTGGAGCAACTGCCAGCCGATGATTTTTTCGGCGGAAACCGTCGAGCCGGGAATCGGACGGAACCCGGCAGGGTAATCGGGGGAAAGCACCCACACCTCCCGGAACACCTGGCCATCAATGGTGGGAAAAAAATCCGGTGTCAGAGTCAGGGCGGGACGGTCTTTCCGGGGGGCGGGATCGAAGCCGAGAAATTGGGTGGCTGCGGGGCGGGTGTCATCGTGTCCCCAGAAGGAAAGGAACCCTCCCTGCCCGACGAGGGCTTGGAGGTCTGCCAGTGCGCGTGGTTCGATGGTGGCCCGCCGCCGGATGAGGGAAAGCGGAAACGTGTTGCCGATGAGGATCATGGGTGTGGGATGGGTTGTGATTTCAGAGAGGAGTGCGGCCTTTGCAGGTTGGGTAGGCGGTGCAGCCCCAGAACTGGCTGCCGGGGTGCGGGCCGTTTTTGGCGGTGCGCAGGGCCATGGCGGCGCCGCATTGCGGGCAGTGGGGGATTTTTTGGGAGGGATCCGTCGGATCGGTCGGATCAGACGGATCTCTGCGTTTGCGCTCCCGCTCGGCGATGCGCTCGGCGGCGAGCTGTTCGCTGTAGCCGCCGTCCTCGATGAAGGCGCGCTCGAGGGCGATGATCTGCTGGTCGAGCAGGTAGTTTGCCTGGTGGATGAGGCAGAGGGTGGCGTTGGCGCGCACGGCGGGGTCGTCGTGCTCGAGCCAGGGGGCGTAGAGGGCCCAGCGCGCCTGGTCGGAGAGATCGGTCAGATCGGACGGATCCGACCGATCTTTGCGGTGCGGACGCGCCGCGATGGCGCGCACGGCGCCGGCCTCCGGGCTGTCGGGCACCCACAGCGGCAGACGGCGGTGGCGCAGGTAGTCTTCGTAGTCCAGGAGCAGCTCCTCCAACGAGGCGCGGGCGACGTTGACGAGGCGCAGCTCGGTGTGGGACGAGCTGGCGGCACAGCGGCTGCCTTCGGCGATGTTCTGCCGCCCGCTGCGGGCGGCCTGCACCATCTGGTCCACCGTGCGGGTGCGGGCGGCGGAGAGGAATTTCTCGCAGAAAAAGTAGGTGGCGTCGTAGATGAGGGTGGTGGTCTGGAAACTGGCGAGTGCGCGGTATCCCCCCGCCGCGCGCAGGCGACGGCGGGGAGCAGATCGGTCGGATTCGTCGGATCGGTCGGATCTCATGGGGGGTTATTGGAAGTTCTGGAGCAGGGTGCCGAGGCGTTTGCCCTTGTCACCCAACAAGCGGATGGCAGCCGCGAGGTCGCTGGGCTTGTTGCCAGTGACCGCTTCGCGGCCATCCCAGATGGCGGCGATGTGGAACCGGCCGGCGATGGGGATGATGCGGAAACGGAGGGGGGAGGTTTTGCGGCCGCCGAAGACGCGGCCGAGCGGATGGTTGATCGCAGCGAGCGAGTCGTCGCCAGCCGGGGCGCCTTTTCCCCCGATGGTGTCGGAAACCACGCACCGGGCTTCCTCCGCCGTGCCGAAGGACTCACTGGTGATATGGAGCTTGAGCGGCGCACGGCTGAGTAGCTCCGCACAGCGCGACTTCCATGCTTCCAGCGATTGCGGCATCTGTGGGGCGTCCGGGGTAAGCGGCTGCCACGAAAAGCTGCCGGCGGCGCGGGTGGCGCGCAGGCCGAGGGTGCCGAGCAGGAGCCAGGTTTCGATTGTGCGTTGGAAGGTGGCGCGATGGGGTGCGCTCAGGCCGCCGAGGCGTTCGAGGAGGTGAAGGTCGAACGACGCGCCGGGCTGGTAGGCCCACTTCGGGCTGGCTTGACCACCGGATTTGTGAGGAAGCGTGTCCACTTTAGCGATCTGGCCACGGATGTTGCCAACACGGACGACGACCTTGCTGGCTAGCACGGGCTTGGAATGGACGGAGCCGAAGATGGCGTTTTCATCGGCAGGGCTGCCACCGAGGGCACGGAGCCACCAGTGGAGCTGGCCGCGGATGGAGGCAGGGCGGACTTCGGGGCGGTCGTCGTAGCTGCCTTTGCTGAACAGCGGGGTGAGGAAGGTGAGGCGGTAGCTGGTCATGGAAAGGGGCGGTTGAGTTTCTGCGCCAGGAAAGTCATGGCTTTCTTGCCGTTCTTGGTTTCCGCGAGTTTACCGGCTTCGGTTTTGATGAACTCGAACAAGCTCAGTTCATGGATCAGGGTCGAATCTTTGGGCCAATACTCGGGGCCAAGGGCATACTTGTTGAGGGTGGCGACGAGTTCCTGCTCTTTCAGGGACCGGAAGCGATCCATGAGTTCGGAGGATGCCTCCAAGGTGGAGGCCTCCTCCCGTTCTTTGTGCCGCTTCTCCTCCGTAGCAGATTCGGCGAGCAATTTCTCCAGCACTTCCGGTTTAAGCGAAAACCAGCCGTAACCGGCGGCAGTCTTGGCACCGAGACCACGCACCGTCAGTGCGAATTCCAGCCAACGCTTGGCGGCGGCGAGGATTTCTGGGCGCTGGTCCATGCCGTTGAGGACGAGGCAGAAGGCGAACCGCGCGCCGATCTCAACGGCGGGAAAGGGATTGGGCTGGGGGTGCTCTTTGGACAAATCCTCCACGCGGCCGCTGCGGTAGTAGTCCGGGTAGTGGACGTTGGTGAGGTCCACGACGATGCGGGCTTCGTTCACCGGATAGGCGGGGAGGAAGGAGACGGCTCCTTTTTGATCGGACGGATGGGACGGATCTGACGGATCGGGCTGGAAGTCCGCATCTTGCTTGGAGCAGCCGAAAACGGCTCTCGCGAGGGCGGCCAGGGATTTGCGCTCCGCGCCGGTCGCAAGCTTAAGTTCCGCGAGGGCCGCGTGGCGGCAGACGCCTTTGACGGCGGAGCCGGGGATGTAGGGCAGGCCGAAGAGGCGGTCGAGGCAGATGCCGGCGTTCTGGATGAGGCTGTCGGCGAGGTTGATGGCGAGGCGGCCTTCGACCTGGCCGATGGTGACAGCGGCGCGGTCGCCGTAGGCCTTGCGGAAAAGCCCGAGGAAGTGGCGGGTGTGGCGGGCGCGGAGGGCGGCAAGTTCTTTCGAGTCCCATTTCACGGTGGCTAGGGAGTCGGCGATCTCGGCCTCGGCGTTGTAGCGGTTGCGGTTCTCGGGTTGAACATCCCTGCCTCCGGCTTTGCGGCGCTTATCCGCCGCTTCTTTGCGCAGGATCTGTTCGGCTCCATCGGCGATGCGCATGAAACTCCAGCGGGATGCTTCGTCCCATTTCACAAAGTCGCGGCCGCGGCGGGTCTGCTCCTCGACAACGGGCCAGCGCTTGTGAAACACGAACTTATCGAGCAGCAGGCTGCGGTTTTCGACGTGCCGGGCGGCCGGGCCGATGAGCTTGGCGACATCACCGGTCATGGGGATGGTGGCGGCGCTCATGCTTTGTCCTCCTTCTTTACGAAGCGGCGGGCGTATTGCAGCCAGGCCATGGTTTCAGCAGTGGCGAGCTTGAGCGTTTCGCTGGTGGTGCTCTCGTGGGTGAGGAAGTTCATGAGCGTCTGACGGTTCGTCACATCTCGTGGGGCGATGGCGATGTCGACGTCCGCGAGGTGGCGGGCGATGGCGTCGAAGACTTTCTGCCAGCCTTCCTTTTCGGTGAACGAATAGGCGGCGGTGGCGAGCAGGCCGTGGTTGAGGATGAGGGGCGGGATTTTCTTGATGACTTCGCCGCCCTTGTCGCCGGAAACAGCTCCGGACTTGGCGAAGGTCAGCACGTTGCGGGCGCGGATTTGTTCGAGGTTTTGCATGGGTGTCGTGCTCCGGGTGGGGGTTAGGCGAGTTTGACCGAGCAGAAGCCGAGGCCCGTGGTGCCGTCGCCGCCGAACTGGACGAGTTGCTCGGACTGGAGGGCGTCGAAGACGGCGTTGGTTGCGGACTCTTTCCGCAGGGCGGTGAAGGCGGCGTAGAACAGGGTCTCGGAGGGAACGGTTTCTTCGTTGAAGAGGGCTTTATCGTCGGCGGTTCCGGTTTCGTCATTGATGCGGACGTGCTGGTTCACCTGGCAGGCGTTGACGGCGAAGTGGGAGAGATCGCCATCGGACAGGAGCACGAAGCGACCGGCGGCGCTGGCGAGCACGGAGTCGGAGAGCAGGCCGGTGAGTTTTTCCTCCCAGTCTTTCGGAAAGTCCTCGGTCTGCTTGAACGCGTATTCTTCGAGCACCACGCCTTTGGCACCCGAGCGGTCGATGACGAGCTTGGCCCCGGCGCGGCAGGTCATGTCGGCGGGCATTTCCGGGATGGCGAGTCCCCAGCCGGCATCGCGGTTGAGGCGGCTGAGGGTAAGCGGCGAGACGGCGAGGGCGAAGGCCCCTTTGGCCGAGCGGACGGGGAAGGCGACGAGGCGGGCTTCGCCGAAGCTGATGTGCCCGGCGCTGGCGTCTTTGCCGGACGAGCCTTTGCCGAAGCATTGGTCGGCTTCCGGGTGTCCGCCTTCTTTGGCACCGGGGAAGATATGGTCGCGTAACACGCCTTTGACGGAGCTGCCCGGAATGACAGGGAACCCCGTGTGGCGCTCGCGCTGGACGGGTTGGTCGATGGCGCCGACGCTGGCTCCCGCTCCGACGTGGAGGGGCGTGCGGGTGAAGAGGTAGAGGAGTTTGGTGGTCATGGTGGTGTGGTGGAAGTGAGCAGTGGAAAAAGATCGGACGGATCGGTCGGATCAGACGGATTTTGGGTGGAAGTTCCAGGAAGCGCAGACGCCGAGGCCGAAGCCTTTTTCGCCGAAGAGGGTGGAGCGGCGGTTGCGGAGGGTGGTGGCGTCGTCAGAGCCGTGCCAGTTGAGGGCGACGGCAAGGGTGCGGGCGGCATTCTCGTTTTCGCACTCGAAGTAATAGACCGAGCCGGCGGGGACAGCGAGGTGGGTGGGTTTGGCGCCGCCGTGGGTTTCGGCGGCTTCGTGGGGGAGGGCGTAGCCGGTGACGGAGACGGGTTTTCCGGTGAGGGCGGCGACGAGGATGGCGGGGATTTCCGGCAGGGCGGCGACGCGCTTGCGCCAGGTCTCGCGGCCTTCGCGTTCGCTGCGGGCGGTGTCGCCGGATTTTAGCATGACCTGGCCGTCGGTGTGGCGGATCCAGGAAGGCAGCCAGCCGCCTTTGTGGTCGCCGATTTCCGGGAAGATCGCCGGGGTGATCAGAGCCCATTTGACGAGGTGCTTGCCGCAGGCGGTGGCGAAACCCGCAGATTTCCCACGGGGAAGCGGGATGGGCTGGCCGGAGGAGCACTCGACGGTGCAGACGCGCTGCTGGCCGCCGACGGTGACGGGGGTGCAGGTGCCGGAGTTTGAGAAAACTTCCTTGATGAGGTCGCGCTTGTGGGCGGGGTCGTCGGCGATTTTGTCCCAGGCTTCAGCGAGGAGGCCGAGGCGGCAGCCGGGTTTGAGGCGAAGGGAGTGGGCGGAGTAGAACTGCTTGCCGTCCTGAGTGCCGGTGGTGGGGTCGATGCCGATGCCATAGGTGTGCTCGGTGTCGCAGAAGCTTTCGTCGTGGAAGAGATCGGACGGATCGGACAGATCGGACAGATCGGCC
>JACSRU010000102.1 GCA_014879575.1 Chthoniobacterales bacterium | reverse complement strand
AATCTCCGCCGGTTGAAAGCATCGTAAGGCCAAGAAGAAAAAGAAGGAGGGGTTTCAGAGGGTTCATGGCATTATTAAGGTTGTTGCTGTTCGAGAATCGAATGAATCTGCCGCGCCATGGCTTCCGCATCCGTGGAATTTCCGAACTCCATTTGTTTCCGAAGATCCTCCAGCAGAATCTCGGCGCGCGCAATGCGCAAGCGCATTGTGGCGGCGGAGGCTTGGCCGCGGGCCTTGACGTATTGTTCGCGAAGCCGTTGAATCCCCCGTTCAAATTCCGAGACCGTCTTGCTCCTTCCCTCATTCTCCTTCCCGTTGGCCACTTGGAAGGGCCGCGAGATCTGGAGAGCGGGTTCCCCGTCGGCGTTGAGAATCGTGAAGAAAACGGAATACCCGCCGCCCACATGGTCGCCGACCTCCCAGATGTGGGAGGCGGATACCGCACGACCCGGCTCAAGGCGCAACGGGGACGGCCCGAATGTCGCCACCGGAGTATTGCCTTGGCGGATTTCGGTTTTCATCTGAAAATCCCCCCCCACCGCCGAACCGGCCTGTACGGAAAACTTCAAGGGACGGGCGGCATTGGCGGACGCACCGGATTCCCATGCGATGTTCGCCGCGAGGCCATTTCTCTCGCCGAGCACCCCGGACAGTCCGCGGATCAAAGCCAGGGAGTGTTTGAACTCGAAGGTGCCTCCGGCGGGAATCTCCCTCGGCTTCGCCCAAAGCTCGACGTTATAGCCGTTCGGTTGGGTGTTCAGGTAGAGTGTTTCGACCGTCTCCAGGTCAAACGTGTTCACGAGGGCGATGCGGCGGGCCGTGTCGATGAGGGCGCTCCAGCCTGCGGCGGGCGACACCCGAAGCTGGGCCTGGGCCCCCCCGAAGGGATGGGCTTTCTCGGAAACGCCCGTCTGCTCCGGTGCGGCCCACACATCCGACGACTCCGCATCCCCGCCGATGCGGAACAGCGGATGCGTCCGCAGGCCGGTCAATCGGGCGGTTTTGTCCTCGTTGGAATTGAGGGTTCGCACCTCCACCCGGGCCTCGCCCTTGCGCAAGGTGAATTCCTTCACCAGGCGATTCACGCCCCCCTGGGGGTTCGCATAGGAGGTTTGCCACTCCACCGGCTGCGCCATTTCGAGGCGCACGCGCACCTCGTCGGGTGACGCATCCGTTTTGGCGACGGTGAACGGTTGGTTCCAGAAGGGTCCCGGCCAGCCGCCGGCATTCTCGTCCATGCCCCCGAAATCCACCCAGCCCGACGGGGCGGGGTTCTTCCGGATGGCGTCTCCATCCACCGCAAGATGATTGACTGCGTCGGGCAGCGACAGCAGTTCGACCATGCGTCCGCCCAGGGCCGGCACGAGCCGGAAGGCGATGAGTCCGTTGGACACAAGCACGCTCTTCTGCCCGAAAAAGTCCTCCTCGCGAACGGTGCAATCTGCGAGCGTCGCATCCACCTTCGCCTCCTCCAGGCGGCAGAGCACATTTCCGGGATAAGCCGACACGACTTCCTTGATCACCGCATTCAGGCGCCGGTTGGTGAACGCAAACGTGAGCGTATCCCCCGGGACCACCTTGCGCCGGTGACGCTCCCCGTCGTACGAAACGGTGAGGAAGGTTTCGCCCCCCCAACCGCCGCCGGTTTCCACATCCGATTCGACCACGAAGTCGCCGACCGTCAGCTTGTCCTGGCCGACCCAAATGCGTCCCTCAAAAGGCAGATTTTGCGGCCCGGCGGGTTCGTCCATGGTGGGGACCGCCGTGTTCGGCGTGGTGGGCGCGGCGGCCTTGACAACCGGCTCCGCAACGGCCCGGTTCCCCTTCCTCAACTCGTAAACCAGCCCTCCCGGCGACGCGATGAGTCCTTGGAAACGCGTCACCTTGCCATCGAATTTCACCGTCATGTCGGAACCGAGCAGATAATCCTTCACGCTCCAATCGCCGGCCAGCGTGACCTCAAACTTCTGAAACCCGACCCGGCCCGGATCGGTGAGGAAGAGGAATTTCCGACCGTGATAGTCCCACATCCGCGCCGAGATTCTCGGAACGTCAATCGTGAGACTCTCCTCGACCCCGGCCGTGCGCAGCACGGGCTGCAACAGGGCAAGGACGCCTTCGGGTTTCGCCGCCCATTGCAGCGCGCAGTCGCGTCCGAGGTCCACGCCGAGCATAAACAAGTTCCCCTTGCCGACCTGCGTGCGGGTGAGCGCCGGCACCCCGTCGCCGAAGGACGCCAGCACCTCCACCTCGTCGGGAAAGATCGGTTGCAGGCCGGTCATTTTGGCGGAATTCGCCCGCGAGAAATAGGATCCCCCTCCCGGCAGCGGAATGGAATGGTTTCCCGGCGCGACGGGGCGCACGCCCGCCAGAGCCAGCCAGGAATCGGTGCGGCGACCGTATTCATCAAACGTGCCCGAGTCGGTCGTCACCAATACCGAGCCGCCGGCTCTCAAAAATTTCTCCGCCGCCTCGAAAAACTTCTGATTTTGATACAGCACGTCGGGAAGAATCAGCAGCTTGCAGGCCTTGGGGAGATGCCCCTCCCAGACCGCCTGCTCGTCGATTGCGCGCGCGGCGATGTGGACGCGTTTGAAGAAATCATAGAGCCCTCCCACCGCGTTGAAACTGATGTCCCCCTCCTTCTCCGGCCAGGCGGTGTGACGCCGGGTGGTGTTGGAATAGGCGATGCGCACCTGGGGTTCCTCGCGCATGCCGTCCAGGACGATGGGCGCCAATTTCTGGAGATCGGCGCTGAGCAGCGAGAGTTGCCACCCGAGGGGCAGCGGAAGGTCCACCATGTCAAAATAAGAAAGGTGGTTGCCGCCAGGTGTTGAGAATTGGAACAGGTCCCAGCCCACCTGGCCGTTCACGATGCCGTTCCACAACGCTTCCGAGAGCAGATCGACCTTGTTTTGATGCCCGTCCGGTGGAAAATAAAACGCCCCCCACTCCGACACGCAGTTGCGGGAAAACATGCTGACGATGTCGAAGGTGAGCCATTCCTTGTCGGCGCGGTTGGCGTGTTCAAATCCGTTGATTTTGAACTTCTTGGGATGATCGAAGAGCGCCTTCCCGTATTCGTAGAAATTCAGTCCCGAAGCGGGGCTGCTTTCATTGAGATAGTTGGTGGACCAGGTGAGATAGAGTTCGTCCGGCGCGAAGCGTTTGACCGTATTGATGGAGGGCATCATCTCGTCCTCGTAGCGGTAGATTTCCCGGAAGCGGGTCCAGTCCTCCCACAAGGCATGTTCGGATGGCGTTCCAGGCTGCTGGACGGGAAGCTGAATCTCCTCGAAATTCCCATACTGCGTGCCCCACACCTTGTTCAGCGCGGCAATGTCCCCGTCATATTTTTCCCGGAGGTGTCCGAGGAAAAGCCCGTGTTCATGGGGCCCCCAAAGGGAGAACGCGAAATTGCGCTCGTCCATTCCAAAGATGATGTTGATGTTCGGATCCTTCGCCACCCGCTCGAGTTGCCATTGGAAGGACCGGCTCCACATCTCCCGCTCCTCGTCGGTAGTCATCCATGAGAATTTCACCGGCTCGACGATGCCCGTGCGCGGGTCCAGCGTGCCGGACTCAAATTCGCTTTTGAAGGGGTGGGTGTTGAAGGTGTATTCGTGGCGGTAGCTCGAGACGCCATAGCCTTCCCACGGCAGCCCCATTTTTCCGGTTCGGTCGCGCAGTGCCTCTTTTCGGGCCGCGCCGCGATAGGTCACCGCATTGCCCAACCCGATGAAGATGCGGTCCAGAGGATTGACGATTTTTCCCTCCGTCGGAGGCTTGATCCGCAGCGCGGCCTGTCGCCGCAACTCAGGCAGGCGACGATTCAACGCATTCATCGCGTTGTTCAGCTCCGCGATCAATTCCACGCGTTTTCCATCCCCCTGCAATCCGCCATCCCCCGTTTGGAGGAGCAACTTGTTCAGATCCTCGATCCGGCGGCTCAGGCGGTCGAAGAGGGACCTTTCCGTAAGGCTTTCCTTTTCCAAGGCGTCCGTCTCCTTGACCTCACCCCGATAAAATGCCACGCGGGCCAGCCTTTGGGCCAGATCACGGAATTGCAGGGACAGCCCGGCGTAATCGCTGAAAAGCCGCCGCACCTCGTTCACATGGTCCACGAACTCCTTCGGCGGCTCGCCGGGCCATTGGGATTCGGCAAGGCGGAGCAGCGCGAGAAGCGTCCGGGCACCGTCGTTCCCGGCCAGCATGCGGCTGCCGAGGTTGCCCATGTGGATCAGCGTGCCTCCCCTCAACAGGGGGTTGTTATACCGGACCAGATACAAATCGGCATCCCGATCCTTCTCTTTCTTTCCGGCGTCCTGGTGCGTGGAATACGCATAGGCGTCGTGCGACACGTCCGGAAAGAGGTAGAGAGGCAGGACCATGTCGAGGGCACTTTCCTCCGAAAGAAAGACATTGTGGCCGCGCCCTCCCGGCTTGGCCAGACGCAGGGCGGGCGGGGCGTCTGGCGCAGCGGGAACCGACTCCGGCAACTCGGCGAGCAGATCGCCCAGCGCGTCGTTCCGACGCACCGCCTCGGCAAAGGGCCGCGCGTAGGTGGTTTGGCCAATGTTCGGCCAGGGCACGAGAAAAAGGTCCGCGAGAAAGCTCTCGAAGTTGATGTATTCGTAATTTTGTTTGGCGGCCAGCGGGGGGTGCCAGCGCCCGTCATTCATCTCAAAAACATTCGCATACTCCGGCGTGTCATTGTTGGCGACGAAGTCCCAGTAGGCGAAGGCATCCCCGCCCCGCACATAGTCATCGTGCAGTGCGTTCATTCGCGTGCGAATCTCCTCGGGCGGACGATAATCCGTGCGCAGCATCATGTTGCCATCAATGAACACCGTGCCGCCTCCCCGAAGGAAAGCCACCAAGGGCTTCTCCGCCGCCCAGGGCAGATTGCCACCGGTGGGAAATATGAGGGTGTTGAAGGCCTTGTTGTGAAAGACCCTCGGATCGGTGAGCTTTGCAAAATCAAGACGGGTGACCTGAAAGCCCGCCTTCTTGAGAACGTCCGCGTACCAGTCCGCAGAACGCGGGCTTTCACTTGGAAAATCCGGCTCGTCGAAGATCGCCACCCGACGTCCGTTGATTTTTGGAGCAAGTTTGCCTGACAGCAGAATGGTGGCAGACTGCACGGTGTCCGCCGGTCCGATTTCGACGACTTCAAGATCGTCGAGGTAGCCAGCCCCATACTGAAAAAACATCATGACCGCTATGCCCCCACAGTCCTCGGGAATGTCCACCTCCTTGGTGAACTGCGTCCACTCGCCGTCCGCGCGGCCCTCGACCCACTCGCCGAGTGGCGTCCATGGAGAGTGGGAGTAGCAGACATTCATCCGGAAGGTTCCGGTGACGACTTTCGCCCAGACAGAGATGAGATAGCGATAGCCCTTCAGCGTAGGAATGCCGCTTGATGTGGCTCCCCGCCCATAGGTGTGCGTTTCGATGTATTGGGCGAAATTCCCAGTCCGGCGCTCGGTGTCGCTCTCGCCCCTACCCGTCCGATACGCCAAGCCGTCCGGGGCACCTTCGCGCCCTTCGGCACCGACCGCAAACCCTTCAGCTCCCCATGCCCCACCCTCCTCGGGCCGGGGTGGCCATTCTTCAAATCCGGAATTCTTCGCCAGATTGTCCGCTCCATATGCCAAGCCGACCGTGGATAGAACCAAGGCCAACAGAAAAGGGGCGCAAAACCCTCCTCTGTTGAGCGAACGAAAGCGCAAACCCCGACAAAGAGAAAATTTCATTTATATCCAAAAACCATCTTCGGGCGATAGGCCCGACGCGGCCACACGCAGCACCCCGCACGCAGCATCGCAGAGAAACAGGATCGGCTTTTCTCTCAGGAAATAACCCGACGACGGCGGTGCCACAGCACACAGGCGAGGCCGACTCCCAGAAGGGCGGTGACCGCCGGTTCGGGGACGAGGATGATGTCGTCAATTCCAAGCGTTCCGCCCGTGGAATGCAAGCCGACCGAGTAGTTGTTGATGGCATAGGTCGCGCTGGGAATCACGCCGGTGTTCATGGACACCGTTCCGAGATTCGTGCGATTGCCGAGGTCGTTGGCGAGTTCCATGAATCCCGTCATCGAGGCGTTGGTGCCCGAAAAACTAAATTGCATCGTGAAGCGATACACCTGGCTCAGCGTCGGAGCTCCGCCGCCACCCATCGTGATGGTCTGCCCGGAATCATGGTCGTCAGCACTCCCGTTGTTGAATTCTCCATGCAGCATCACTTTCCCCGTGCTGCCTTCAACAAGAATGGACGCCGCGGTTCCCCCCGACCCTGGATTATACAACAGCACACCGGACTTGGCTGTTGCACCCAGCGCATCCGGCGCCGCCTGGAACCAGCTCAATTCATAAAAATCCGCCGCCGTGGCTCCGGCATCCAAAAAGGTCCTTCTCGGAACGCCTGTTCCCCCGGCGTTCACCCATGCGGACTGGCTGCCGTTAATCACAAAGGTGTACCCGGAATTCAGGGGATCCGGCGTGACGTTTCCCGTGCCTGCGCTCCCTCCCCAGTTCTGCTGCCCGACAAGCTGCGTGCCTGCGGTGTATCCGCTGGCGGATTCAAAATTCGCAATGATCAAGGCTGAGGCGGAGGTCGGCGCAGCCATGCCGAGGAGCAGTCCAGCAGAGGTCGCGAGGAGGAGGGATTTCATTTCAGGGAGAAGTGGGCTTTTCATGTTTTTATTCCGTATCGGATTTTTTGGTTCTTGTCAATGAATTTTATTATTTTTTTAAATTTTCCCCTGTGGGGGTGCTTTCTTGATTTTGTTTCATCACAATCAGGGTGCGAACTGGACGTTGCCGACGGTGCGCCAACGGTAGAAATTGTCCAGAGACGCCTGCGCCGCTCCGCCGGATGCGTAATCGGGGATGGCCGTGTTGTTCGGATCAATGAAGCGTTCGATGGTCGTGCTGCCCCGGTAGCTTCCGACAATGGCGGGTCCGCGTTCCTCCCAGACATGGGCGGGTTGGCTTTTCGAAGGCTTCAGCGCCTGCGCCCAGACATGCACCGTGAAGGTGTTCGAGCGGGTGGTCAGGCGGGGATAGAGTGTGGTGTAGATCCGCTCGCGCATGTTCTCGCCGGTGATGCGGTGGTTATTCCAAAAGGTCGTCTTCTGGGTCCAGACGCCTGCGGAGGTGGCGGTGCCTCCCTGCGGGATGATGTCCAAGTCGCAGATTTCGCTCGCGGACCGAAACACGTTTCCCGCGTCGAACCGGGCCTTGAATTGCTTGAGCGTCTCGGTCACGGCGATCGGCTGGCGGAAGACATTGGCCTGGATCGGGGCGCCGCTCCAGGGAACCCGCTTGTAAGAATCGGCATTCGCCACCGGAATGGCCGCCAGCTTTTCGCTCTTGAGGAGGGCGTGGATTCCCGTGGAACGCTCGATGTTGGTGAAGGGAAAAATCTGGTAGTTCATGTTCAGTTTTCCCGCCGTGGAGAAGGGTTCGCTGATGGCATACGGCTCAACGACCGGCATCCAGAAGAGGTCCATGAAGAGGTGGTCCTTGGGAGTCGCGCCCCATGCCGGATGATTCTCCTCCGGGCGGAACAGCAGGGTGCGCCATGGCGAACTGGTCGTCACACCGGCGGAAAGCGATCCGAACATGCCGGGAGAGGGCATCTGACGATTCGGCGAGAAGAACGTGAAGCCTGCCGTGCCAACAAGCGTTGCGCCCATATAAGGCACTCCCGCATCGCGATACGTGTTTCCTTCGTCGGGCTTGTTGATGTAGGCTCCGTCCATGGCGTAGGCGGTCCCGGTGTCCCAATCCTTGTTGTTCACCACTGCCTGGGTGGCTGAGCGTGAACTTTCATAAGGAATTTCCGCGCGATATTTCGGATCAATCAAGTTCACGGGATCCACGTGACTGCCCCGCAGCGCAGTGGACGGCCAATAGGGCATTTTCAAGTCCGGTCGGCTCTGATAAAGATGATGGGCATAACGGGAGGCGACAGTATCCCACTCGGGATGCTTGACGAACTCCGTCGCGGGCACCACCTGTTTCCCCGCGATGAGCCGAAGATCGCCGTGCCGGGGCACCAGGGAGCGAATCACATCCTCGGGCTGGGTGAACAAGCCGACAGCCGGACCGTACCCAATCTCCCCCTGCCGCCTGGCAATCCCATAGAGGCGCCCGCGAGCCTCCTTGTCAGGCTGGGCGCCGTTCTGCGCAAACGCCCAAAAATACTGAGGCGTGGAGGAATAACTCGGATCCAAAGTCTCCAGCAGGGAGGGAATCGGAAAATTCCCGCCGGGAACAGTGAGGTTGATGGTTTGGACCAACTGCGGGGCGGGGCCGCCAAGGGTGTTTCCGGAGAAAATGCGGACGGTCACCGGTCCCCCACCGAAGGACATGGTACCTCCGACAGCATTCACCGTAACGAAGTTGCTGATAAAGGGATAAACATCTTCCGCTCCCGCGCCTGACGCATCCGCAGGCAGATTGCCCCGGGCGGTCGCCCGTTTGGAAAACAGGGGGTAGAACACCCCGACATTGCCGCCATAGGCGGTCGCATTGATCCCCTGATCCGGTGCCCATCGCCCGAGTTCGATGCTCCCGTTTGCCGATGCGGGAAAAAGCGGCTGGGCATTTAGAGTGAAGCCGTTCAAGCCGGAAACTTCCACGGTCAGGCGCGGGTGCATTGTCACCCAGCCTTGGGCCGGCGAGAAGAGACGTAGATGGACCATGGCTTGAATGCGGCGTTCATTGGCGGCCAGCGATGTATTGAGGTCCAGCGTAAGGTTGCGATTCAAAGGGCTTCCGGGTCCGGTGGGCGGAATGTTGCTCTGCGCCCGTCCCTCCGGATTCGAACCGTCCCCCGCATCCGCCGTACAAATAAAATGCAGGCTGAACTCCGCCAGGGTATAGAAGCGGCCAAAGCCCATCGTGCTGTTGCTGGGATGGCGAATGGGCGTGACCGTGCCGTAGCCGGGGGTCATGTTGTGGGGAGAGGCGGAACTCAAATCCGCCTTTGCGGTGAACACCACGCCGGCGGGCGTCTGTTCGAGCTTGGGATCCACAAGATTCGCGCAGCGGATGTAATCGAAAATCTCAGTGAGAATCTGCGGGACCTCGCCCGGATACTTGGCGGTGAATCTTCCACCGAATGCAGGGATCTCCGTGTTGGTGAGATCGGACAGGTAATTGTAAAGTTCGAGGTTGCGCGGGATGGTGAAATCGTGGGTCGGGCTGGTCGCCAGTTCCCGTTGAAAAAAATACGGATGGCCATTGATGGTGGAGCAGCGGGCCACCAGTTGATCGAATTGCGTGCGGTGCGTCGCGTTGTCCGTCACCGACAGCGGCCAGATGGCCACTCTCGGCAGATTGAACAGGTTCGTCTCGGGTGCCCGACTGTGTGCGGTAAGGAAAAATCCCCGCCGCAAAATTTCCGATTCCGGAAGACTCCCCGAGCCGGGAGGCAGTTGCAGACGGGTGCGATCAGGTTGGAAAAGAGTCTCCGTGGGCGAGGTATACAGACGTTCCGTTTTCGGCGAAACGGTCCCTGTGGCGATCAGAGTCCCCGCCTGCGATCCTCCCCAGCGATAGCGCGGAGAAAGACTGGACGAGAGAATCTCCTGGGTATCTAATTCCGGAAAAACGGCGGAGAGGGACACCGCAGCCGGATGCCCCGGGTAGCGCGCATACTCGCCTTGCGCCGGCTGGAAGTTGCCGAACGTCTCCTCCTGCACGGAAAACGCACGCGGCACGTCCCAATATGTCCCTTCCCCTGCGGTGTTGACATTGAGCTTGCAGCTCTCGTCATCAGTCCAGAACGCCACCCGTCCCACGATGGGATTCGTGCCCGTGACCACACTGGAGTCAAACGTAACCTGCGTGCCGGAGGAAGACACGGGGGTCACCTTTTCGCCGTTCTGCAGAACATACAGCCAGCGAACCGGCATGGCACCGGGACGCCCGGTGGCACCGGGCAGTTCGGTGATGCTGAATCCCTCCACGGCTCCCAGGGACGTTTCCGAAGCGAGACGGACGCGGGGGTCCATGACCGGAAACACGTCCTCGCCTCCCACCCGCGCCGCCTGGTTGATATCCACCCAGACCGCCGGCGCGTTCGTCCATCCGGCACCTGGCAGGTCGTTCGGGAGATCATTGAGGGGATTGGCGGCGTTCGCGCTCATGCTGGAGGCCGAATAGAGTTTGTACGCGTCGGTGGCGGCACCCGTGTTGTCAAAGACCCGCACGAGGCCGGGCTGGGAGGTCCATGTGAGTCCGGCGCCCGCCCGGGCGGCGTGATCGATCTGCGCCTGGACGAGATGCACCGCATCGCCCGCAAGCAGCCGAACATTCATTCCGGCCTGATAATTTCCCGCCGAAGTGCGTTCCGCGCCGCTTCGTGCAAGAAATCCGACGATCAGGACCAACATCAGGGTCAGGATCGCAAGCACGATCACCAAGGCACCGCCATGACGACGGGGCCGGAAGGACATTCGTTTCTGCTGGGTGGTTGGCTTCATGGCATCAGGGATTCAGACAGATATTCGCGCCATCCGCTCACGGCTGCAAGACGACCGAAGTGCCGGTGTAGGGATTGATCTGCACGGCGAGGAAATTGGGCGGGAGTTGGCTCGGGGCGGCGTCCTGGAGTTTCGCGGCAAAAAGGGTGAAGTAGTTGGCGGCCGGGCCGGGGAGCGTCTCCAGCGAGCCGTCCGGCCGCATCCGAAAGCCGCGGTAGGGGCGATTGCCGTAGGCTGGAAGGGACTGGTTGCTGCTGATCCCGCCGTTCAACATCGGGGAAAAATTCGCGGAGATCGCCATGCTTGCATCCAATTTCGCCAAGCGCGTGAGCGGGGAGACCTCGCCCGTCGGATCCTGCGGAAGGGACGCCCAAATCTGGAATCCACACCAGCGATTCTGTCCATTGACCGGAAGTTCATAAATACGCACCTCCACGGGAACATTGCGGGCCACCGCGAACTGGCGGGCCTGGTTCACAACGTCGCTGACAAAATACCCGCTGCGCTGGAGCTGGCTGGCCTCCAGGGCACTGCTCACAGCGGGCACCATCAAACCCATCAAAATGACGAGAATCGCGATCACGACCAGAAGCTCGATCAATGAGAAGCCGGAAGTGCGGCGGACAGGAGGGTGAATCACTCGCTCCATTTGGACTCCTTGAGAAGAATGCGCGTCGAAAAAACACGACAGGACACTCCGGCGGCAGTCAAATCGGCTTCCGCATCCTTCAAATCCTCCTGAAAATTCGCGGCGAGTTGAAACCTCCCCGCAAGGGCGGCACCCACCTGCGCGGGGGGCGTCGAGCCAGAGGCCAGCCGGGCTGCGGATTTTTCGTCAATTGCAATCATAGCCAGGTTCAGGAGGGGCGGGAGTTGGTTGGCGCTCACGGGTTGAACCGGAAGGGTTGCCCCGGTTCGCGAATCATACGCCAGATTCGTCACCAACGGGCCCAAGAGCGCCTCCTCCGCCTCCGCGCGCCCAGGCAGGACCACCAGCGCAACGATGTTGTCAGCGACAGGGTGGGCATTCCCGGTCGAAACCCATGGCGGGGGGTCTGCCTGTGCCGCCGACGTCGAGTAGATCGTCAAGTCCTCCGCAGGCTCCACAGCCTGAAACAGGCGATACCGCCACGACGCGGTCAGAGACCCCTTCAAGGCGGTCGGCAGCCAGTTGTCATCCGATCCAAATTCCACATAGAATCCGATCTCGTTCAGCAGTTGGGGAACCCATGTCGCCGACGGCGCACGGCGGCTGTATGGTGCCTGAAAAAAGAGCGCCTGACCGCACCCGCTCGTTCCCGGCACGCCATTCAACCCCGCCGCAGCCAGGTAGAAATGCAGGTCGGAATTGCGCCGATAGCGCACGACCTGTCCGACACCGTTGATTTCATAGTCCCAATACGTGTTCAACGTCGCCTGGGAAGCCAGCCGAGTGAGGTTCTCAAATACCAGCCGCGCATTTTGAAAGGCCTCAAGATCCCGCGTGGAACGCTGCCACACGGAAGACGTCTGCGAGATCACGGAAAAAGTCAGCACCAAAATCAATGCAAACACCACTGTTGCCACCAACAACTCCAGCAAGGTGAAACCTCGCCGCAGTGTCGCACCCGACCGCCATTCGCATGAATGACGCTTCATTGACCCGAATCGGCAACTTCCAGCGCGGCGCGAACAGGAGTTCGAGCCGAGGGCTGCCCCTCCCCCCGATCCAGCCGGAGGATTTCAATTTCCACCCTCTTGAGACGGTTGGCAATCGAACCCGGCATCCCAGGGTAACTCGGTGCCGACACCTGCGTCGTCACCTCGTAGGATCCTGGCCCGGCCGTGTCGCTGTCCGCCAACCGCAAGCCATCCGGGTCAAAATGAAAAACATTGGTCGCCGGAATCTCCGCAAAGGGCGTCGCCTCAAAATCCGTACCCACCTGCTGAAGAATGTTCGCCTGCGCCTGAATCTCCCGCGCGTCCCGCAACGAGGAGAGCCCCACCGGAAGAATCGCCAGCGTGGAGACCATCGCAAACGTCACCAGCCCCAAGGCAATTGTCACTTCAACCAACGAAAATCCCCCCCACGCTGCTCGACAACGGACCCGGCACACATCCGCAACATGGGGAGAACTCATGCTGGCAATCAACTCTCTTCTCGCCACATTGTCAATATTTCATTCCGTTTCCGATTTAATTTTTACGCAGGGATTCCCTCGCGTGACATGAAGAACTCGGCGGCCATCTCGCGCATTTCGTCCATGGGGCGGCGCCGCTGTCGTTCCAGGCGGAGTTCCTGCTGGCGAAATTGCAGAGAGCCCGGGGGGAGAGCCCGGGTGATGCGCTCGACCCAGTGCCAGCGGTCCTCGAAGGCATAGCCCTCCACGACGATGATGTCCGGCTGGAACATGTGGATGGCCACCGAGAGACCCCATGCACAGTGGGCGATGAATCCGTCAATCAGCCGCCGGGCGTAGAAATCCTCGCCCTCGATGGCAGCGGCGTTGATGTCGTGAAAAAATTCCCGAGGGGATTTTGAGAGCGAATTGCCAAGTACGGTTTGGGCGCCGTTTGAGATGTCCTTCAGCACGCGGTGCTGCACCCAGCCGCCTGCGAGAACGGTTTCCAGGCAGCCCCGGTTGCCACAACCGCAAAGGTCCCCGCCGGGCTCGCGTTCGATGTGGCCGACCTGTCCCGGCAGGCTCTCGATCTGTCCCCAGGGACCCGCAAGCGTGGCGTAATGGGCACTCACACCGTCGCCCACATTGAACACCGCGAGGCTTCGCGCATCCTCCCGTGTCCACCTTCGCAATTCCATCTCGGCGGCATGCAGGTTTTCACTGATCATCGTCGGACACTTGAGCGTTTCCGAGAGGAACGCTTCGGTGATTTCCCCGACCCAGGGAATCACCGAACTGGTCAGGCGACCATCGAGCGCATGCATGGCATTCAGCATCACAATGGCTCCGTCCAGTTCTTCCAATCGCAGGCCGGAGTTTTTCACCGCGAGATCACGCAAGCGAGTCAGGTGCGCGGCGGCGGCGGTGATATTCGGAACGGTGGGCGAGGACAGACGGGCGATTTGGGATTCAGCCCCCGTCTCCTGCCCCACAACGAGCCCCTGCCAGTCGGTGCCCATCCACTTGATGACCAGGACATGCCCCGGAATGCTGACGCCATAATGAACGGACGGACGTCCCCGTTTGCCACGTTGCTGGCGCTGCTCAAAGACCAGTCCCTTCGCCTCGATACGCTTGACGATCCCGTGAACCGTGTTGGCGGGAAGCCCAAGGGCGTGGGCCAGTTCGATCTGACTCGTCGCCGCCCTGCTCCGGATCAATTGTAGGATGGCCAATTCCCCGACAACTTTACTCATGGCGCGAGGATAGCCAGGGGCCTCCGCCTCCGCAAGCGTTCACAAAATCAGACATCCTGACCTCTGAGGAAAGCCGATGAGCGGATTTGGCGGTAAATGAGGAATCTCCAACCCCTCTTTTTTGTCAGGCGCGCTCCGGCTCCGATCCGGTTGACTTTCTTCATAAGGAAGTCTTTGATTGGCCCCTGACAACAGGCCTTCAGCCGCCCACTGGAGGCCTTAAATCCCAGGGCACAACGAAAAATTAAAAATCCTACTCATGGCAAAAGTTACGCTGAATCACGTTTACAAAATCTACCCCGGAGACAAAGGCAGGGATGTCACCGCCGTCCGAGACTTCAATCTGGAAATCATCGATCGCGAGTTTGTTGTCTTTGTCGGTCCCTCGGGATGTGGAAAATCCACAACGCTCCGGATGGTTGCTGGGCTGGAGGAAATCTCGAAAGGGGATATTTTCATCGGCGAGAGACGGATCAACGATGTGCCGCCCAAGGATCGCGACATTGCCATGGTCTTTCAAAACTACGCCCTGTATCCGCACATGAGCGTGTTTGAAAATATGGCCTTTGGGCTCAAACTGAGAAAATTTCCGAAGGCCGAAATCCAAAAGCGCGTGAACGAGGCGGCGACGATTCTCGGGCTGGAGCAACTTCTGGATCGGAAGCCCAAAGCGCTTTCCGGCGGACAGCGCCAGCGCGTGGCCGTGGGGCGGGCGATCGTCCGCCAACCGAAGGTGTTTCTCTTTGATGAGCCCCTGTCGAATCTTGACGCCAAGATGCGAGTCCAAATGCGCACAGAAATCATCAAACTCCACCAAAGGCTCCAGGCCACGATGATTTATGTGACCCACGACCAGGTCGAGGCCATGACGATGGGCACCCGGATTGTGGTGATGGACGCCGTGCTGAATCCGGAGACCGGACTCAAGGAAGGCGTCGTCCAACAAATTGACGCCCCGCTCAAACTTTACAACGAACCGGCCAATCTTTTTGTCGCGGGCTTCCTCGGGAGTCCTCCCATGAACTTCCTCAAGGGCACGCTGCGCAAGGAGGGCGACCAGGTGATTTTCAAGGAAATGAAGGGGGGAGCCGTGGAGCTCAACCTGGGGAGCCGTCCGGCGGCCATGTCTTATGTCGGCAAGGATGTGACGCTCGGGATTCGTCCGGAGAACTGCGACTTGGTTCCTCACGGGAAGCCGCTTTCCAAAAACACCTTTCAGGCTGTGGTGGACATTGTCGAACCCATGGGTGCCGAGACCTACTTCTACCTGCAGACCGGCGCGCACACGGTGATCAGCCGAAGCCACGCCGAAGTGGACCAACGGGAGGCCGGACACCGGTTGCTTTTTGAGATCCAGGTCGAGCGGGCCCACTTGTTCGATCCGCAGTCCGGACTCCGCATCCATTGACGGGGCACCGGAAAAGCAGGTCATGCCAAGGAAAGCATCCGATCCCCTGCCGAGCACCCCGGACTTTGCGCGCGCCGAGGTGACCCGCCTCTCACCCTGTGCGGTCCCCGTCCAGGGAACCGCTGGACGGCGGCACCGCGAGCGGCAGCATGCCTTTCGCTCGGAAATCCAGAGGGACCGGGCGCGGATCATCCATTCCTCCGCATTCCGGAGGCTCGATGGGAAAACCCAGGTCTTCCTCAATGGCACCGGGGACCATTACCGCACGCGCCTCACCCACACCATCGAGGTCGCCTCCATCAGCCGCACCCTCGCCCGGGCCCTTGGTCTCAATGAAGATCTCGCAGAAGCCATCGCGCTGGCCCATGATCTCGGGCACCCCCCCTGCGGTCACACCGGAGAGGAGGAACTGAACCGCCTCATGAAGGGACAGGGGGGCTTCGATCATAACGCACAAAGCCTCCGGATCGTCGAAATCCTCGAAGAAAAATATCCCGCGCGTCCCGGCCTCAACCTGACTTGGGATGTCCGTGAAGGCATCCAGAAGCATGCCGATGGCTACGTGCATCCGCTGACACAAAAAGCGCATCCCTCCCCCTCGTTGGAGGCCCAACTCACCGACCTGGCCGATGAGATCGCCTATTCCAGCCATGACCTGGATGACGGACTGGATGCCGAACTCCTGCACTGGGAGGAGCTGATGACCGTTCCGCTGTGGTGCCGGGCTCTCGATCGCGCGAAGAGCGAGTATTCCCGTATCCATCCGGAAAAAAACCGCAGCTTCGTCATTCGCTGCCTCGTCAGCGAGCTCGTGGAGGACCTCGTTGCCCACACGGACGACAAACTCACCCAAAGCGGCGTCTCCTCGCCAGAAGATGTCCGGAATCACCCCGGTCGCCTGGCGGCCTTCAGCCCCACCCTTCGCCGGGAACTCTCGACCCTTCGAAAATTTCTCTTCAAGCACCTTTATTTCCACCCGGAAGTCGCCGGTGCCAACCGCCAGGCCGCCAGAATGATTTCCGAACTCTTCCACACGCTGACCACCAACCCTTCCAGCCTCGGCCGCAAGACTCAGGCAAGAATCCGCAAACACGGCCAGAAACGCAGCATCTGCGATTATCTCTCGGGCATGACCGATCGCTATCTGGCCCTGCAACACCGGGAGTTGGTGGGTTGAACGGAGCCGACGCGCGCATCCTCACTTTTTGAGACGCTGGATCGTGGTCTGAAGCTCCCGGTTGGCCGCCTCGATTTCCCGTTGCAGTTGCCGCGAAGAAATCGCGGCGGCACCGAAGGACTCCACGGTTGTCCGCTCCATGTGATCGTCCGTCGCCACAGTCACATCGTGGCTGGTCGCATATTTTGCCGCCAGCCGCTCGATGATCGCGTCGGCAGTCTGTCCGTCTTTGGAATAAAAAATTGTGATGCCCCCGTCCGCTCCCTCGCTGGAGGCCTTGACTCCCCGTCCGTCAAAAACCACGGCAATCGTCCAGTCCGAGTTGTCCTGCAAACCGGTCAGTTTTCGCACGAGAGAGTCCCGCACCGAGGCACCGGCGGCCGGGTATTTCCGCGCAAGCTCCGGCCACTGGAAAATCATGCTGTGCCCGTCCACGATGAGAATTTTCCGCTTCATCGTCGGCGCGCCTCCCGCCGGCTATTGCGCATCGGGGAGCACCTGGGCATTGAGGCGCTCGATCCCCTGTCGCGCAAAATCGCTGGCCGGATATTCCCGCTGTGCCTTCAAATACCAGGTGAGCGAGGATCCCAATTGCGCCTTCTTCTCCTGTTCCTCGGCCCGCTTGAGAGCCCGGACGAACTCTGGGGCGCGCGTGGTCAGATTGGCCCGGACTTGGTTGAGTTTGTTGTCGTCAGGAAACTGCCGGTAGGCCGTCTCGGCACTCTCCCAGGCTCCGGAAAAATCCCCGCGTTTTTCGATTTCCTGCGCGCGGATGATCGCCGCCTCCACAAGCGTCATGTCATCGAGCACTTTCCTCAACTGCTCCTGCTTCTCTGGAAACATCGCGGTCGCCGCGATAAACTTCATCTTGTCATCAAAAATTTGCCGGTAATTTTTCTGGCTCAACAATTGGTCAAAGTCCGAGATCGCCCGTTGCTGGACATCGGACTGGTTGATGAGCATCTCGCCCACCTCCGCGATCTCCGGATTGCGCGGCCAGATCTCCGCCGCCGCCCGCAACTCTGTCTCCATTCCCTTTTTGTCCCCACTGGTTGCCGCATTGCGGGCTTTTGCGAGGTGCATTTTACTGACCGTCTTCGCGGTCTCAATCTTTGCAAGCGGCTTGCTTGCGTCGAAATCCACGGCGATCCGCTGCAAGTCATCCACCAGCTTCGCGCTGCGCGTCAGATCATTGACTTCCAGCGAGGCGAGGAGTTCGTTCCCCTTCTGGGAGAATTCCAGGGCCCGGCGCTTGTCCTCCCGGCTCAAAAGCCGGACGGATGGCAAAAACTCTCCGAGAGCGAAGGTTTCCGCGAGACGTTCCGTCGCGCTTTTCATCTCATTTTTTGACATCAAAAACCGATAGGCCTCGACCCCCTCGTTGACATCCCGGATCGCTTCATTGGCCAGTCCGTCCAGTTGGCTCAGCGAGCTGATGAGTTTGCTGACCGCCTGGGCCGCCGTGGCGGCTCCTCCGACGAGGCTCTCGACGCTGAGATTCTGCACTCCGAGCTTCAGCCCCTGGGCGGAAAATGACTGACCGGAAGGCGCATAGGCGCCGCCTTGCGCGCCAGTGCCGTTTGTTCCCGAGCCGGCTCCCACATAGCCGCCCCCCTTGGCCTCGCCGGAAACCTTGGGGTCAAACTCCGCTTCGATTTTTGCCTGTCCGGCATCCTTGTTCACCGGCATCGTTTCCACCATTTGCTTGAAAACGTCGATCGAGTTGTCTCCATCCGTATAGAGCGAACGATAAAAGCGATTGGCAATGATCACATGCTCGAACCTGCGTGTTGCAAAAAACTGCATGATGAGCGCCTGCAAGTGCCCCTTGGCACTCATTTCCAACAGGACCATGCGCGCCTTGTTGTTCTCGATCGTCTGTCCCACCTCGGAAAGCTGACGCGTTGCCCTGGCCACTCGAGCGGCACGCGCCATTCTTGCATTCTCCTGTCCCATTGCATCGTCCTTGGCAACCTTTGGAGCAAGGAGATTACCACTCGTTGTGGCCACCTCGTTATTCCACTCGGCGGCGGCTCGCTGCCTTTCGAGAATCAGGTTTTCCTGCTTCAATCGTTCGACTTGCGCGATATTGTTCTTCGAGGCGTAAAACGCATCCGCAAGTGTCCGGCAAAGATTGGCATCGTCTTTGTATTGGGAGGCTTTTTGCAAAAGCGCAAACGCGGCATCCTGGTTCGCCTTTGTGGCATTCCCGGGAGCAATAAGCTCCATGATCTTTTTGATGGTCTCGCGGTAGGTCACATCCTCTCCCGCTGTCGCCGGGGGGGCGTTCAGATATTTTTCAAAACGGGCCCGGAAAAGGCGGTTGTCGTTGATGTTCCAAAGCTTGCCATCATAGCTCATGGTATCGTTGCCCGGGTCAAAATGGGGAATGTCCCGCCCAATAAATCCCTCATTCATTTGCCCAGGCCTGGCACCTCCGGTGGCGGCCTGCGAGTCCCCGACTCCCTCAGGGGGCGTCTGGGCCGGCAAGGTTCCGGATATCAGCGCAACGAAAATGGCGGAAAACAAGGCCGGAAATCTGGCTTTCATTGTTGGGTGAGTTTTTTTGTTTTCAGGACGCCGTTGGGATCCACTTCAAGGACAAAGAGGAACTTCTGCCCCTTTTGGATGTTGACGGCATTAAACTCAGAGGTCACCAGAACCGGGAGAACCTCATCGTCCGCGTCGATGGCAATCAATCGCCCGGAGGTCGGCGACCACGCCAGCGAGTTTGAAACCTCCCCTTCGATCTTGTAAACATTTCCCCGGAGGCTGTTCGCGTTATCCATATAGGATGGGACATCGAGCCGCGCAATCGTTCGGAAGGGATCGGAGGTGGAGGAGAGAAAAAAACGCGCCCCAACAAACGCCATCAGCATCAAACCCGCTGCAAGAAACAGCCAGAGGACACTGATGGAGGATTTTTTACGACGAGACACGAAAAAATGCGGGAGTTACGGTTGCCCCGAAAAATAATATTCGGGGTGAGTGACGGTAGAATCAAACAATGACCATGACAACCAGAAATCCATTGTCCTGCACACCCCATGCCTTTGCCTTTAGGGGCGAGCGGAATGGTAACCTTTGGTCAGCCCATAGGTGTCGCTGTCCATATTCTGGCCATGTCCATCCCAATTCGGATTGGGATCAACGAAGAGGGGCGGCAGGGGATCCCCATATTTGTAGGTAGCCGAGTTGACGATTTGAAGGGTGCCGCCTGTGGCGGTGCCGGTGAAGCGATAGCTTCCCACGAACGCCCCGATGGATTGCCCGCTAACGGTTCCCCCGAAAGTCCCTCCGAAGGCAATGATATTGTCCGAGCCTGTCACAACGCCGCCCGTGGTAACGGTCCCCGAGTATCTTTGGCGAAGGCCGAAGATCACAGGAGGTGGTTGCGGGCTATCGGTGCCGGAGATCAAAACGGTGCAATAGTTGATTGTGGCGACTCCATTCTGGACGGCAAAACCGTCGACATCGTTGGTCAAGGCTTTCGTAACCGTCCCGCTCACAATGCTCGCGGTACCACGCCGCCAGTTGAAGGCGGCAACACAATTATTGAAATCGAAGGTTCCGGACCAGGCCTTGAAGCCAATGCTGTTACGAAGCGATCGGCAGTTCTTGAAGTTCATCGTGGTGTTCGTGGCCTGTTTGCAGTCGAACCCGGCGTCTTCGTTGTTGATAGAGATGCAGCCGGTAAAAGTGGTCCGGATCGTCTTCTCTTCCGTGTCGAAACCATCACCATTCCAGAACGTTTGCTGACCATTGTTGAACCGGTTGTTTTTCGACAGGCAATTTGTGAAACTCAAGTCCGCGTTCGCGGCTTCCGAGCCGCTGGCAGCCGCAACAAAACCATAAGGGATGCTTTCTGAGTAGTTCCACCAGGCCGGATCGCCACCGGAATTGTCAGCCGTGCAGTTATTGAAGTTGACCCGATTGCATCCAAACTCCATATGAAAACCGCTTCTGGTATATCTCTCCGCCGACACATTTTCAACGGTGACATCATTGCAATACATCATGCGCAAACCGTAACGAACGTCGTGAATTTTCAAATTCCGAAAAACCAGGTTGCCGTGCGGTGGAGTATTTCGAGGCTCGGCCTCGACTCCGTAGATGACGTTGCGGAGTTCCAGATTCTCAAACTCCCAATGGCTGACTCCGCGGTTGTTTCCTGCGTCCAATTTGATGCAGTATGGCGTGGTCGTCGGAGAGGAGGGGTTTGTGCCCGACGGGTTGGCGGGGCTCCAATTGGCCCCCACAAGGACAGGCCTGCTGGTGCCCGAACTGACTCCCACCACACGCTTCGGCTTGCCAGCACTCCCGCTGGTGGTGATGTCCAGGCTGCGCGTTCCGGTGACCGTATACGTCCCGGAAGCGAGATACAGTGTGTCGCCAGCCACCATTGTCGCATTCAAGGTTGACCGGATCTTTGCGAAGGGCAACGCATTGGAAAAATTGCTGCCATCGGCGAGGCCGGAACCCGTACCGGACATATAGTATGCTTTGCCCGATGCCGTGTAGGCCAAATCATCGATTCCTATTCCTGCGCTGGCCCCGAGCACTTGATTGGTCTGAATGCGGATCTTGCCGATCCCTGACATTGCCCCGGTCCCGGTCGCATGGTATCCCACGTAGGCATCACTGCCGTAGGTGTTGCCGTCTGAAACGTCCGGATCGAGGCCGTTGACGTATTTTGCTGCCGTGCCAGTGAAGAGCGGGGTTGTGTCATCTGTCCCATAGAAGATTACGGTGACATTTGTGCTGACGTTATTCAGTCCGCTGATGGTAAGACCCGCCGCCGTTGGAGCTTTGGCCAAAGAGTCGAAAGCGGCAAGCGAACCGCTGTAGGTGGCGCTCCCGAAATCAATGTTCAAGACGGTGCTTTTGGTGGAACCCGAGTTGATTTTAATCCCCTTTCCGTCACTGGTTTTTTGGCTGCCGATGTTGGTCGCGCCTCCTGCTGTTGATCCCGTGAGATTTTCATAAGTCCCTTTCACATCGGCCCGCCGCTCATCGGTGAAGATGAGATAGGATGTCACGCCCTGAATGCCCCAACCCGTAAAATCTTGAATCGCCCCCAGATCGGGCAATGCTTCAAGCTCTGCCTGGGAAAAAGAACCGGGTGCCGTTTGATCCACAGTTTGCGTCCCGGATTCGGAGCCTCCTGTTGGGTCAATGGCGTTTGCACCCATCACCAGTGGAGGATCGATGATGTCCGCGGCAGTCAAAGGCAGGACGAAAGCGGAAAGGAGGAAAGATGGCAGCCCGCACAACGGCACAAAGCGTGAGAAGTTTCTTTTCATGGTAGGGAACGAAAACAAGGAGAATCCTCTCGCAGGCTGAGAAGAAATGTAAAGAAGAATTTTGCAGTTTTTTTAATATAGCAGGCAATGTAATTCAATTTTATTACGTTTGCTGTTTTGCTTTTGTCCTTGCGCGACATGAAAACAGGAAAAATTCTTCCAGTTCAAACGGCGAGACTTCATCGAAACACAGAGCGGAGATCCAGACGCCCCGCCGACCGCCTGCGGACCAGACGGAGCTGGTCCCTCCAAGGCAACGGCGCCTCTTCTGGAGGGATGACCTCCGTGTCGTCC
>JACSRU010000021.1 GCA_014879575.1 Chthoniobacterales bacterium | reverse complement strand
AGCTTGTTCGAAAGAACAACCCGAAGGGTGGCCGCAGGCCAGCAAAGGTCATCCCTCCAGAAGTGGCGCCGGTGGTGCAGGAAGAATTTTTTCCCGACTCCAACCGCCCTTGCATGTCTCCAAGTGAGCCAGCCGGATTTGTTGCCGATTTTTAAGGATGAGGGCTGACAAGGTGGGGAAACTCGCTTATTTTCCCGTGCCTTCCAATGCCCAGCGTCCACATAAAAACCTACGGGTGCCAGATGAACGAGCGAGACTCCGAGCAGGTCGCCAAAATGCTTGGAGAGCGCGGGTATCGGATGACAGATAACGAAGCGGAGGCGGATGTCATCCTTCTCAACACGTGCAGCGTCAGGGATATGGCGGAACAGAAGGCGATCGGCAAAATGGGGATGCTGAGGAAACTGCGCCGGGAGCGCCCGCATTTGGTTCTTGGCTATCTCGGATGCATGGCGCAGGCGAGGGGAGGGGAGCTTGCAAAAACCAGCCCGTTTGTGGATTTGGTGGTCGGTACGCACAAGTTCCACCGCGTGGCGGACTATGTGGATGATTTGGTGCGTCAGCGGCTTGAGGAAAGAATCGATGACCAGAGGCTGCCGATTGTGGATGTGGCCGAGGAGGTCGGCTCCCAGTCCACGATCAACGGACAGGAAGTTGCCGCCGGTCAATGCACGGCCTTTGTCTCGATCATGCAGGGTTGCAACATGCGCTGCACGTTTTGCATCGTGCCGCAAACACGCGGAGCCGAACGCGCCCGCTCGATTGGGGACATCGTGACGGAAGTGCGGGGGCTGGCCGACCGGGGGGTCCGCGAGGTCACCCTTCTCGGGCAGATTGTGAATCTTTATGGCAGGCACGAATTTCCCCGGAGGGATGCGACCAGCCCGTTTGTCCAACTTCTGGAGGCGGTCTCGGAGGTGGATGGGATCGAGCGCGTGCGCTTCACTTCCCCGCATCCGATCGGTTTCCGGGAGGATTTGATCGCGGCCTTTGGCCGGCTCCCGAAGCTTGTCGAGCACGTCCATTTGCCCCTCCAGAGCGGCTCCGACCGGATTTTGAAACTCATGCACCGGGGATATACCGCCGCAACATTTCGGAACCTTGTTGATCGGTTGCGGGCGGAACGTCCGGGGATTGCGATTACCACGGACATCATTGTCGGATTTCCCGGCGAGACCGGAGCGGATTACGCGGCCACCCATGCGCTGACCGATGAAGTGGGCTTCGATAACGCGTTTGTCTTCCGCTACTCGCCCCGGCAGAACACCCCGGCATCCACCCTGGGGGACCAGGTGCCTGAGGCAACCAAGGAATGGCGCAACAAGGATTTGCTCGAGGTCGTCAACCGCCATGTCGCCCGTCATCTGACTTCCCTGATCGGGCAAAAAGTGGAGATCCTCTGTGAAGGTGCCAGCCGCAACAACCCGCAGAGGCTCTCCGGACGCACCCGCACCAATAAAATCGTCGTCTTCGAGGGAGCCGCGCGGCACATCGGCCGGATCTTTGATGTCCGGATCGAGCGCGCCAGCTCGTCCACCCTCTACGGTGATCCTGCGGTGCTCGAAGACAACGTGTGAAAAAGGATTTTTTGGGCACTCCTCTTCCCTTTGCCAAGTCATTGTGAGGCGCACCGAAGAATACCTCTTCCCTCGGACGCTGGTTTCGTCACAATAAAGGCATGAATTCCATGGAATGGTCAGACTCCCGCCGCGAGACGGTTATGGCTGCCATTGCATCGGTCCTGCTGCATCTGGCTCTGATATTTTGTGTGGCACTGGCCTTGGCGGTTCCCGCCTGGCAATTTCCTGTCGCGCCGCCGGAGAGTGAGGCGCCGATCGAGATCACCATGGTGCCTGCCACGCCCCCGAAGCCTCAAGCGCCAACGTATGTTGCCACGCCCGGGCGGGAGGTGCCGGACACACCAAAGAATGCGCCGTTTGAGTCGGACAAAAATACGCGGGCCGCGAGTGAGGCACCCCCCAGCGGGGCGGCCCCCCTGCCCTCGCTCGCAGGACAGGACTCTCCCTCGCTCGAACTGGCAAATCAGGAATATACCGAGGGCCGACAAGCCGGAGCCACCGCCCCCCGGCCTCCGCAGACCGAGGAATACATTCCTCCGTCCGAGGCCGTGCCCACTCCGGTTCCAAGTCAGCCGGCTCCCGCTCAGTTGGCGTTGCGGGAGGCCCCTCCGCGTGCCAAGGAAGCCCGGCCCGCCAGCAAACCGGCTCCCGCAGTCGCCCCCACAGCCCCTGGCTTTCAACCCCAGACACGGATCACCCGGATCAAGGGCAACATTTCCAACCGCGGACGAGCTTCCGTGGATGCCGCCGCAACGCCGCTTGGCCGCTACAAAAAGACGGTTTCCGACGCGATCGGTTCGAGATGGTATTACTATGTCAACGATCAGATCGGACTCCTGAACATCGGGACGGTTGAGATCCGTTTTGTCGTGACCGCCGACGGGAAAGTCGGAAAGGTCAAGGTCCTCTCAAATACCTCAAACGAAAGCTTTGCCTCGGTGAGCGTAAACTCCATTATCGAGGCGGAAATTCCGCCGATTCCAGAGGAGGTTGCAAAACTCCTCGACAACGGACGGCTGGAAATTGACTACTCGTTCACCATTTTAAGCAACTGATGCCAAAGCTCCTCACTCATACTCTGGATTTTTTCGTGGTAGGCGGCCCTTTCATGGTGCTGCTGCTCCTGCTGTCCCTCGTGGCCGGCACAATCATCATCCTGCGCGGCCGGGCCCTGCGGGAGAAAATCGTCATTCCTCCAGCCGTGGGCATCGCGCTCGAAAAATTGTCTCCAGGTGATAACATTGACCTCCTCCAGTTTTCCATCGAGCGCAACCCCTCTCCCATTTCCCGCATTCTGACCGTTCTCATCAGTCACCTGAACTGGCCGAAGGCCGAAAATCTCGAAGCGATCCAAACGCGCGCGCGCCATGAGGTCGCATACCTCGAAAAGGGGCTCGTGTTCCTCGAAATCGCCACGGGAGTCGCACCGCTTCTCGGACTGCTTGGCACGCTTTCGGGTTTGGTCGGAATCTTTGCGACCCTGGGCTCAAGCGGCGAGCCGGCACTGATCGCCCGCGGAATCTCCGAAGCGCTCAACTGCACAATTGTCGGCCTGGGCGTGGCGGTCCCCTGTTTGATTGCCTTCAACTACTTTCAGCGCAAGGTCGAAGTCATGGCGATCAGCATGGAGTCAATGGCTGCGGACCTTCTGGTCAAGTGCTACCCCTACGGCGAACAGCCGCAGGTCGAAAAACAGATTCTCAAGTAGCCCATGCGGTTTTACACACGCAAGAAACGCAGTCCCCAGTTGATCATCGTTTCGCTGATCGACATCCTGGCGATTCTGCTGATCTTCTTCATCGTTACCACCACATTTCGCAGGGATCAGCCGCGCCTGCAAATCAACCTGCCGGAATCCCAGTCCGCCGAAATGGTTGCCGTGGACAAGTTGGAGCCCCTCATTCTCCGCGTGAAGAGCGCAAAGGAGATCACCCTGGGACCAGAGGCCGTAACCCTCGAGGAACTCTCCGCCGCTCTGAAGTCCGCCCGGCAGGATCATCCGGAGCGCCAGATTGCCATGCAGGCGGATCGGGAGGCGCCCTTTGGCGTTGTGGTCAAAGTCCTTGATGCCCTCAAGCTGGCCGGCATGAGAAATGTTTCGACCTTCACCCAACCCGAGGCCAAATGATTCTGGAAATTGCCACGCACGACCATCCGGCACTCCGCACGAAGGGGCGGGCCATCGAAAAAGTGGATGCCAAAATCCGCGAACTTGCGGAGGAAATGATCGAAACCATGCGCGCCGCCGAGGGGATCGGCCTCGCCGCTCAGCAGGTCGGACGTCCGCTCCAGTTGTTTGTCCTCGATGTGCCACAATCAAGGGATCGCCCGAGCCGGATGAAGGTGAATGGCAAGCTGGCGGATTTTGCGTCGGTGATGCCGATGGTGTTGATCAATCCGGAAGTCCAGCCCTTTGGGAAACTGCGTGTCGAAAATGAAGGCTGCCTCAGCTTTCCCGGTTTGCGAGGCGATATTCCGCGCCTGTATGCCGTGCGGGTCAAAGCCAAAACCCTCGACGGTGAGGAGATCGCGTTCGAAGCCGAGGGCTTGCTGGCGCGTGCGGTCCAGCACGAGTTCGACCACCTCCAGGGGATACTTTTTCTTGATCGCATGAGTGCCGACGACCGCTTGAAGGAACTTCCCGAAGAGATCCGCCAACTCGCCCGCCCGGCCCTCGTCGCCCATCGCTGAGGTTTTACAGCGGCCTGTCCAGGATGCTCCGGATCTGGGGCGCGAGGCGTTCGGCCATCACGGCGAAGCCGTAGCTTGTGGGGTGGACCCCATCCACATAGATGCCGGACTGTCCGATGGGGAGGAGTCCATGACCATCAATGAAATGAATGTTCTCATCTCCGGCAGCTTTTCGGGTGAGATAAAATTTCATGAGGATGTCGCGCCGCTCATCCAACACCTTCCGCCGCTCGGTATTCCAGAGAATCTGGTCAAAGGGGACCATGCCCACCAGAAGGATGGGGATTCTGGGATGCGCGGCGCGAAGCGCACCGACAAAGGGAGCCAGCGTCTTCCGCAGGATGGAGGAGTCCGCGTTGGCGACGTAGTCGAGCACATAGGCCTCGGGAGTCAATTCGCTCAGGATCTCGGCAATCTGACGCTCGCCCCGCCCGCTTCGTACTGCGCCGCGAGCGCCTGCGGTTCGGGGATGTCGGCGAGGTCGCCGCGGGAGGGGCTCGCGCGTTTGACCTCGGCGATGACCTTGATG
>JACSRU010000125.1 GCA_014879575.1 Chthoniobacterales bacterium | reverse complement strand
TTCTCAATAACCCAGCCCTTCGGACTGGGCTATTGAATCATGCGCCTTTGGCGCAGGGCATCTCGTTTTATTGGAGATGCGTCTCGCAGCAACGGACAGTGCTTTTTCGAGATGGTCAAAGGTCCGGGAGAACGCGACAAGTTACGGGAGGCAATCATGCTGCCTTTGTCAATGAGTGCTACAGGGGAAACCTGCCCGTCCTTGAGGGCCTTGTAGTAGAAGAACCTCAGCTTCAGAATGCTGTTCCATTGATCCGAACTTGACGGAAGCTGCCGTCGGAGGCTTATTGGCGCGCAATTGCAATATGAACCACCGCCTGTCATCCACCGTCCTCCTTCTCACCCTCGCCGCCTTGTCGGGTTGCGCTTCGTATGACAAACGTCTCACGAGCACGGCGACCAAATATCTCGGGCAGGATGGCTCGATCATTTCCCGTTCGAGTTCCTCCACACTGGCGGAGAAAAATTCCTACTGGGACGGTGACGGCGTTTCGGGCGCCCCCTCGATGATCATTGACCTTTCCGAGCAGACGGCCTCGTTTTACAAGGGCTCCAAACTCGTGGGCGTCTCCGCCATTTCCAGCGGACGCGAGGGCTTCGGAACCCCGGTGGGAAATTACAAAATCATCGGAAAAAAAGTTGACCACCACTCGAACCTTTATGGCGATTATGTGGACGCGGCCGGAAATGTTCTCGTGAGAAATGTGGATGTGAAAAAGGATCCCAAGCCACCCGGCGCTGTGTTTGCCGGTGCGCCCATGCCCTTCTTCATGCGCCTCACCAACAGCGGCATCGGCATGCACCAGGGCTTCCTGCCAGGGGTTCCGGACAGCCACGGGTGCATCCGCATGCCGGAAAAAATGGTGAAAATTTATTTTGCGAACGTCGCGACCGGGACCCCCGTGCGGGTCGTCAATTGAGCGACCTCTCCGCATTGACCACGATCAAAGGATTTTCGCATTTCTGCTTGCCAGCGGAGGGCACGTGGAGATTCTGAGCGGCGTCTGTTAATCATCTCCAATTCATCTCAACCAATCCAATATGTCAGAAACCACCACCATCACCGCCATTCGTGCCCGTCAAATCCTTGATTCCCGTGGGAACCCCACCGTCGAAGCCGACGTGGAACTTGCCGGAGGCGCATTCGGGCGCGCCGCAGTCCCCAGCGGAGCCAGCACGGGCGAACATGAGGCCGTGGAGCTTCGGGACGGCGTCAAAACCGTTTACCTCGGGAAAGGCGTCACAAAAGCGGTCGCCAATGTGGGCAAGTTGCTGGCGCCTGCCATCGTCGGTCTCGATGCGTTGGATCAGGTGGGCCTCGACAAAACCATGCGCGCGGTGGATGGCACCCCGACCAAGAAAAAAGTTGGAGCCAATGCCATTCTGGCCGTCTCACTGGCCGCCTCCAAGGCCGCAGCCGCCCAGGTCGGCGTTCCGCTCTACAAATATCTCGGCGGCCCGAATGCCAAGGTGCTTCCCGTCCCGATGATGAACATCGTCAACGGTGGCGCCCACAGCGACGCCCCGATTGATTTCCAGGAATTCATGATCGTGCCAAAGGATTTTTCGACGTTCTCGGAAGCCCTCCGCGCGGGAACCGAAATTTTCCATGCCCTCAAGGGCGAGTTGAAGAAGCGCGGCCTTTCGACCGCCATTGGTGACGAGGGCGGATTCGCCCCGGCATTCACCGATGCCGAGGACGCACTCTCGACCATCGCGACGGCCGTCAAGGTCGCGGGCTACAAATTCGGCAAGCAGGTCTTCATCGCCCTCGACGCCGCTTCGAGCGAGTTCTACGACGCGACGAAAAAAGCCTATGTTTTCAAGAAATCGGATGGCGCGAAGCGCACCGATGACGAACTCGTGGCCTACTACAAGAGCCTCGTGGCGAAGTATCCGATCATTTCGATCGAAGACGGCTGCGCGGAGAACGACTGGGTGGGTTGGAAGAAACTCACCGAGGCGCTCGGCGACAAAGTCCAACTGGTCGGCGACGACCTGTTCGTGACGAATGTGGATTTCCTCCGCCGGGGCATCACCAAGGGCGTGGCCAATTCCATCCTTGTGAAGGTCAACCAAATCGGTTCGCTGACCGAGACGCTGGATGCCATTGAACTCGCCAGGGAAAACAAATATACGGCCGTCATCAGCCACCGCTCCGGCGAGACCGAGGACACGACGATCTCGGACATTGCCGTTGCGACAAATGCCGGGCAGATCAAGACCGGCTCCCTTTGCCGCACGGATCGGGTTGCCAAATACAACCAACTCCTCCGCATCGAGGAGGAACTCGGCGAAGACGCCGTTTACGGCGGGAAATTCTAAGGAGACATCCGCAGCTTCTTCGCACAACGGCGCGGGCCTCACCTCCCGCGCCGTTTTGGTTTTCGGGAAAAACGGGCCCACGCAAATTTCCGGTGTGTGTTGGCCTGCGGGATCGGGTAGTCTTTTTTTCGCTTTCCCAAATTCCTTTATGGCAGACGCCCACACCAGAATCCAGGAACTCCGTCGGGAGATCGAGGAACATGACCGCCGCTACTATGCGGATGGCACATCGGCGGTCACCGATCTTGAATACGACAGACTTTTTGCCGAACTGACCGCCCTCGAGACGCAACACCCGGAGTTCGTATCGTCGGACTCCCCCACCCAACGCGTGGGCGGGGAACCGATGAAGGAATTCCAACGCGTCGAACACCTCCTCCCCATGCTCTCGCTGGAAAAGGCCGATGCTGCCGGACATCCAGACACCCGGGAGGAACCGGATCGGGAAAAGCGCAATCGCCGACAGGATGAAAACACCCTGCCCCGTCTTCTGGAGTTTGACAGAACCCTCCGCAAACTTCTCGGTCGGGAGCATTTGGAGTATGTCATGGAGCCCAAGGTGGATGGCGTTTCGATCGGCATCCATTATCGGAACGGGGAGTTGGTCCTCGGAGTGACGCGGGGCGACGGACGCTTCGGCGATGACATCACCGCCAACATTCGAACCATCCGGGGGATTCCCCTCCGACTGAACATGGAAAATCCCCCCGCTTTGCTTGAGGTGCGCGGAGAGGCGTATATCTCCACAAGGGATTTTGAAACCCTCAACACCCGGATGGAGAAGGACGGGGAAAAGACCTTCCCGAATGCGCGCAATGCGACCGCCGGTGCCCTCAAGCAACTCGATCCCCGTCTCGTCGCAAAACGTCCTCTCAGTGCCGTCTTCTATGCCGTGGGTGCCTGCGAGGGGATTGGCTTCGACTCGCATTCCGCCATGCTCGAAGCCCTCCAGGCCTTTGGACTTCCAATCCAGCGATGCTCGTGGATTTGCCAGGATATCGGGGATGTCCTCCGTCACTACCGGGAGGACGTTATTTGCGAATATGATGAGGAGCGCGACCTGAGGAGCCGCCTGCCGTATGAAATTGATGGTGTGGTCATCAAACTCAACCGATTTGCCGACGCGGCTCTCGTGCCGTCAAAAACCCGCTCTCCGGGTTACGCGATCGTTCACAAGCCGGTCCCCTGGATCACTCCGGCCGAAACCGTTCTCCGGGACATTACCATCCAGGTCGGACGCACGGGCGTGCTCACTCCCGTAGCCGAACTCGAACCGGTCTCCATCCAGGGCTCCACCGTTTCCCGGGCCACCCTTCACAACGAAGCGGAGATTCAACGAAAGGATATTCGCATCGGCGACACGGTGGTCGTCCGCAAGGCCGGCATGGTCATCCCCGAAGTGGTGGAACCCTTGAAGACCAAACGTCCCCCCGGGACGCCGGCTTTTGATTTTCTCGCCTTCACCGGGGGAAAATGTCCGGCATGCGGTGGGGAAATCGCCAAGGAATTGGTCTCCGACGGTGGCCGCGAAGAAGTCGCCTGGCGTTGTCGGAATGTCGCCGACTGTCCGGCCCAACTCACGCGCCGCCTCGAATACTTCGCCGCCCGCAAAGCCCTCGACATCGAGTCCCTCGGCGGAATTGTGGCGGAAAAACTCGTCGAACGCGGCCTCGTGAGGGAACCCCTCGACGTCTTCGACCTCACATCCGATCAACTCGCCACACTTAACATCGGAACCGACGGGGAACCCCGGATTTTTGGAGAGAAAAACGCCGGAAAAATTCTTGCCGCCCTCGATCGCGCCCGCTCCCTCCCCCTCCACCGCTGGATCCTGTCTCTGGGCGTGCCGGGTGTCGGAGAAACAACCGCCCATCAAGTCGGCAAGCTGCACAACGACATGGAGGCCGTGGCCGATTCGGACACTTTGCGGCGCTGCCTTCTCCTTTACGAAAAGGTGAAACTCGCACGGGAACTGAGCCCGGATTCCCGACTCCACATGGGAGCCGCACGAACGCAACGCCTCGAAAAAGAGAAGGCCTGGAAAGCCGCGACAGATCGGGAGAACAAACAACGCCTGTCGGAGGAAATCCGCATCCTCCGCACCCAGGAAACCGGGGAGTGGAATCGCCGCTGCCAACAGCAACTCCAGATCAATCAGGAAATCCGGGACGCCGCAGAGGCACTCGTCGCGGCGGGCGTCCCTCTCAAAATGGAATCCCGGGAGAAGAAAAGACGCAGCGACCTCGATCCGGCGCCTCCCATCCTTGTGGTGACTGCCGACATGGAATTGGAGGGTGTAAAGAACCTGCTCGCTTATCTGAAAACGTCCACGGGACGCCATGTCCTTCAGCGCATTCGCGAACTGCATGTCGGTGCCAACCCGGTTGCCCCGACAAACGCCGTCCTCTCGGGTAAAACCTTCGTCATTACCGGCACCCTGCCGACGCTCTCGCGCGAGGCGGCGGCCGACCTCATCCGAAACGCCGGCGGAACCGTCACAGGTTCCATAAGCACAAAAACCGACTTCCTTCTCGTCGGTGAAGACGCCGGATCAAAACTCGAAAAGGCGCTCGAACGAAAAATCCCCCTCCTCTCAGAAAACGAACTCCTTGCCCGTCTCGGGATGGAAACCCCTCCCCAAGCGGCCCCCATTCAGGAGACTCTTCTGTAGAGGTTGAGAAGATGTCACCCACACAATCCCAGCGATTTCTTCGGGCGGAAACGGCTTTTTGTGGACATCACGTCCGGGATTGGATTCCCATGCCTTCCTCGTCTCAGATGCAAAACGTCCTGTTGATTGGCCGTTCGTGATGGCCGCCCTGCGCCAGGTGGGCTACGATGGCTGGGTGACCGCCGAAATGATCCCGCCCGTCCCCTTCTACAAACACGCGCCGGAGGTTCTCATCCCCAACACCGCCCGCGCGATGGACGCCATCCTCGGGCTCTGACGTCAATGGAAGCCGATTGAGGCTCAACGTTTTTACAGGCCACTCCGCCCGTTTTTGCCCTCGAAGTTCAGGCTACTCACCGAGTTTTCAGTTGGTTTTCCCCAGTGGACGACTCCTATCCCATGTGGGTGAAAAGCAGGCTTGAGAAAACCGAAATAGAAAAAAATAAATAGCCTGTTTCCCAGAAAACTCGATAAAGCGAAGCGTTTTTTATAAATATTCAATGGTTTCCTATATGGAAAAAAATCTCCGCGAGCCTAGATTGCTTCCGTTAACACCTGCCACACCGACATGATTTTTCCCCATTCTTTTTCCCGCACCCTGATGACACTGACGATGGCACTCCCCGGCAGCCTTTTCGCCTTCACTTTTTCAACTGATTTTTCCAAGGATGTTCCGGACGCCACACCCACAGGAGCCGTATTAAGCGGAACCAGTATCGGCAGTGTCATCAAGGTGGTGGATGCCTCGACGGCCCCGGAGGATCCGTTTGGAATTGACGGAAACAAGAGCCTTCTTTTTGAGAAGAATGAAGAGGGTCTCAACGAGATCCCAAAAGCCCAATGGGAGAATCTGCCCGATTTAACTGCCGGAAAACTGACCTTCACCGTTCTGTCAATCAAGGAAGCGGCGGGGATTTTTGTCTCGCCGGTGTTCGTTGCCAATCTTTCCCAAAACGGGAAAAATGGTGTCATGGCCGGTCTGGCGGGCGATTCCCTGATTTTGAGGGACGGCAAGAGCAACGTGTATGTCAAGGGCGTCTGGCTGCCCAACGAACCGAACACCTTCGAAATCGCTTTTTCCGTTCCCAGCCAGACCTATACCGTCAAGCTCAATGGCGAGCCGGTCAAAACCGCAGACGGAAAATCCGAGTTTTCCTTCAACACAAACATCACCTCCGGATTCAACCAATTGGGCTTCTCCGTGGCAGATTTTAGCAACCGATCCACCCGGGTGTTCCTGGATAAATTTGAAGTCACTGCCGAAACGACGCCTTAGGTCTTCCTTGCACAGTTGTTTTTCACCGAACGCACATCTTTTGTGACTGGGAAACTTATCATAAATGGAACTGGCGACCTGGGAAAAAGCCGATGTCCCGCGTATTCCGCATTCACTCTGACGGAGTTGCTCGTGGTAATCGCCGTTTTGCTTATCCTCGCTGCGCTGCTGTTTCCGGCGGCGAGTTCGTTTCTCGCGACGGCGAAATCTGTACGATGCGTCAACAATCTTCGCCAGGTGGGATTGGCTTTGCTTAGGTATGCCAATGATCATGACGGCATTATCTATTTTCATTATAACTCCGCTTCGGGAACCACGCGCTGGAGCGATTGTTTGACGGGAAAGGCCGGAGGAATCATGGCCGGGGACAATTACCTGGGGAACAATGCAAGTGTCATGGTGTGCCCCTCCGCGCCGCCGTATTCCTACAAGGATCCGCTGACGGGATTCGTCTATGGATGTCTGCCCTCGGTGTATCCGAACATCGGGGTGAGCGATCCCAGCGACACGGCGGCCTTCAACTGGGTGAAGGGAACCTTCAGCCGGGCGGTGCGGCTTTCAGCCATCGAGAAACCTTCGCAATACTGGTTTCTGGCCGACAACTGGTCGCCCCGGCATTCAAAGCAACTGTACATCATCTATGACACGATGAATATCCACGCGCATCTTCGCCACAATGGAAAGGCCAATGTCCTGTTTGCCGATGCGCATGTGGAATCCCTCGGGAAGGACGGCCTGTCGAACCTTTCACCGAATCCTCTTCACAAGGCTTATGACGAAAACAATCAATTGGTGGAGTTTTAGGAGGCGAATGTTCGTTCCATGAAAGTCATCGACATCCACACCCACCCCAAGGGTTTTTCCGGGCAGGGACTGAGTTGTCCGGTGGAAGAGGCGGTTGCGGCCGCGCTTGAGCAGATGGACCGGTGCGATATCGTCATGAGCGGCATCCTTGGGCATGTGGCACCGTTTCAAACGGCGGAATCCGTTCGGGAGGGCAACCATTACACGGAAAGAATGGTCAACCTTCACCCTGATCGATTCTTTGGAATGTGTTTTGTGAATCCCGCCCTTGCGGAATCGGCTGTGCGGGAGGAGCTGACTCGCCGTCTTGAGAGTCCGGCCTTTCGGGGGATCAAGTTGGAGTTGGACGTCAACTGTCGCAGCGCGCTCCTGGACCCGGTGATGGAGATGGCCATCCGACACGATGTGCCGGTGTTGCATCACTCCTGGTATGTCAACCCGTGGACGGTGGAAAACGACAAGACGCAGGAAAATCGTTCGGAGCCGCACGATGTGGCGGACCTGGCCAGGCGGTTCCCCGAGGCCCGCATCATCATGGCCCACATGGAGGGCAGCAATGTCCGGGGCATCCTGGACATCGCTGATCTTGAGAATGTGTGGATTGACACATCCGGATCACAGCCATTTTCCGGAACCCTCGAATTCGCCGTGAAGACTCTTGGGAGTCGGCGCATCCTTTTCGGCTCCGATCTGTTCCTGCGCGGACTCGCCTCCCAACTGGGGCGAATTCTGGGAACTCCGCTCTCGCCGGAGGACCGTGAAAACATCTTTCATCGGAACGCCAGGGCTGTTTTTCGCCTTCCGCTGGAACAGGAAGATTCCTCAGCCGCCACGCCATGAAAATCATCGACGTCAATGCCGGAGCCGGCTTCTGGCCGACCCAACATTTTTCCGTTCACACTCCGGACGAACTGGACCGCTTTTATCAGATGGACGGGATCGATGAAGTGTGGCTTTCGGCGGTGGAGTCCATCCTTTTTCCCGAGCCGGACACCTTTGACTTTCGCTTGTTCGGGAAGATCGCCGGTTTGCCGCGATTTCGTCCGGTCAAAACGGTTCATCCGATCCTTGGGAATTGGAGGCGCTCGTGTGAGGAGGCGCTGGCGGGATTCCCGGTGGTGGCCCTGAAGGTGTTTCCCAATTACCATGGATACTCGCTGGGCTCGGGTCCGGGCGACGCTCTCTGTCACTTTGCCCGGGAAAGGAATCTTCCGCTGCTTGTGTCCATGCGGGTGAACGATGAGCGCAATCAACCGTCCTGCATGGAGGTGACCGGCGTACCCGCCGAAGACATTGTCCGCCTGAGTCTGCGCCATCCGGAGAACCGCATCCACGCCCTTTGTGCCTACATGCACGAGCTGAAGGTTCTGGCCACGGGAAGTCCGAATCTCATGGTTGATCTCTCGTTCCTCGATGACGCCGAGACGATTGCCACCGCGTCACGCTTCATCGCTCCGCAGCGGATTGTCTTTGGAACCCATGCCCCGTTTTTGCATGTCCGGGCGGCTGCCCTCAAGCTCGCGCATGGCGCGCTTGATGCAACCGTTCATGCCGCAATCGCACACAACAATGTTTTGAAACCATCATTATGAATACCGCCGTTGTCAGTCGTCCGTCACCGTCCTCCCTGCCGCTTCGTGCCCGTCCGAAACTCGGACTTGGCGAAACCATCATCGGTCGGGAGGAGGAGGAATTGGTTCTGGAAGTGATCCGAAGCAAACGGCTGTTTCGCTACACCGGTTCCCTGCCTCCCTCGGAACAGGGCAAGATGGCCACGACCCTCGAAAGCGAGACCTGTGCACTCATGGGCGTTCGTTTTGCCCTTGGTGTGACCAGCGGAACCGGAGCGCTTGAAGTCGCGCTTTCGGCACTGGAGGTCGGGCCTGGAGACGAGGTGATTGTCCCCGCGTGGAGTTGGATTTCCTGTTTCTCCGCGATTGTCCGAATGGGGGCGCGCCCTGTTCTGGCGGAGATTGATGACACCATGAACCTTGCGCCGGGGGAAATCACCCGGCTGCGCACGCCGAAAACCAAGACCGTCCTGATCATGCACTACCAGGGGGTTGCCGCCGACATGGATGCGCTGATGCCGGAAGCCCGGGCGGCGGGCCTCCGGGTGCTGGAAGATTGCGCACAGTCTCCAGGTGCCATGTATCACGGAAAACGCGTTGGGGCATTCGGAGACATTGGCATTTACAGTTTCCAAAACAACAAATGCATGACGGCCGGGGAGGGGGGACTGCTGGTCACGGACGATCCGCTGCTTTACGAGCGTGCAGTCCGCATGCACGACCTGGGACTCTACCGGTCCCCACACGAGTTACGGGCTCCTTCGCGCATCCCGACGTTCTGTGGCGGGCAATACCGCATGAATGAAATGACGGCGGCGGTGGCCCTGGCCCAACTGCGCAAGCTGGATGGCGTTCGCGCCCACTGTCGCAGACTGAGCAAAGTAATCCTGGACAAAATTTCCGGGCTGCCGGGGTTGACGTTCCGCCGCATTCCCGACCCGTCCGGCGACTCGGGATTTGAAATCTATTTCTATCTTCCCACGACGGAACAGGCCGAGGGATTCACCAAACGCCTTCATGCCCGAAACGTCAACTGCGTGAAGATCACCGGCACGTATTGCCAGTATGAACGTGACTATTGCATTCATCGGGCGACTTACACACCCGCAGCCTCCCCGTTCAGGGACGATGCCGACTGGCCCGCTCCGGGCTACCGGAAGGAGGATTTTCCCATGACAGAGAACTACGTCCATCGCTTTGTCTGCCTGCCGCTGGGGATGTTGTACACCGTGGAGGACGCGGAATACATCGCGGAGTCCGTGCTGGCCGTTTACCACGACACCGAAGGATGACCATGACCCTGATCAGCGGACGGCATCTTTCGTGCTCAACCTTCTGGCTTCGAATAATGATCATGGTGGGACTTTGCATCTTCGGCATTGGTTCCGGCACAACGGCGGAAACGGAAGCTCCGTCCGCTGCACCCGTGCATTCCCGCGGATTCATCAAAGGCGAGGATGTTTTGCGGGCCCGTGAGAATGTGAAGCAGAGCGCATGGGCCAGGGACTACCTGGAGGAACTGCGAAAGGAATGTGACCCGCTGCTGGAGATGCTGTCGCCTTCGTATTTGGAGGACATGATTCCCCAGACCACGCCGCTGTCCACTCTGCTGACTCCCTGTCCCGCCTGCCGCGACGCGGGCAAGCCCCAGTTGGCTCATGGAAAATGGAAGTGGGATGCCAAGGAGCCGAATCGCCAGACGTGCGGGGTCTGCGGCACGACCTTCCCCAATGAAAAGCATCCCGAAAGCGTGGTTCTTCATTCGACCTGGGGCAAACCGCAGACCTTTACCTTTGATGGAGGAAAGACGTTTTCGCTCTTCCGCTACAAGACGTTTCGCCCCTCCATCAGCGGGAACCTTCGGGCGCGCAAAGTGGACTGGATGATCCGAAAGGCGCGGAAATTGGGGGAGCTGTATGCGTTGACCGGGAAGCCGGACTATGCCCGGGCGACACGGAAAATTCTTCTTCGCCTCGCGGAGGTGTATCCCTACTGGCTCGTTCATTCAGGCTATGGGGAATTCGCCGACATGGACCCGAAAATTGCGGCGGAAGCCATCAACAACCTTCCGGCCGATGAGTTGGTTTATCCGCCGAACAAGCCGGACCGGGCGCTTTTCACCGGCTATTGGACGGCCGGTCGGGCCTCGGGAATCGGGTTGGAGGGAATCTGGGTGGAATTTTTCACCACCGCCTATGATTTGACCAATGAGGCGCGGGATGAGGAGGGGAATCCGATCTACAGCGAGGAGGACAAGCGCACGATCCGGGAGAACCTGTTGAAGGAAAGTGTCGTGCTGCTCCAGGCGGACAAGGTGATCAACAACAAATCGATCAACAATCGTTCGGCCGCCGGTTTGGTCGGCATGGTGACCGGTGACCCGGAGTTGGTTCGATTCGGGATCGAGGGGTTCGACAAGCTGGTGAACACGTGGTTCCTGCCGGATGGGGGTACGCCGGAGTCTCCGGCCTACGCGCTCATGTCCTTGGACGGAGCCGCGTTCTTTGCCCAGGCCCTGCGCGGATACACGGACCCCGAGGGATACCGCGATGCGAAAGGCAAGCGATATGATCATTTCGACCCCTACCGGGAAACCCATTATCCGAAAATCTGGGAAGGAATGTTCAAATCGCTTCAGGGAGACCTCTACTATCCGCCGATTGCCGATTCCTACAATCGAAAGACAATGCTGGGCAGCAAGTATGCGGAATTGATGGCGGACAATTATCCGGAGCGACCGGAGTATCAGGCCCTGCTCAAAGCCTATGCGGGGGACGATTGGGCCGATGTTTATGCGCCGTATGCGATCTATTTTGGCAAGCCCGGGCGCGAGAAGGAAAAAATCCCTTCCCTGGTCCTGCCCAGCAATTGTTTGCCGGATTTGAAAATCGGTTTCATGAGGACGGGAACGGACGGGCGTGAAAGCCTCTTGGCGTTGTCAGCCAGCGACTGGGGCGAGCATCATCATGAGGACAGTCTGAATCTGTATTACTGGAAGCAGGGGGAGGAATTGCTCTCAGACCTGGGGTACCTCTGGGACCACCCGAAGGGGAACATGACGTTGCGCACCTTTGCGCACAATGTGGTGATCGTCAATCTGGGCAGCCAGGCGACCGTGGGACGTGGCGGCGAAGTGAGGTATTTTCTGAATCGTTCCCATGTCCGCGCCATGCGCGCCTCCTCCAAGGCCTATGCGAGGACCAGCCTGTACGAACGGGCCTCCACTCTGGTGGACCACGGGAAGAACCGGGACTATGTGGTTGATGTGTTTTGGGTGCAGGGGGGGCAGACGCAGGACTATGTCTATCACGGCCCCAATCAGAAGTTCGAGAGCAATGCCGAAATGCTCTCCAAAGGCGACCGGCTCTATGATCTGGCCAAGGTACGACGGATTCCCTCGGTCCCGGGAGAGCCATGGAAATTGGAATGGAAAATCACGGACAAGTTGAAGTTCACGGCCTGGAACCTGCCGGTGGGGACCGAAACCGCCTTCCTGGGTGACGGATGGGGACAGCGGAATTCGAGCAACGAGGACATGGGAACGACTCTTCCCTACATCGTACGACGCACACGGGGCGACGCCCCCCACGCCTTTGTTTCCGTCTTTGAAGGCCATCCTCCAGGCGACGCCTTTGTCCGGAATGTCCGACTCCTGCCTGCTCCGGATGGAACCGCTCCGGTGGTTGTCCTGCAAATTGACACGGCGGATTCGAGGGACTATGTGCTCGTATCCTCCGTGCCGCAGGACGTGACCGTCCAGACTCTGGACGGCTCCCTGCAATCCCGGGGAGCCTTGCTGGCCGTCGTGTCGATCAGGGACGGAAGCGTTCTCTTCTCAGAGACCGATTCTGGATCGGTTCAGTTGGTGCCAGCGGCGGAAGAAGAGGGACAATAAGGATTTTCCAGCCACGCGAAAATTCCTTTGCCGTGCATGGACAATTCACGAAGGGAAAAAGGAATCACCACGGATTTCACGGATGGACACGGATGGGAAAAGACCGCAGCCCCCTCCCATCTTATCCGTGAAAATCCGTCATCCGTGGTCAAAAACTCCTAATGCAGAAATACAAACCACGGATTTCAGGATGGGAGGCGGGCTGACTCCAGTCTGATTTTCTTTTCAGAATTGGTCGTGGCGGTCACCCGGAACTTGCGGGCGGAGTTTTACGAGGAAGGTCCGCCCATTGGTCAAAAGGTCGAGCCGACAAAATCCCGAGCTGAGCACTGCTCGCTTCCCGAGAGGCCCTGGCTTTGGTGCCGCCAGGGTCCCCCTTTGGCGGGGAATCTTCTCTTTCAGGCACCCCTGCGCGATCCGGCGGCGGCCAGGGTCCGCAGGGAACGCCTCCGCAGCCCGAGGAGCAGGACACCAGCCAGGACGAGGAGAACGGTCTGGGAAGGCTCGGGCACCACATTCAAGACGATGTCCTGGCTGCTGTTGGCGAATTGAAGCGTGGCGGAATATCCGCCGACCGTCCCGGTGAGCGAGGAACCGAGGCTGCCGACGATGGTGTTGCCGGAGTCGAACAGCGTGTAGGTGCCGGGGGCAAAACCGCTGATGTCCACAAAGACAAAATCGTCGAACTCCAAAACACCCGATCCGATGTCCAGCAGGCTGCTGGAATTCACCAGGCTGATCTTGTCGCTGCTGGAGCCCAGTTCAAAGGTGAGCGCCTGGGTGTTGGCTGCCGCCACACCTGCGCTGATGTCGAAGGTTCCGGTTCCCAGATCGAAGCGGAAATTTCCAGGCGACAGACCGGGGGAGAGTTTTCCCCCCGCCTCGAGCGCGACTCCGGCATTTCCGGCTGTTGTGATGAGCCCATCCCCGGCCAGGGTCCCACCACTGGCAATGGTGTAGGCCGCGCCGCCGGAATGGTCCCCGTCCACAACAAGGGTGCCGAGGCTGACCGTGGTCGTTCCCGCGTAGCTGTTGTTTGCGGTCAGGACCAGAACGCCCGTACCGGTTTTCTCCAACCCACCGGTTCCTCCGACAGTGCCGGAATAGGTGGCGGTAAAGGTGCCGGTGTTGATGACCGGGCTTCCACCGCTCCCATCGGTCAGCATCACATTCCCCGTGCTGGTTCCAGATGCGCTGTGAATCACGGTGGCGGTCCCTGAGCCGCCGCCCAATGCAAAGACACCGTTTCCGGTCCCCTGGGTGACTCCGCCCGAGCCGATGGTCAGTGTGGCACCATCGGTCACGCGGAGAGTACCGTCATTGTTGCCGGAGGTGAAGCCGAGATATGCGGTGGTGGCGGATGCCGTCGCATTCCCCGAGAACGTGATGCCCCCGGTCGTTCCGGCAGCGGACCTCGCGTATAAATTGGTCGTCGTCACCTTGTTGGTGAAGGTCTGCGTTCCCGAGTAGCCGCCGGTTGTCGCGAGGAAGGTCCCCGCAAATGTTCCGGAATAGGTCGCGCTGACTGTGGCGTTCAGGCTCAGCCCGTTGGTTGCATTGGCGAGCCCCCCATTGATGATCGATCCCGTGCCGGAAATGACATCAATGATGTCCCTGAGCAGATTCATGTCCCATGTGCCATTGATCGTGACGGCCGAGGCGTTGTTGATCTGGTCTGCGAGTTGGTTCTTCAGAGTCGCACCCGCGGCGATTTCGACATCGCCGCGCCATCCGTTGCTTGTCGACGAATTCAGAATCAGCGTTCCTTGAGAAACTTTGAGTTTGGCCAGAGTCTGGTTGGTGGCAGACGTGTTGCTGAACGTGAGCGTCGAGGCTCCGGTTTTTTCAAAAACACTGGTGGCATCCCCTCCCAGGAACAGGCCAGAGAATACGAAATTGCTGGTGTTCAGCGCATTGATGGTCGTCGTGCTGGAGGTGGCCAGCGTGATGTTTGATGTGATTTTGGAATTGGCATGGAAGGTCTGTGAGCCCCCGACCTCCACCGTGGCGCCATCTTCGAGGCGGATGGCCTTGCTGATGTCAAACGTGCTGGTCGAGGGGGAGCTCCCCTGGGACAGAATCAATTTTGCGCCATTGTCCACGGTCAGCGTTCCGGTGCCGCCCAAGGTGGTTTTTGTGGCGTTGGCCGCGCTGATTTTCAGCGAGCCTCCGCTGACCTGAATGTCCCCGTTGCCAATGGTCAGCCCGGAAAATCCAAGCTGCCCGGCTCCCGTCTTGGTCAGTTTCCCTCCCAGGGTGAAGGCAATGGGCGTTCCACTCACCGGATTCACGAGCTTGACCCCGCGGTCCAGCGTGGGACTGCCGACATCGCCGCCGACCGACCATGTCTGTGCGGTGCTGGTGGCAACCGGCGCGTTCACCGTCAGACCAAGAGCGGTGAAATTTCCATCGGCATTCAGTCCGCCATTGATGGTGAGAGTGGTGCCGGAAATGGTGAACGCCGTGGTGCGCGTGTCGGAGTTTCCGAAGCTGAGGGAGCCAATGGAATGCGTGCCGTCCAGGACAAGCGAGCTCTGTCCGGTCACATCATCGATCACGATGTCGTCCCCGCCGCCGGGAGCGGTGGTCCAATTTCCCGAGGTGCTCCAGTTTGAGTCGCCACCGCTTCCGGTGAACGTGGTTGTGGCCGCCCGGACGCCGGGAACAAGTCCAGCCGCTCCGAGAGCAATGGCGGTGCCGATCAGCAATCTCCCGATCAAGGGGCGGAGGCCAATAGGAGCGCGAAGGATGGAACCTGACGACGAAGAAGGAGTCATTTTCATAAGAGCAGGGGTGGGACGGGAGGTTGAGACTGGCTGGCTTTTCCGGAGACTCCCGCTTTTGAAGGGATTTGACCATGAAGAAATCAATCGAAGTTTTATAAAAAACCATTTTCCCGAGTCATTGCTTTTTTTCGGATGGCCAGCCGATTCGCGTCAATCGATTTGAGGAAAATTCGGATTTACGCACAAAAAACAACACATGTGTTCGTCGTTCCCGGCGGAACGGACGAAGGAGAAATTCGGCACTTGGAAATTTTCGATTTGGAAAAATCACGTTTTGCGGTTTGATGATTCCATGCCTTCCGCCCCCGCCCTCTCCCTGAAGTCCGAAGATTGGAGGGAGATTCAGTTTGTCTTCAACTGCGGGGGTCTCAGCATTTGGAATCGCGACACCGTGATTTCCCGGGCGAATGTCCGGCGGGCAGTGGTGGATTTCACGGTTTGGTTCTTTTTTCAGGGTACAGGGGAGTTGACTGACGACAAGGGGCGGACCTATCCGCTGCGTCCGGGAGTTTGCCTGTGCGTCGTTCCCGGGATGGACTTCGAGGCCCGCCAGACTGGGGACGATTTGTTGGGGGACAGCTATTTTCACTTCAACCTGCGGCGGAACGGAGCCCCCCTCCCACGCGGCCAATGGCCGGACTGTCCGTTTTATTCGGAGATTGCCGACGTCAGTTTCTATGATCGTGGCACCCGGAAAATTCTCGAGTTGTACAACCGGCAGTTTTTTCCCGGCTATGAACCGCGTGAAGCGGATGCCCTTGAGGCCGAATGTCTTCTGAAAACCCTTCTTCTCGGCCTGATCCGAAACCGCTCGGAGGAAGACCGCGGGTCCGCCGCCGGGGTTGACCGCCACCATGAACGCATTGTCTCCGCAGCCTTGTCCAACCTTTATGAAAACCCGAGCAAGTTTCGCTCGGTGGAGGAACTGGCCAGTTTTTGCGGCTACAGCCCCAGTTGGTTTCGCGTCCTCTGCCTCAAGCTGACCGGACAAAAACCCATCGACATCCTGATCAAGGCCCGGGTCGAACATGCAAAAAACCACCTCGCCAACACCGAATTCACCATCGGCGAAATCGCCGAAAAACTCGGATACGAGAACATCTACTATTTCTCCCGCCAATTTCGCGAGACGGTTGGACTGACGGCCTCGAAATACCGTCAGCAGCGCATGGCCATCGCGCAAGAGGGTTTCCCCGCTGTGGACAGGCGTTCGAGGTCATCCCATCGCAAGAGGCCGGGGCGAAATGGCTGAGGGCCTGTTCGGAAAAGGAGTAAATTTTCCGGAGGGAAATGCCCCGCCCCCTCCCCCAGTGGAAGCCCTCGCCCATCTTGTGGGGGGTAGGTGGTCAGTGAGGGATGCCAATCCCGTATGTGTGGGCGAGGTATCCGGCGATTTCGCGTGCGCCCTCCACGAAGGAATGCCCCCGCGCCGATTGCACGTTGAGCCCCGGCTGGGAGTTGGTGGAGGCGTCCCCCAGGACGAGAACCGGACAGCTTTGGTTCTCGGCACCCAACAAATCCACGAGTTCCGGCCGCGGGCGCGCAAAATCCACGTAATGGATCTCCAGGAGATCCTTGAGTGCGGGATAAAATTCGAGAAGGCCAGTCACTTCGGCGCAGCCCGGACAAAAATACGGGCCCTTGTCGCCATCCAGGAAATTCGGTTTTATGAGGAAGAGTCGGTTGGGTGTTTTCATAGGATTGAAGGAGTCAGGAGATATCGCCATGTGGCGGATTTGTCCACCAGATCGGCAAGGGTGTGGCGGTCGGGTATTTCATAAAAGGCTGTCCGGAGCCGCGGGGCGGTTTCGTGCATTCCGTGTGGTCACAAGCTTCGCGATCTCCGCGCCCAACTGTTGCGGATCGCGGCAGACCAGGAAATCCCACTCTCCCAGCCGGCCCCAGTGATTCACCGCCACCAGTGGCGCAGCAACTTCTTTGTGGTCTCGCTGGCATTCTCCCAGCCGGACTCCCGCCAGCGCCTCACATCCTCCCGCAGCGCATTGACGAGCGGCAGGTCGTCGCGCTCCTCTTCGGCAAAGAGGTCGCGCTGTGCGCCGCCGGTGCGCTCGGTCTTGAACCAGTAGCTCGCCGGTCGCCGCCCCGGCGCCTTGCTCGGAATGCCGGTCTTCGTGTCATAGAGCCAGTGCTGGTCCGGCTCCTTGTAGGGCGAGCAGAGGATCGGGTTCTCGACCGGCTGGATGGGGATCTGGCCTTCAGGCATGTTTCAGCCCCTCCAGTTTCCAGCAGCGCACAGTCTTTCCCCGTTGGCGCAGGATGGGCGCGGCCAGTTCCTGCAGGCGTACCACAGCTCGCAGTTTTTCTTCGATCGGCAGGCGGGCCAGTTCGAGGCGGCGACGCTGTTTGCCGGCGAGGAGAGCGTTTAAATCGCGGTCTTCCATAGGTCGTAGCGGGCAGTGAGTTGATGGCGTTCCAGCACGGATTGGAGATACTCCGCATCCAGGATGGCTTCCTGCATGAAAGTGGCGAACCGCTGGCGATCCTTGTCCCGCCCTGTCTGGACCATGATCGCAGCGAGGTGCTCGGGCCGCAGCACTCTGGTCATTGTCTCCGCGTAGCGCGTTTCCCGTGCCTCGGTGAGAGCCTCCTCCAGCAGCGGATTGTAGGCCGGAAGAAACTGCACCGGCATCCCTTCGATCAGGATGCATTCCGCCTCCCCGGTGTAGCCGCGCCGTTTCAGTTCCTCGTAGATGGGCGACAGCGTCAGCAGTCCGCTCGTCGTCTGCGGCAACAGCACAAAGACATCCAGATCGTAGGTCAGGAACGGCTCCATGTAGAAGATCGCTCCCACCGCGCCGCCGATGGCGTAGCGGCTGATCACGTCTTCGCGTTCCAGTTCGTTCAGCACTCGCAGGGTCGCTTCCATGCTTCAGTCCTTCACGGTTAAAACCCGCAGTCCCTCGTTTCCTCTGGGGGCAATCACCTTCACTGCCACCTTCCACGTCTCGCCCCTGCCCAGCCGCTCCGGTCGCGGGAAGGGCAGGCTCTTGAGCCCACTCAGGGCGTCGGCGAGGAATTTGGCTTCGTCGGCGGAGAGCGCCCGCTGGCGCGCCGTGGCAAGGAGATCGGGGAGATGGTCCACGTCCAAGGGAGCGCGGGCATCCAGTCCGCGTTGAGCATCGCTCGCGGGCGGGACGCCCGCGCTCCTGAGCACCGGAGGCAGGTGCGGATTGTATTCCAAACGGATGCGCGGCGCGTCCTGGAGTTTGCCCTGCGCTTCGAGTCCGGCGGGCGAGATGTTTTTTCGCTTGGCTGGATACTTCAGGGAGGCGACGGCATCGCCTGCGACGGGAGCGGCTGGGTCGGTTGTTTTCTTGCGCGGCATAAAAGGGGATCAGGGAGTGGGAAAGAACCTGGCGTTGCGAGGGGGCTTTTTTATGCATTCTACCATCCAAGGTGTCAATTCAGCGGCATTCGGCGGTGGATGTATCTCCTTTTATTGAGATTTATTCTCATTTTTCAATTGACACTGATTCTCATTAAAAAAATAATCCTCCGCGATGAGGATGAAAAAAATCGGGATTGCGAGTTTGGTGGTGGCGGTGGGGAGTTGGACAATGTTTGCGGCCTCTTCTGAGGATTCGGCGAATGGGCAAGCCTTTTTGGAACGATCCCAGGTGCTGGGGGAATGGTTCGGGGGGCGTCCGTTCCTTTCCGAGCAGGGGGTGAATTTTTTTGGTGGATACACGGTAGAGGTTTGGGGGAACACGACGGGGGGAATCAAGACCGGATCCGTTTATACGGGTTTGCTGGATTTTGGTGTGGAGGTGGATCTCGAAGAGGCCGTGGGTTGGAAGGGGGCGAGCCTGAGCACGACGTGGTTGTGGTTGAGCGGGCGCGATGCCAGCGAGGATCTTGTCGGAAATTTTCTAACGATCTCGAACATCTCCGGGTTCAACACCCTGCGAATGTTTGAACTCTGGTTCCAGCAGGAACTCTGGGAGGGCATGCTATCCATTCGACTCGGACAACTTTCCGCGGATTCGGAATTTTTGATATCCGACTACTCGGGGCTTTTCATCAACGGGACATTTGGCTGGCCGGCACTGGCGTCCATGAACCTTCCCAATGGAGGGGCGGCCTATCCGATGGGAACTCCTGGAATCCGGATCGCGGGGAATCCGGTGGATTGGTTCACTTTTCAGGCCGCCGTGCTCCAAGGCGATGTGTTCGCGCCGGATGTCAACCGTCATGGCTTCCGCTGGCGGCTGGATGCCGCGACCGGCTACACATTCCTGAGCGAGGCGCAAATTCGCTGGAATCAGCGCGAGGAAGAGACCGGGCTTCCCGGGCAGCTGAAGTCCGGCGCCTGGTTTCAAACCGGGGGGAGCGCAGACGCGCTGGCGGACTCGACGGACTCGGGAAACACCGGATTTTATGCCATCCTGGATCAAATGCTCTACCGGGAATCCGGAGAGGCGACACCCTCCGTCGGAGATGGCAAGACCGCCGTAAGCGGGGGAACAAAGAGTTTCAAGACGCCGGTCCCGATCGAAAAGATCAACCAGGGGCTCGGATGGTTCGGACGTGTGGGCTTTGCTCCGCAGGATCGCAATTTCGTCAATTTCTATTTTGACACGGGGTTGACCTACAAAGGGCTGCTCCCCACGCGCGACGACGACACGCTCGGCATCGCCTTTGGCTACGCACAGATCAGCAACGGAGCCCGCTCGTCCCTTGAGGCCGAAGGCAGCTCACCAACCGGCGCGGAAATGGTGATCGAATGCACCTACCAGGCGCAAATCACCCCCTGGTTGACGATTCAGCCCGACCTTCAATACATCATCAATCCCGGTGGCACGAGCGACCACGGCAACGCCCTGGTGATCGGCGGACGCGCGGCGGTCACATTCTGAAGGGGTTCCTTCCGACAGACATCCGCGCGCGTGGGGGGCATTCCCTCGCCTCAACAGGCGGCTCGGATAATCATGGCCGTGGCGTTGTCCCGACCGGATCGCTGCACGGCCTCCCGCACCAGGAACTCCGCCTGGTCATCGCCGGCCCCAAGGATCTCCGGCAGCTGGTCATTGTAAATGGCGTCCGTCACCCCGTCGGTGCAGAGGAGAAACCGGTCGCCCGACTCGAAGCCGACGGCACCAACCTGGGGGTCAACAAATTGATGTCCGGCTCCAAGGACCGCCTGAAGCATGTTGCGGCGCGGATGGTTTTTCGCCTCCCGCTCGTTGAGGTCTCCCCGCCGAAAAAGCCAGCCGACATGGGTATGGTCGTGGGTGATCTGCTTCACGCCTCCGCCTGCGGGGAGGTAGTAGATCCGACTGTCGCCAATATGGCCAAAATACATCCACTGCCCCGTAAACCAGCACAGGCTCAGGGTCGCCCCCATTCCCGAGCACTCCTCGTAACAGGCGCCCAGGTAAATGAGAGCCTTGTGGATTTTGTCGAAAAGCTCCTCCAGCACCTCCGTATATCCGGCGGAAATGCCCGTGGCACTTTGCTTGAACAACGGCGGCAGCATTTTCGTGATCTTGTCCACGACGATCCGGCTGGCAAACTCCCCCGCCATCGCCCCTCCCATGCCATCGCTGACGGCAAAAACAAAATCCGACCTTTCCCCCCCGGCGTCCCCGATTTTCCCAAGGTGATGCACTTCCTGGGCATCAACGGCCAGGCCGAGAAAGGAATCCTCGTTATTCTTGCGGACCCGACCCCGATCCGTATGCCCCGACCAAACCAGCCGGAGACCTTTCGGCTCATCCGGCATCCGGGGCCTCCTCCAGAATCGTCGCAAATTCGAAATCAATGAGGCAGAAACGTCCGTCCGACTGCCGGTAGGTGACATTGCGCACCTCCGCATCATCGTGGCGGACGCCGTATTTCAACAACTCCTCAAACAACTCACGACACCGCTGGTCGTCCAGATGCTCGACCCGGCTCCCGCAATTTGTGGTCACGATTTTCAGGCTTTCCGGGTCGGCCTCGATCAAACGCGGCACAAACGGACATCCGCGTTCCTCCAGATACTTGAGGACCCTGACCTCGGTGGCAAAGCGTTCTTCCGCCCTGGGCCCCCGGAATTGCTTATGCACACGCCCGTCGTAGCCGAGTCGCACGGTCGCCCGGAGCGTGTCCTTCACCTGATTCATCTCTGGAAAGACTGGCAGTTGGGAGTCAGCCAACGCAAGCGGAGAAATTTTCCCGTCCTGCCCGGCCGCGAACGCGTCGTTTCCCGGATCGGAAGCGGCCCGCCCGCGAGAAATCTGCGCCTACTTTTTGAGTGCCTGATTCCACTCGTCAATCCGGGCCTTCTGGGCTTTGAAGAGTGCATCGGTCGGATCAATGATTTCGATTTTCTCGATTTTATCGCCCTGCGCGATCGCGTTCACGACTTCCTGACCCTTGGTGACCTCGCCAAAGACGGTGTGCTTGCCGTCAAGGTGCGGGGTCGCCAGATGCGTGATGAAGAACTGACTGCCATTTGTGCCGGGTCCGGCGTTGGCCATCGAAAAGATGCCGGCCTTGTCGTGCTTGAGTCCGGTTTTGACCTCGTCCTCAAACTTGTAGCCGGGTCCTCCCATGCCGGTGCCGGTCGGATCTCCGCCCTGGATCATGAAATTCGAAATCACCCGGTGAAAAGTGAGGCCGTCGTAATAGCCATGCTTCGCAAGGTTCAGAAAGTTGGCAACGGTGACGGGCGCCTTCGAGGCAAAAAGCGTGCCTGCGATGGTACCCTTGTTGGTTTTTACAATGATGCGGATGTCGTCCATGGAATGTGCGTTCGTCGCGGAGAATACGGCAAATGTCAAACTCAGAAGTAAAAGTGTGGTTTTCATCGGCGGAAAATCTGGCAGCATTTCCGGCATGACGCAACCCACAGTTAAAATTGGAGTCGTTCAACAGGCCTGCACGGCGGATGTCGCGGCCAACACGGCCGCCGCCGAGCGCGGTCTCCGGGAGGCCGCTTCCCGCGGCGCAAATATC
>JACSRU010000094.1 GCA_014879575.1 Chthoniobacterales bacterium | reverse complement strand
GTCCATGACGGTGTCCGCGCCCCACTTGGTGGCCCAGCGCATCTTCTCGACTTCCTCCTCGATGCTCGATGCCACGGCACTGTTGCCGATGTTGGCGTTGATCTTCACGAGGAAGTTGCGCCCGATGATCATCGGCTCGAGTTCGGGGTGGTTGATGTTCGACGGAATGATGGCGCGGCCGGCGGCGACTTCGCTGCGGACGAATTCGGGGGTGATTTCGGCGGGGATGCGTTGGGGGAACTGCCGGAATACGGATGGGACGAATGGGGCGGAGGCGACGGATTGAGTGGACCCCGCGTGTTGCTTGTCGAGGTCGTTGCGGACGGCGTCGTTTGAGTAATCGGCGAGTCGGGCGGATCGCAGGTTTTCGCGGATTGCGATAAATTCCATCTCAGGAGTGATGATCCCCTGGCGGGCATACCACAACTGGGTCACTGGATGGCCGATGGCCTTGAGCGGACGACGTTTGGCATTTTCCGGAGAACTCAGAGCCGACAACCCTCCTCGCTTTTCGGAAGCGATCTGGGCGTGACTGTTGCTCAGATACCCATTGTCCTGCGGCTTGAGTTCGCGACCGTCGTATTCAACGACATCATTGCGATGCAGGATCCATTCCCTGCGAAGCGCGGGCAATCCGCGTTCGACATCCCCCTCGAACGCGGGATCTCCCCAGGGACCGGAGGTATCATAGACTCGGACGGGTTCGTTGGCCTCCAACTCGCCAGAGAATGTCTTGGTGGGAGCGAGGGCGATTTCCCGCATGGGAACCCGGACTGACGGATGAAGGGAGCCACTGATATAGACTCGTGAGGAATTTGGAAGGGGTTCGGAACTTTGTTTCTCGCCGACGGGTTCGATATTCATAGGAGATTGTCAGAGTGAATCTGCCCCAAATCGCGGCTTGCGGCAGAAAGAGACGACCTCCGAACATCGCTCCCTCCGCCGGTATGAGCCGGAATCAGGTTCAAAGGGTCTCGCCGACATTTCAGCCTGCGACTCTCAGCCCATCCGGGCTCCCCCGCAGATGCCCTATCCATTGCGCCGGATACGGGTTGCGTCAATCGTGAAATATGGGCGACATGTTTCACTGCCAATCCTGGCAATCTCCTTCAGCAGGGAGATCGGGGAAGACTTTTAGCCGGCACAGCCTGCACGGCGGCGCAGATTATTGTCCCCGAATGCGTTGGTTTTTCTCAGACGCTCTTCAGGCAATTTCCACCTCTGCGCCTTCCGGAACCACTGCAAACAATTCCATCACATCTTGATTGCGCAGTCGGATGCATCCATGACTGGCGGGTCGGCCAATCTGATCCTCCTGATTGGTGCCATGGATGTAAATGTAGCGCTCCAAGGTGTTCCGATTCGCCTCCTCCAAGCCCTCCAGCCAAAGAATGCGGGTCAACACACCATCCTCCTCCCCGCCGGGGACCGCAATTTCCCCCGTGGGAAGACGGCTCTTAAAAACCGCCCATGGAGCGGCTCCCTCCCCAAATTTTCCGTGGATCCGAAATTTCCCGAGGGGCGTCTTATAGGATCCCGGTTCGGAACCCAGGCCAAATTTCGAAGTGGAAACAGGCCAGGACTTGACCAATTTCCCATTCGAGAGAAGATGGAGGGTCTGCTGCGTCACATCCACCTTGAGCGAAAAACTGAGGTCACATCTGTCGTTGTCAGTCATATTTCATTATTATGTCAAAATCTCTTCGTGTCGCAATCGTTGGTGCATCCGGAGCTGTCGGGGTCGAAATGCTCCGCGTGATGGAACGTCGCAATTTCCCCCTGGCAAGCCTCCGGCTTCTGGCCTCCGCCCGCTCCGCGGGAAAAACCCTGAAGTTCCGCGAAAAGGACGTCGTGATCGAAACGCTGGGCATGAATTCCTTCGAGGGAATCGACGTGGCCCTCTTCAGTGCCGGCTCGGGAATTTCCAAGGAATTCGCCCCCGTGGCGGTGAGTTCCGGTGCGGTGGTCGTGGATAACTCCTCCGCCTTCCGTATGTCGGATTCCGTCCCGCTCGTCGTGCCCGAGATTAATGGCGCGGACATCAGGGACCACCAGGGGATCATCGCGAACCCCAATTGCACCACGGCCATCACCCTCATGGCGCTCCACCCGCTGCACAAAAAATTCCGCGTAAAACGCATTTTTGCCTCCAGCTATCAGGCGGTCTCAGGTGCGGGCGCAAGAGCTCTCGAGGAACTGCGCAAACAGGTCGAGGCCCTCGCAAAAGGCGCAAAATTTCAACCCGAGGTCTTCCCGCATCAGATTGCCTTCAATGTCATTCCGCAAGTGGATTCCTTCATGGAAACCGGCTACACAAAAGAGGAGATGAAGATGCAGAACGAGGGGCGCAGAATCATGCATCTGCCGACGTTCAAAGCCTCGGTGACCTGCGTGCGCGTGCCGATTTACCGGGCCCACTCGGTGGCCGTGAGTGCCGAATTCGAGAGACCCGTTGGTCTTGTGGATGCAGCAGAGGCCATCCGGCAGTCTCCCGGCGTTCAGATCATGACGGAAGGTTACCCGATGCCTCTCCAGTGTGCCGGGCAGGACGACTGCGTGGTCGGACGCCTCCGGTTGGACTGTGCGATGGAAAACGGCCTCGCCTTCTGGGTTTGCGGAGACCAGCTCCTCAAGGGCGCCGCACTCAATGCCATCCAGATCGCGGAGCTGCTCTGATCCCGCTCAGAACCTGTGAAAAATCAAGGCGCGGTGAGGGTGCCTCTCCTCTGAGAGACGTAACCGAACCGCAACGCGGCAGGACACCGTTTTTCCGCCGCAGGCTGGTGGCTGGCACTTTTTTCACAGGTTCTCAGGCCTGAATGATCTGGTTGCGGATTGCGTAGCGGACAAGCTCGCCGATCGAGTGCAGTCCGAGCTTGCGCATGATTGTGGCCCGGTGGGTTTCCGCGGTTTTTACGCTGATTCCCAAAGCGCTGGCCACTTCCTTGTTGCTGCTTCCCTCGGCGAGCAGCTGAATGATCTCGCGCTCCCTTGATGTGGGCTTGCTGCCCTCCTCCGCCGGGGCATGTGGCATGTCCTTTTTCTGAAAGCTCTCGAAGAGGACCTCGGACACCTGGGAGCTGAAATAGTGGCGGCCATCGAGAACACTCTCAATGGCCGAGAGAAGGTGCCGTCCGGCATCCGACTTCAGGATGTAGCCATGCGCACCGACACTGAAAACTTCGTAAACCAGGCGCTCGGCATCATGCACTGTAAAAATCAGGATCTTCGTCTGCGGACAAAGTTTGAGAATTTGACGGGCCGCCTCGATCCCGTTCAGCTCAGGCATGCTGATGTCAAGGATGGCGACGTCCGGTCGGAGTTCCTGCGCAAGGCGGACGGCATCGCGACCGGTCGTGGCCTCCGCGCAACACTCATAATCGGAAACACTGGCGATCAGGTTGCGGACGCCATGCCGGACAATCTCGTGATCGTCAGCAATCAGAATTTTCTTTTTGACGTGGGCCATGATGATTGATGGTGGCGACAATGCTGACTCCGTAAGGTGACGAATGAATCTCCAACTGCCCGCCCAGTTCGGCAAGCCTTTCCCGCATTCCGGCGAGACCGACCCCTCCTGATGTGCCGACCTTTGTGATGTCTCCCTCTGGAAATCCGGATCCATTGTCACGAATCTCCAGCCTGACGGCTGCGCCCCGGCGGTCGAGCGTGATCCACGCCCGCGAAGCCCCGGAGTGCCGGTAGATGTTGCTCATGGCTTCCTGGATGATTCGGAAAAGCGCGGTTTCCTCCCCGGGCTCCAGCCGTGGAAAATCTTCCGGGATCAGAGGAGTGACCGCTATGGAAGTTCTCTTGGCAAACCCGTCGGCAAACCACTCAATCGCAAAACGGAGTCCCACCTCATCCAGCAAGGGTGGATGCAGAAGGTAGGAAATCGTCCGCAACTCCAGACAGCAATCCCTGGCAATCTGCCGGGTCTCGGCAACAAGCCGCTGCTGGGTGACAACTCCCTGCGCCTGATCGAGAAGACTCATGTTCATTTCGAGCGCGGAAAGACTCTGCGCCGTGGAATCATGCAGCTCCCGGGCAATCTTTCGACGCTCCTCATCCTGCAACCGCAGCAGGCGGCTCGAGAGAGCGCGCAGCTGGCGCTCGGAATCCTGCAGACGTTGCTGGGCCTGGATCTGCGGGGTGATGTCCGCCGCGACCCACTGCCCCCCGGCACAGGTTCCATCCGCAAGGAAGTTTGCCCGGAGCGTGCTTCGCAGCCAAAGACTGGCGGAGGCCGGATCGAGGATCTGGTGCAGGAATGTGCCAATCGTCTTCCCGGGAGTTAATTCCCCGAATTTTTTGACGAGGAGTTCCAGGGTTGCGGGCGGCAGGCATTCCTTGAGAAAGGAAACCGTCTTCTCATCATGCGGAAAGGTTTTTTGAAAAATTCCGTTGGAAAATGTGATGGCAAACCCGGGGGTGAACCGGCAGATGATCTCATTCTGATCTTCGACAACCGCCCGATAGTTCCAGTGGGCCCGTTCCAGTTGGAGGGCCAGATCCTCGATTCGCAGAGCGAGGGTGGCAAGCTCGTCACTTCCTTGAAAATCCAACCGGATCGGAAGTTTGTCCTTTTCCCGCTCCACCTTCCTCGTGAGATCCCGGATCCGGTTGAGAATCGTCCGGTCGAGGAGAAACCACATCACCAGGAACAACGTGCCGCTCGCCAGTGTCAGGATTGTCAAAAAAATCTGCACGGCCTGGAGTCCCTCAATATAAAGCGGGCGACTCTGGGTGATCTGGACCTGACCGATCGGACTTCCATTGATGCCACGAATCAGAATGTGCCCGACAATTTCATTGTTCCCCGTGGATTGGACGAAAAATTCGTTGCGAACCAGCATGATCAAAAGGGGCTCATTCGGTTGTCCGGTAATTACCTCGGAGCTCAAAGACTTGAAGGCCACCCGGGCCCCAAACATGCCTTCCAAAAAGGCCAGGGACTCGGAATCAAAGATCCGCCCCCCCGCAAGGTGTCGGCCATCGCCAATGTCCAGACAGGCAATGGCCGTAAGGGCATTGCCCATTTGAATGAACCCGGATTTCGGAAGCCGCACCCCGCTTCCGCTTGAAATCCACTGCGGCCAGGGGGTGGATTCGCTGACGATCTCCCGTGCGGAGTCATCGCGGAAGACCGTGGCCAGGATCTGGCCGTTGGCATTTGCAATCGAAAGAAAATCCAATTGCATGGCCTCCAGAGTGCCCGCCGGAGGAAGAACAGTCCCTCCGCCGGGAAATGGCTGGTTTCGGTAGAACCAATCTGAGAGCGAGATTTCAATCGGTCGTGTTTCCCGCGCGAGCATCAGAGAAAATCGCTGGAGGGTGGCGATCATTTCCTGGCGTTCGGTTTCCTTGAATTCCCGGAGAATGATCTCTGAGGTCAGGTAAACCACGGCCATTCCCAGGAGCAGGGAAAAAATGACAAAGAGGGTCAGTGCCTTGGAATAAACGCTCTGTGCGGGGAGGCGTAAAATCTTTGCGACCAGCCCGCGAGGTCCTCGCGTTGACCCGGCGTCAAGCGCATCCTTCTCGCCTGTCATGCACTCAGTGGGGGGCGGCGGCGGCTGGTGGCTTGGGCCCGGTTTTTGGGAGGATCACCTTGCTCAGGTTGAAAATCGGACCGTAGATCGCATACACGAGACCCCCGACAATCAGCCCGAGCATCACCAACACGATCGGCTCGAGAATTTTGTCAATCGAGTTGGCGATGATGTCGAGATCCTCCTCATAGTCCGAGGCAATCTCATCCAGCATCTCGTTGACGCCTCCGGTCTCCCCGGCCATCTGCACGACGGCGGCCACCATCCGTCCGTCGGGACCGAGTCGGTGGGATTCCATGAGAAAGCTCTCAGGCAACGAAAGCCCCTCCGCAATATGATCGCGCACCGTCAGGAAAAACCTTTCAAAGTCCACGTGGTTGGAACTCTTGGCGGCAATTTCGAGAGCCGTGCCAATCCGGACATTTGCCTGCAACAGAAGGGCAAGCGTGCGAAAACTGATCATGGCGGCGGATTTCCGGATGATGTTTCCCACCGTTGGCACGCGGGTCAGGGTGCTCTGGACGAGCGGCTTTCTGTAGATTTTCGGCCAATATTTGAAGAAAACCATCACGGCAATGATCGGCAGGGCGGCCATCCAGGGTTGCTTGAGCAGGATGTCTGAAAATGCCATCAACACGCGCGTTGCGAGCGGCAGGGTCGCGTTCATGGCGATATAGAGTTTCGAGATGGCAGGAATCAGGGTAAACGCCATGATGATGACCACCACCAGGGCCAGAATGACGACGATGCAGGGGTAGATGAGCCCCGCCCGCAGCTTGCGAAGAATCCTCTGCGCCTTGCCCTGCCCGGTGGCGATCTGCTTGAAGACTTCCGCAATTTGTCCGGATTCCTCACCCGCATGCAACAGGGCAATCACATCGCCCGTAAAGAGATCCGGATGCATGGCAAAGCAATCGCTGAGCTTGTCTCCGGCCAGGATATGGTGGGAGATATCGGCGATGGCTCCACGGTAGCGAGGGGATTTGAGACGCGCCGCCATGAGTTCCAGGCTCTTGATTGTGGAGATGTTCCGTTCCAGACAGCGGGCCATGCCACTGAACAGCGAGACGGTTTCGTCGAGACCCGGCTTCTTCCCGCTCATCCGGTAAATCGACTCGTCCAATCCGACAATGTCGGTGACCAGAGCCGTTTCGTTGGGCGCCTTTCCCGCCCCCAGAACGGCTTTGGTATCATCATCCGTATCCACGATAACCTCGGTGGACTTGGAGGTGTAAATATTTGTGAGGACGACTTTTTTGAGCATGTCCGATGGGCAACCTGGATTTTCCGCATCATGCGCACAAGGCGGGGGCGCATGCGATGATAATTTTTCGCGTCGGCGCAGGCTCTGGTCGCCCGTCAAGGGGCGCCGTCCGTCCTCAAGGTTTTTCGACCGTACAATCCTCGCAGGGTTTGATCTGCTGGAAAAAATCGTTACCCTTGTCATCCACGAGGATAAAGGCGGGAAAATCCACCACGTCAATTTTCCAGACGGCCTCCATCCCGAGTTCCGGATACTCAAGCACCTCGACCTTTCGGATGTTTTCCTGTGCAAGAATGGCGGCGGGGCCTCCGATCGAGCCGAGATAGAACCCGCCATGTTTGCGGCAGGCCTCTGTCACTTTTTTGCTGCGGTTGCCCTTGGCGATCATGATCATCGAGCCGCCATGAGCCTGAAAGAGCTCCACGTAGCTGTCCATGCGCCCGGCGGTCGTGGGGCCGAACGACCCCGAGGGAAGGCCCTTGGGCGTCTTGGCGGGTCCGGCATAGTAAACCGGATGATCCTTGAAGTATTGCGGCAACCCCTCACCGCGATCAAGGCGTTCCTTGAGCTTGGCATGCGCGATGTCGCGGGCGACGACAATCGTGCCGGTGAGTTCGAGCTGGGTCGTGACCGGATGTTTGGCAAGTTCCGAGAGGATTTCCGGCATCGGGCGGTTGAGGTCAATTTTGACACTGTGTTTGGCCGAGGCCTGCCGGTAACGGTCGGGAATGAAACGTCCGGGATTCGTCTCCAATTTCTCAAGCCAGATCCCCTCCCGATCAATGCGGGCCTTGATGTTGCGATCCGCCGAGCAGGAAACCCCCATGCCGACCGGACAGGAGGCACCGTGCCGGGGCAGGCGGATGATTCTGACGTCGAGGGCGAAATATTTCCCCCCAAATTGTGCGCCGATTCCGCAGGCTTGAGCCGCCCGGAGGATTTTGTTCTCGAGTTCCACATCCCGGAATGCCTGGCCCAAGGCATTGCCCTCGGTGGGCAGGGCGTCGAGATCTTTTGTGCTGGCAAGTTTGACGGTCTTCAAACAGGCCTCGGCGGAAGTGCCGCCGATCACGAAGGCCAGATGGTAGGGCGGGCAGGCGGCGGTCCCGAGAGTCTGCATCTTTTCAATGAGAAATTTCTCCAGACTGGCCGGGTTCAGCAGGGCTTTTGTTTCCTGAAAAAGATACGTCTTGTTCGCCGAACCGCCCCCCTTGGCCACAAAAAGAAACTCATAGGACATGCCATCCGCCGCATAGAGATCGATCTGCGCGGGAAGATTGGTCCCCGTGTTCACCTCGTCATACATAGTGAGAGGTGCCGTCTGCGAATAGCGGAGATTTTCGCGGGTGTAGGTTTCGTGGATTCCCCGCGAGAGGGCCTCCTCATCGTGTCCACCGGTCCAGACCTGCTGGCCCTTCTTGCCAACCACCGTTGCCGTCCCGGTGTCCTGGCAAAACGGCAGCACACCATGCGCAGACACCTCGGCATTTCGCAGAAGGGTCAGAGCGACCGTCCGGTCGTTTTCGCTGGCGTCCGGATCGTCAAGAATTGCCGCCACCTGTGCAAGGTGGGCCGGACGCAGAAGAAACGACACATCGCGGAAAGCCGAGCTGGCCAGATACGTCAAACCAGCCGCCTCGATCATTAAAACCGGCTTGCCATCAAACTCGCCGACCGAAACAAATTCATCGGTCAGTTTCTGATATTCGGTCGTGTCCTCTCCGAGAGGAAAGGGTTTCTGATAAGTGAATGCAGGAACAGGCTTGGCCATAATTTCGTAGTATTAGTAAAAATAATACTGGCAGCTTTCTGGGATCTCCGCAACCTCAATGACCTGGAGACTCCAGAAAACTATTTTTGCACAATTTCGCATACAATCCCCCGTGCTGGAGGAGTTCGTCGTGTCGTCCCTGCTCGATGATGCGGCCACGTTCCAGCACGAGAATCCAATTCGCATGGCGGACAGTCGAGAGGCGGTGGGCAATCACGAAACAGGTTCGGTTTTCCATCAAACGATCCAGTGCCTGCTGAATCAGGACCTCCGTCGCCGTATCCACGCTGGCGGTCGCCTCGTCGAGAATGAGGATGGGGGGATTTTTCAGAAGAGCCCGGGCAATGGAAATACGTTGTTTCTCCCCGACACTCAGCCGGATTCCGCGCTCACCAACAGGCGAGTGCAGGCCTTTGGGGAGACGACGCACGAAATCTGCGGCGTTTGCCGCCGCCAGCACCTCCCACATTTCCTCCTCGGTGGCCTCCGGTTTGCCCACAAGCAGGTTTGCGGCGGTCGTTCCATTGAAGAGAAAAGTCTCCTGGGTCACAACCGCGATGTTCCTCCGAAGGTGTTGCCTCGGAATCTGCCGCAAGGGAACACCATCCAGCAGAATTTCTCCCTGGTGAAACTCATAAAACCGGATCAGCAGGTTCACCAGAGTGGATTTTCCAGCACCGGTGGGCCCGACCAAGGCGATCGTATCCCCCGCGTTTGCGACCAGGCGGATATCGGTCAGAACGGGAGACTCTCCGGAATAGGAAAAGGAAACCTTGCGATACTCGACCGCCCCGCGGATTTTTTCGATTTTGGCATTCGGGCAATCCGCAGATTCCGGATCGGAATCCATGATCTCAAAAACCCGGTCCCCGGCGGCGCGTCCCGCCTGGAAAATCTGGTTGAGTTGGTGGAGGCGACCGACGGGCTCGTAGAGATAACGCGCCAGCACAAAGAATGCGACAAGCACGCCCACATCCATGCGTCCGGCCAGAACCTCGCGGGTTCCGTAGCCCGCGATGAGCAACATCCCACAGGAGGCAAGGAAGCTCATGGAGGGCTGGTAAATTGCCCAGGCCCGCATCACGACGAGGGTCGCCCGTCGCACGGCGTCGCTCGCCTCTCCGAATCGGGTCTGCTCGCGCTCCTCGCTCGTGTAGGTCTTGATCTGGCGAATGCCAGCGATGTTGTCATGAAGCAGGGAGTTCAGGGCGGACACGGATTTGCGCTGGATGCGGTATCGCGAGTGGGCCGTCAATGTGTAAATCAGGGCGCCTGCGGCCAGAAAGGGGATCGGAGTCAACGCGACCAGGGTGAGGGATGGACTCCAGGCGAGCATCATTCCGCTAACGATGAGAATTTGGAGGAGGGCGACCGTCCCCTGTTCGATTCCATCGATCAGCACGCGCTCGACGCTGGTCACGTCCTCGATGAGCCGGGTCATGACATCCCCGGTGGCACGATTGTCGAACCACGGGAGCGGAAGCCCCTGGATGTGCGCATAGAGTTCACTGCGCAGGTCGCAGATCACCTTTTGCTCGAAGTGGTTGTTGAAAAGGATCCGCAGGCTGTCGAGCAATTCCTTCAGAAAGAACGCCGCCAGCCCCACGCCGAGCAGTGGCACCAAAAGCGCGGGCTGGTTCCCGCGAATGACATCGTCCACGATCCTCTGCGTCACTGCGGGAAAAATCACCACCATCAAAGTGCTCAGGATGGCGCAGGCCAGCGTGGCGAGAGCCAGGAACGGATACCGCCGTACATACGGCAGGACACGGAAGAACACGCGCACGGCTCAGGTGTCCTTGCTGTAAGGTTGGTGCAAATGCACGGGCTTTTGAGCCTTTTTGATCAATTTCAGATTGAGCAATTCCACAAACACCGAAAACCCCATCGCAAAATAAATATAGCCTTTCGAGATATGCTGACCGAAGCCCTCGGCGATCAGCGTCACGCCAATCAGAAGGAGAAAACTCAGCGCCAGCATTTTGATGGTCGGGTGCTCGTCCACAAACCGGCTGATCGGACCGGAGAAGAACATCATGAACATCACAGCAATGATCACTGCGGCAACCATGACGGAAACATTGTTAACCATGCCGACCGCCGTGATCACGGAGTCCAGCGAGAACACGATGTCCAGGAGCATGATTTGGATGAGAACCGCCGCAAACGAAGCCGCTGCGGCACCGGGTCCGTGCCCCTCCTCTCCCTCGAGTTTTCCATGAATCTCACTCGTGCTCTTGGCCACCAGGAACAACCCTCCAACGAGCAATATCAAATCCCGACCGGTCAACTCGTGGCCAAAAATGATGAGCAGCGGCTTCGTGAGTCCGGCCATCCAGGAAATGGTGAGCAGGAGCAGAATGCGCATGAGCATTGCCAGTCCCAGCCCGATCACCCGGGCCTTGGTCTGTTGGTGCTTCGGCAGCTTGCCCGCAAGAATCGAAATGAAGATGACGTTGTCGATCCCCAGGACAATCTCCAGGGCAGACAATGTCAGAAACGCGATCCACAATTCCGGGTTTGTTATCCAATCCATAAGCGCGCTCTTTTACCAAAGTGAGTTCATCTGTCCATGAGGATTGGTACTCCATCGGGCCGGAGAAGATCCTCCGGCGCCGCTCAGTTGGCTTCGCCCCCTGTGGCACTGCCGACAAACGCCTTCTTCGACGGCGGGTTGCTCTTTTCCTCACGCATGACTGGCATTGGGGAAATCTCGCGATATATTCAAACTTTCATGACCTTGAACCTTCCATTGATTCGCGAACAGTTTCCGTTTTTGAGGGAGACGGTGAACGGGCATCCTTTGATCTACCTCGACAACGCCGCAAGCTCGCAGAAGCCCTCGCGCGTGATCGGACGCATGAGCCGGTTCCTGGAGAGCGAATATGCCAATGTGCATCGGGGGATCCATCTTTTGAGCGAGCGGGCGACCGCAGCCTATGAACAGGCGCGAACGAAAGTCGCCGGGTTGCTGAATGCGAATCGCGAAGAGGAGGTCATTTTTACGCGGGGAACCACCGAGGCGGTCAATCTCGTGGTCAATACCTGGGGACGGGAAAACATCAAAGCCGGCGACACAATCCTGCTCACCGAGATGGAACATCACAGCGTCCTTCTCCCCTGGTTGCAGCTCGCCCGCGAAACAGGCGCCAGGGTCGAGTTCGTTCCCGTCCTTGAAAACGGTGCCGCCCTCGATCTCGATGCCGCAAAACGTCTGCTCGCAGCGGGACCCAAACTCTTTGCGTTTGTTCATGTGCCGAACACGCTCGGCCTGGAAAATCCGGCGGGTGAACTCTGCCGGTGGGCGGCGGCCTCCGGCACGACGACTTTTGTGGATGGTGCCCAGAGCGTGGGCCACCAGCCGGTGGATGTCCAAAAGTTGGGCTGTGATTTTCTGGCCTGCTCGGCGCACAAAATGTGCGGCCCCAGCGCAATTGGCGCCCTTTGGGGACGTCACGAATTACTCTCCGCGATGCCTCCCTGGCAGTATGGCGGGGAGATGGTGGACCGGGCCTTCTACGATAAGCCCGCAACCTTCCGCGAGCCACCCGCACGCTTCGAGGCCGGCACACCGCCGATCCTTGAGGCGGCCGGATGGGCCGAGGCGATTGACTTTCTGAACGCTGTCGGGCTCGAGGCCATCCGCTCCCACTCCGTTGCCCTTGCAAACCTCGCGATGGACCGCCTCCGTTCGGTCGAGGGTCTGCATGTGTTCGGCCCTGCGGAACGCCAGTCGGGCATCGTCGCATTTTCGATCGAGGGCGTGCATGCCCATGATGTCGCGTTTTTCGCCAATGAGCGGGGCGTGGCCCTGCGGGCTGGACATCACTGCGCGCAGCCGCTCATGCGCAAGCTCGGGAGCCTCTCCTCCAGTCGCGCCAGTTTTTATCTCTACAACCAACCCTCCGATGTTGACGCCCTCGTTGGCGTCCTGAGCGAGGCGGTGGCATTTTTTCGATAATGGACAACGAACTCTACCAGGCCGTCCTTCTCCAGCATTCCAAACAACCGAGAAATTTCGGCCCTCTGGAACAGGCGACCCACGCCGCCGACGGACACAATGCGCTTTGTGGCGATGAAATCTCGGTTGCTCTCCGGATTGATGGCGACAGGCTTGCGGAAGCGAAGTTCACCGGGAATGCCTGTGCGATCTGCACCGCCTCGGCATCCATCATGACCGGAGAAGTCCAGGGTCTCACCAAGGAGGCTGTTCAAACGCTCGCCGCAAATTTCCGCGCGTTGGTCAAAGACGGACACGGCCCGGACGTGCCGCCGAAACTCGAAATCCTCAGTGGCGTTCACCAGTTTCCCCAACGGGTCAAGTGTGCGGTTCTTCCGTGGGAAACCCTGCTCAACGCGATGCAACTCCCCGTGGCCTGATATCCGCCGGGGCTTTTGCGTCGGGAAACCTGAGCACCGGCAACAATTTCAAACTCCGTCCACTCGGAACCCCTCGGCCTGTAGGATTTTTCTGACGGCGGCGGGATTGTCGCCCTGGATTTCCACTTCCCGGTCGCGCACCGTGCCACCGCACCCGAGTTTCCTGCGGACAAGACCGACGAGGCGTTCGATTTCCTCCTGGAAAATTCCCTCGTGAAATCCCTGGACCACGATCACCGCCTTCCCCCCCCGGTGCGCTTTTTCCCTTCGCAGGACGATTCGCCCGGGTGCGGGACGGGCCAGCTTTTCCTCCGGGACACTCCCTTCGGGAAGCCCCGCAAGGGAAAGTCCGGAAAATGGGGATTGCAGGCCGGGCTGGGGTGCGGAGACCGGAATGCGCTTTTTCGGATTCATCTGGCGTTCGTGAGCATTGCGGCTCCGAAGACGCCGGCACTGTCGCCGAGTTGAGGGCGCAGGAGACGGGTGGAAAGAGTCGGATGAAATAGGAACCTCTCGATCACGCGTCTTGTTTCCTCCGTATATAAAATCTCCACATTTCCGACGCCTCCGCCGATGACGATCGCGTCGGGATCGAGGATGTTGATGACCGCCGCGATGGCCTCGGCGAACTTCCAGCGCAGCCGGTCGAGAGTTGTCAGCGCGTGCGCCTCTCCATCCGCAGCGGCCCGCACAATGTCCGGCACCCTGAGCCGCGCGCCCGCCGTTTCCTGGTAAAATCGTTCGAGGGATGGCCCCGCAATCGCAGTCTCGACACACCCCTTTCGTCCGCAATAACACGGGTGGGTTTCGCCCATGAGCGGATTGTGCCCCCATTCCCCGGCAATGCCGTGCGCTCCCTGGAGCACCTGTCCGTTGATCACAATGCCGCCGCCCACGCCGGTTCCGAGAATCAAACCCATGACCACCTGATCCCCGACCGCCGCACCGAGCGTCGCTTCGGCAAGGGCAAAACAATTGGCGTCGTTTGCCATGAAAATCTCCCGCGTGAGCCGGCACTCCAGATCCCCCTTCAACGGGCGACCATTCAAACACGTCGTATTGGAATTTTTCAGCGCACCGGTTGAGGGTTCCATCGCACCGGGGGTTCCCACTCCAAGCCGAGGGGGGCACACAAGGCCGGAGACGCTTTCAAGATCCCTGACAACGCCTTCGATCTGCGCCAGAATGAAATCATACCCCTTGGGTGCCTGGGTCTCGCGGCGCAGCCGGTGAACAGCCGCTTCAGGCCGCGAGGGATCCAAAATGACTCCCTCGATTTTTGTCCCCCCGAGATCAATCCCCCAAAGCAACTCGCTCACACCGAAACACGCATCGGCATGATCACGTAGAGGAACGGCGTGTTGATCTTCAGCACGCCCGGGCTCATCTCATCAATCAATTCAAGATAGACCTCTTCGTTGGCCAGATTGCGAAACGGATCCATGAGAAACTCCGGATTGAAGGCAATCGAGAGATCCTTGCCGCGATATTTGATCGTCAGGGATTCCTTCGCCTCTCCAACCTCCGGCGTATTTGCGGTAATGTCGAGATTGTCCCGCGTGAAATTCAGGCGCACGGAACTGGTCTTGTCGCTGCTGAGCAACGAAACGCGGCGCACGCAATTCAGGAAGGCATCCCGCTCGAGCGCGATCCGTTCCTTGGCCTCCCCCGGAACCACCTGCCGATAGTTCGGGTAGTTCCCCTCGACGAGCTTGGAGGAAAGAAAGGTTCCGCTCAGCTCGAAAAAGGCGAAATTTTCGGATGTCGAGATCGTCACCTCGCCCTCCTCGCCGAGCAGACGCTGCAACTCGGTCACGGCCTTTGTGGGCAGGATGAAATCGCGCTCATGGCTCTTCGGAAATTCGACGTCGGTGTCGAAAAGCGCGAGTCGTCGGCCATCGGTGGCGACGAGGGTCATTTTGTTGTCGGCAAGCGAGAAAAGAATCCCGTTGAGCACGTAGCGGGTTTCGTCCGAGGAAATCGCATAGGAGGTCTTGCGGAGACCATCCTTCAGCTCGCTCTGTTTGAGCGTGATGGCCGTCTGCTCTCCCGCGATCGGAAATTCCGGAAATTCCGTTTTGGGAAGTCCGTAGATTTTGAAAAAACTCGCCCCACACCGGATCGTCGCGATATTCTCGCCGTCCACCTCGATAGTGATCTCCGAACTCGGAAGCTCGCGGACAATCGCGGCCAGGCGCCGGGCCGGCAGCGTTGTTGATCCCGGCTTCTGGACTTTGGCCGGGATCGTGCAGCGGATCCCCACCTCGAGATCCGTCGTGGTCAACTGCAGCCCCGTGTCGGTGGTTTCGAGCAGCGCGTTGGTGAGAACGGGGAGAGTCGCGCGATTGCTGACCACGTTTTGGATTCGCTGCAAACCTTCGAGGAGGGCTTCTTTGGTGACCGCTATCTTCATGGTTGGTAAAAAACATAGTGTCTATGGACACTCTGGACAGTTGTCAACCGCATGTTGCGTGTCCCCTGCAAATAGGGCGCAGGAAGATTTCCCCCCCCTTCACGACCGGGGGAAGGCTGGCGATTAGGGATTCTCCGGATCCCCGAGGTAGGCTCCAAACATCTGCTCGACTTCATCGAGTCGCTCGCGCGTGATCACCCGCTTCGCCGCCGTTGCAAAGCAGTTCAACAAAACGACCGCATTCAAGGAGACGTCCTTTTCGACAAAAGAGGTCAGCCTGCGGACGAAGGACTGGTTCACCAAATTGATGTCCTCAAAAAAGGCCCCGAACTTCTCCATGTTCCAGTCGGCACTGTAACCATTTTTGAAACGAAAATACTGCGCCATCAGATAGGTCGAGATCGAGCGGTAAACGCTCTCCTCCGTGGTGGGGAAGGGAAGATGCGTGAGCACCATCGGCTTGAGCCGGTCCATGATCGGACACCCGCTCGTGGCCATGAAAATTCCTATCAGGGAACTGACGGCGTGTGTGACATTGACCCTGGCGGAATACCTTCTCGATTCCGTGACCACCTCCACATCCGCCTCTCCATGCGAAATCACATCGGAGAACGAAACGATTACCCCCACCAGATTCACGGCGATCGGACAATAAAGATGCGTGGAGGTGGAGAGCGGACAGTTCACGCACTGGTGGTGCCCGAGCTTCGTCCACTCCGGCAAAGGCATGCCGGATTTTCTCCGCATCTGCAAACCGGGCTTCTCAAGCTCCACCAGGAATTCCTTGGAGTCCCCATCGGAGAAATCAAACCGGTATCTGATCCAAAGTGTCCTCTCCTCCACAATCCGACTATGGGAAGTTTGGGCCTGCGGCGTAAAGAAAGAACCCGTTGCATGCCGCAGTTTTTTTGTGGCTGGGCGTGCCGCAGTGAATTCTGCGGCTTGCCTGGAAGCCTGAAATGTGGGGATGATGCGCGGGATGAAAGCCAGGTGGTTTGTAAAGGGGGATTGGGACGGGTTTATTGGGTTATTCATCGACAACCTGCTCCAGCTTCTGCTCATCGTGACCCTGACGCCAATCGTCTGCGGCATTCCGCTGGCGACGGTCACGACGGTTATTCTCCCCGGAGCCGCCGTATCGATCATTGCGGGGAACCTGTTTTACTCGTGGCAGGCCTGGCGACTGGCTCTCCGGACTGGTCGCGACGATGTGACCGCCCTCCCTTACGGAATCAACACCGTGAGCCTGATTGCCTTTTTGTTTTTCATCATGGGGCCGGTCTGGCAGGCCACGCATGACCCGCTGAAAGTCTGGGAGGCGGGTGTCTTTGCCTGCCTGTTGAGTGGGATTTTCGAGCTGGCGGCGGCATTTTGCGTGGATCCTCTCCGCAGAAACGCCCCCCGTGCGGCCCTCCTTTCCGCGCTGGCGGGAGTGGCATTGACGTTTATTTCGATGGGGTTTGCCTTCCAGATTTTTGCGTCTCCCACCCTGGCAATCCTTCCGATGTTTTTGATCGTGATCGCCTACGCGTCGCGCCTCCGCCTGCCTTTGGGAGTTCCGGCGGGTTTGGTGGCGATTCTGATTGGCGTGGCGATTGCCTGGTCGTTGCGCTGGCTGGGATTCCCGTCGTTTTCGGCGCCGGAGACGCCCGCAACTTTTGGCCTCCATCTTCCCAAGCCGGATGTCACGGCCTGGAATGCGCTCCTCTCCGGCGGGGGACTCTGGGGCTACCTGACAATCATCCTTCCCATGACGATTTTCACCATTCTGGGATCACTCCAGACATTGGAAAGCGCGGAGGCGGCCGGCGACCGCTACGAGACGGCTCCATCGCTCGCGGCCAATGGCATCGGCACGATCCTGGCGGCGTTTTTCGGCAGTGCCTTCCCGACGACGATTTACATCGGGCATCCGGGATGGAAGGCGATGGGGGCGCGCATTGGGTATTCCGCGCTGAATGGCGTGGTGATCAGTCTCCTCTGCACCTTCGGGGCGGTCACCGCGATCCTCCATGTCGTTCCGCTGGAGGTCACGCTGGGGATTCTCATCTGGATTGGCCTGGTCATGACCGCACAGGCGTTCCAGGAAACGCCGAAGAGTCATGCGATCGCAGTGGCAGCGGGGTTGATCCCTTCGCTGGCGGCCTGGGCCTGGCTGCTTATCGAAACCACACTGCGCGCCGCAGGCTCTCCGCTGGAAAAGGTGCTGCCAAAGTTCGGGAACGAACTCTTTCTCCGCGGACTCCTGGCTCTGAACCAGGGGTTTCTGATCACCAGCATGGCCTTCGCCGCAATCGTGGCCTTTGCGATCGACAGGAAATTCCTTGCATCCGCGGTCACATGTTTTGTGTGCGCGGCCTTGTCTGCGGTCGGCCTGATTCACGCTTACACGATCACCCCCTCCGGCATTGCCCCGCTTTTCGGCTGGATGGTCGCACCGGATTTTGTCATTGCCTATGCGTCAACCGGGCTCTGTCTTTTGTTCCTCCACGGGAGCAAATACTTTGACGGTGCTCCAAAAGCTTAATAAATTCGCCGCATGAAAACTCCCCAAATCGCAGCCCAGCTCTATACCGTTCGCGACTTTTGCACCTCCGCCACCACGCTGGCGGAAACCGCCAAAAAACTGCGCGCCATCGGGTATGAAGCGGTTCAGGTCAGCGGAGTCTCTGGTGACATCCCTGCCGCCGAAATCAAAAAAATCCTCACGGGGGAGGGACTTCGAATCTGCGCCACCCATGAAAACGCCCAACTGATCCGGGAGAATCCGCTCGCCGTTGTGGAACGGTTGAAGACGCTGGGAGTTGTCCATACGGCCTATCCGTATCCGGCCTATGTGGACTTCGCGGATGCCGCTGCCGTGAAGGCCATGGTGTCCGACCTGGAGGTCGCCGGGGGTGTCCTCCGCGAGAACGGATGCGTGCTCAGCTATCACAACCACGCGATCGAGTTTCTTCGGGTTGGCGGCGAAGTTCTTATGGATTACATCGCCCGCGCCACCTCGCCGGAAAACCTCAAGTTTGAACTCGACACATACTGGGTGCAATTTGGGGGCGGGGATCCGGTGGAATGGTGCAAAAAGGCGGCGGGTCGCATGCCACTTCTCCATTGCAAGGACTATGGCTTTGGAGTGGACAACCAGCCGCATTATGCGGAGGTCGGCCACGGGAACCTGAACTTCCCGGCCATTGTCGCCGCGGCGGATGCCGGAGGCTGCGAATGGTTTATCGTTGAGCAGGACACCTGTCCGGGAGATCCCTTTGTCTCACTCGAAAAAAGCTACCGCTTCATGCGTGAGCACCTGAGCCGCGCGGATTGAGGAAGCCTTTCTTGCCAGGTTCTTAGCCGAAGAGACCCTTCTTCTTCACCGGAACATCGCGGGTGAGTTCCTCAAACTGCCGCCGGTCCCGGGCATTGGCAATCGCCTGTTCCTTGGAGATCTGGCACGAGAGATATAGTCCGGAGAGATCTTCGTCGATTGTGTGCATGCCGTCCTTGGCACCGATCTCGATCAATCCGACAAGTTGTTCCCACCGCCGCTCGCGGATGCAGGCCTGAACTCCCGGATTCGCCACGAGGGTCTCCGTGGCGAGCACCCGTCCGGAATTATCCTCCTTCGGAATGAGTCGCTGGGAGACCACCGCCTGAAGGGCGTTGGCCAGTTGGGCCACAATCTGCGGTTGCTGGTCGCCAGGGAAGGCATCCACCATCCGGTCAATCGCCTTCGGTGCGTCAATCGTTTGCAGGGTCGCGATGACAAGGTGCCCGGTCTCGGCTGCGGTGATGGCGGCGCTGATGGTCTCCGGATCCCTCATCTCACCAACCAAAATGACATCCGGATCCTGACGCAGGGCGTGGCGGAGGGCCTCTCCAAACGACTTGGTATCGCTCCCGATTTCCCGTTGTTTCACCACGCTTCGGGAATTTTGAAAAATGTATTCGACCGGATCTTCGACCGTCACGATCACCCCGCTGAGCTGGCGGCTGATATGCTGGATCATCGAGGCCATGGTCGTGCTTTTTCCCGAGCCGGTGATGCCGGTGACCAGGACCAGGCCGCGCTGGAGGTTGCAGATGTCGAAAAGGCTCTGCCGGTGCCCGAGCTGTCCGAGTTCCGGAATCACGTTGGGGATATAGCGGAAGGCGGCCTCCAGTGCCCCCCGACTGTAATGCCCGTTGGCACGGAAGCGTCCAATCCCTTCCACCTGGAGGGCAAAGTCCAATTCCCACTCTTCCTCGAGCCGCGCCCGTTGGGCCTCGGTCAGGATTCCGTCGATCAGTTCCCGGCAGAATTGCACGGTCACCGCCCGGTCCTCAAGGGCAACCAGGCTGCCATTGATGCGCGCCATCGGAGGGGCGTCCGCACAGAGGTGCAAATCCGAAGCTCCCGCAGCGACAGTCCTGGAGAGCAAATCCACCAAATCAAACGGGTTGTTCGTTTCCATATCTTATCTCCTTGTGGCCTGCGATGCGGAGCTGATCCCCCGCAGGGCGCGCGTGAATTCCTGCGGATTGTCGGTGTTTTCCAAAGCGACCGCTTCCGACACAATCCCCTTGCGGACGAGTTGGAGAAGCGAGTCCGCAAACGAACGCGCGTTCCGTGGATCCCCCCGCGAGACAAAGTCCTGCAGTTCGTTCATTCGACCCTCCACGATCAGCCGACGGGAGGAACCGCCATTGGAAAAATATTCGCAGAGCAGGGCACGCCCCCCGGAAACCGTGGGAAGCAATCGCTGGCAGAGCACTCCGTGAAGTTGCTCGGCAAGGGTCTTGCGCACCGCCTCCCGTTCCCCGGGTGGAAACAACAACTCCAGCCGGGCCACCACATCCGCGCAACCCGAAGAATGCACCGTCGCAAAGACGAGATGCCCGGTTTCGGCAGCCTGGATTGCGGTGAGGGCGGAGAGCGCATCCCGAATTTCCCCCAGAAGGATAATGTCCGGATTCTGCCGCAAGGATCTCCGAAGGCCTTCGGCGAACGATGGCGTATCCACACCCACCTCCCGCTGCGTGAAAAAGGCCTTCTTTCCGGTAAAAAGGAATTCGACCGGATCTTCGATGGTGACGATGTGCCTGGCCTGGTTGCCATTGATCCAATCCAGCACCGAAGCCAATGTCGTGGATTTTCCCGATCCCGTCGCTCCGCAAACGATCACAATCCCCGAGGGGCGACCGGCCCACTCGCGCAGAATCTCGCAGGGCAGCCCAAGGGATTCCATGGCCGGAATCTGATCCTGGATGCGCCGGAGGACGGCTCCCCGCAGACCGAGTTGGCGGAGGAGGTTCACGCGAAAACGCACCCCCTCGCCCGTGGTCAGACTGGCATCGCGATCCCACTCGTTCCCCTCGGCTCCACTGGCCTTCCAAAGTGCCTCCAAATCCGGTTCCCCCGGAAGCTCGGATTCCACCGTCGTGAGTTCGCCCTGAATTCGAAAAACCACGGGATGACCGGATCGCAGGATGATATCCGACGCCCCATTCGTGACGGCCGCCTGAAGAATTTGATCCATCAATGGGGAGATCATGACTTCGTCATAGAACGAGACGCGGACGCTGTCGAGTGGGATTGGATTTTTCCCCAGGCTTCCAAGGCCGACAGGGAGCCGAAATCCTTGTGGAGCTGGAGCAATCCCTGCTGCCGGGAGGCGGTCCGCATGAGTTGGGGATCCAAGGATCCGACCAGCCACTCGGAGGCTTTTTTCAAGCGTCCACTGGCAGTCCCCCCCCGCAAAGCCCCCAATTCCTCCCGCGCTTTTTCGAGGGACAGGGAGGGAAAGTAGGCGTTGATCAACAGATCCCGAATGCGGTCAGCCCCAACAAGGGCGATCTTCCCATCCAGCCGGGCGGCGGAAAGGTTCCAGTGCGTGTCCCAATACGAATGCGTGAGGGATTCAAAAAAATCTGCGAAGCCCGTTTTCCCGCCTGAGCGCATGGCCGCAAGCAGACGGGAAAACCGGGCCGCCGCCGTCGCGAGCGCGCCGAGCCTCCGATGGGGATGATTGGCGGGGCGAAGTCCGGAAAATTTCCACAACCCCTGTGGCAAAATCAGGCGGGCTAGTCCATCCCGGTGGCTCCACCACTTTTTCCAGAGTGGCTTGAGATAGTCCTTGGTGGCCGAATCCGCCTCATCGAATTCCCTTGGTTGAAGGAAGCCCGCGAGCCCGAAGAGTCGCGCCTCACCATCCGGCCCACCCGCCGTGCGCAATCCGGTGCGCTGGGCGGCGAGAAGAAACGGGATGCTGTTGTTCTTGTATCCCAGGCCGGTCGCCAGGGCGTAAAAAAGTGCGGTCTCGTCGCCATGCAGGGCGACGGCCCGCGCATGGGCGGACTGTTTGGCTCTCAGCCGAAATTCCGCCGCTTCTTCGATCATCACGAGTGCCGTCTCCCGGTCCACCCTCTCTGTCACGGGACGCAATGGAGACGGCCGAAGCACCCCGATCTCTAGGCGGGCCTGCGGAACCTCCCGGTGCCCGGAAGTGCGCGCAAATGATGCGGCGGACATTGCCTGGACAAACAACTGGAGTCGAACCGCATCATAGGCCGGATTCGTGGAGTGCCCATGTCGCTCCCAATCGCGCGCATCGGTGTCCACCTCGAGATCCCCTTCACATTCCTCCTCACCAAATCGAAAGGTGACTCCTTTGAAATCCGGACCGGCCTCGCGATTCCACTGACCAAAGTGAAGGATCTCGACCGGCTGCCCGGCAGTCGTCAGCCAACTTGTGCCGTATTCCCCGGCAAATAGTCGGGCCTGGATCTCGATCTCGGGCGTTCGCACGGTCGGAGATTCCGCAAGCCGGTGACTCCACCGGCGGGCATTTTGATATCGGTCGCGGATCATGGTCGCAATTTCGGAATAGGCGGCGGCGGCGGGGGAGGTTCCGGTGTCGGCTCAGGGGTTGGCGTCGGAACGACGG
>JACSRU010000022.1 GCA_014879575.1 Chthoniobacterales bacterium | reverse complement strand
TGATTCAATAGCCCAGTCCGAAGGGCTGGGTTATTGAGAATCGTGGCATCCGGCCTGAAGGGCAGGGATCTGCGTGGAGCGGGTGGCGGACCTTCAGCCCGCACTTCGTCTGGCCATTCAAACCCAGGCCTTGCAGCCTGGGCTTGAGAATCGCCGGCCTTTGGCCTTGGAACCTGCGCTGATCGGAGATGCGCTCAGTTCCCTTCATCTAACCGGTTAGATATTGACGGTTTTGTAAAGGGGTAAATACATTCCTGTCGTGTCCACGCAACGCGTCACTCTTGCCGTTTTGGCGAAGTCCCTGAAGCTCTCGACCTGCACGGTGTCGAAGATCCTGAACAAGTCGCTCAAGGGGGTCCGCCATGCCCCGGAGACCATTCGGCGGGTTGAGGAAGCTGCGGAGAGAATGGGGTATCGGGCGAATGCCCAGGCGCGTGCGCTGCGGACGAGGCGCAGCCAGTTGATCGGCTTCCTTTTGCCCTCAGCGCAGACCTCGGTCTTCGGAGAGCTGACGGATCGCTTGGAGTTTGAATTGCGCGCATTCGGGCTCCATCTGCTCATCGGACACAGTCGGAATTCCGCGGATGAGGAGGCGCGGCTTCTTTCGATGTTTTTGTCCCACGGGGTGGACGGCCTGCTGTGGATTCCCTCCCGGGAGCGTCTCCATTTGGCGGATTACCAACTGCCGAAAGGGTTTCCTGTGGTGGTGCTGGATCGTCCGGCCAGTTGTGCCGGGGCGGTGCATGTGATCACGGACAACCGAAAGTCCAGCCGTCTGCTGGCGCAGCGTATTTACGATCACGGGCACCGGCATGTCGCGGTCCTGAACTCCTCGCCGGGGGACAGAAGCATGAAGGAACGTCTGGCCGGCATTGAGGATGTGTTCGGTGCATCCCTGACCGTCGCCGACGGAGAAAACACGGCGGAGGCGGGTCGAGGGGCGGCGGATCGGTGGTTTGAAGAACCGTGGTCCTTCACCGCGCTTGTGGCGCTGTCCGAGCCGTTGGCGATTGGTGCCTTGGGTGCGATGCGCGATCACGATATCGCCGCCCCGCACGGACTGTCCTTCGCTGCCTTCGATGACTTTCCTCTCGCGGCCCATTGGTCGCCCCGGATCACGGTGCTGCGTCAGGACATCCCCTCCATCGCCCGGGTGGCGGTGGCCCGGTTGTCGGCTCTGCTGGCGGACCCCGGAAGTCCGGTGGAAAGCGTCCGGGTGCCAGCCATACTGGAGTGGAGGGACTCCGTCACGCCCCGGTAGCATTCGTTCATGAGCAAAGTCAGGAACCCGGATTTCATGGAGGGATGGATTTCCCCCGGTCTGTTCGAGATCTTCGAAACAGCGGCCACCACTGCCCACCGGCTGTTTACGAGACAGGATGTCTGGGTCGAGCGATTCGGCCAGGATGTGCTGATTTCGTTCAAGACGGATGCCGCACGGGATTTTGCGCTGGCAGGCTTCAAAGGGTGGGGGATTCAAACCGGATTTTCCGCCCGACGGATTTTTTCCCGGTTTTTGCCCCGGCAGAATGCGGAGCGCGCGGCCCCGGTGCTTTTGGCTGGAGATCCTTCGATTCCCCTGGAAACAGTGGTCAGCGAGCAGGGCGTACGATACGGGCTGGATTTTGGGGCCGGATATTCGGCGGGACTCTTTATTGACCAGCGCGCAAACCGTGCCCGCGTGAAAACGCTTGCGCCCCGGCGGATGTTGAACACGTTTTCCTACACGTGTTCGTTTTCTGTCGTCGCCGCCCTGGCGGGAGCCCGGACATTGAGTCTGGATCTGTCGAAAAAATCCCTGGATCGCGGACGGCGCAATTTCGAAATCAACGGACTTGTGCTGGAGGGCCACCGGTTCCTGGCAGACGATGTCTTGGACGTGCTCCCACGCCTCGAACGGCGCGGGGAAAAGTTCGACCTCATCCTCCTCGACCCTCCGACATTTTCTCTCGGCAACCGCGGGCGTCGTTGGAAGGTGGAGGATCAAATCGAGGATCTCCTGCGCGCCGCGCTGGAACTGGCCGAGCCGAAGGCCAACATCCTGGTTTCCACAAACTGCACCAAGCTAAATGCCCGGCTCCTGGAACAAATGGTTCGCTTTGTTTTGAAGACGCAGCGTCTCGGCGCAGATCTCACGAGGGAAGATCCCCTGCCGGATTTTCCTCCCGGCGAGGGGGCGCAAACCCTCTGGGTGCAACTGAAGTAAATCCGCTTGGCTGTGGGCCGATTCCGGGAAAGTTTTTCTCTGCTGGTCATTTGGCATCTGCCTGTGTAGCAACTGGGGCACTATGGATTGGTTTTACGCAACGAAGGACAAGGCCCAGGCCGGGCCGGTGGATGAAGCGGCCTTGCAGAGGATGCTGGAGGAAGGTGCGATCACCAAGGAAACCCTTGTTTGGAGGGATGGGATGACGGACTGGGCTCCTCTTTCCACCAGGCCCGAGCTCTCCGTGCAAGGGAACCGACCGCTTGCGGCCTCCCTCCCCGGGACCCCGCCGGAGCCGACGTCTGTGGGCGGAGAAACGTCTGGAAAATTCGGCCAGACGGGGAGTGTCCGGACGATCAGCGAAGGGGCTGCCGGGATTGCCATAAATTCCGTGCTCTCGCGCACATGGAGTCAGATGAAGGGGAATTACTGGCCCGGAGTCGGAGTGACCCTGCTTGGGTATCTGATCGTGGTCGGTCTCGAACAAATTCCCTTTATCGGCATGCTCGCCATTTTCCTGGTTCAGCCACAGATGTTCGCCGGGGTGAACTGGTATTTTCTCAAGCAATTCCGGGGGGAGTCCGCCACGATCAACGATGCGTTTGAGGGATTCCGCCGGGGGTATGGTCGGCAGGCGGTTTACATGCTGATTTTGAGCGGGGTGACGCTCGGAATCGTTTTGCTAAGCGGCCTCCTGGGGGCTCTTGGACTTTGGCTCGCCTCCAAAACAGACTTGGGAGCTGTGGCGGTGGTGGCGGGATTTATTGTGGGAATTCCGGCGGTGTTGGCGATGACTTATCTCGCGTTTTGTTGGGTCTTTGCTCCACTGCTCATTCTTGATCGGGGGGTGTCGGCGGTAACGGCCATGAAGTGGAGTCGCCGGGTGGTTCACCGGCATTTTGGAAAATTGGCAGGCTTGTTTCTCGTCGTGGCGCTGCTCTGCCTGCTGAGCGGTCTGGTTCTCTGCGTGGGCCTTGTTTTCATGCTGCCGTTGGCGTTCGGTGTCGTCTCACGCGTCTATGAGGATCTCTTCGCCGGAGAAGTCGGGCCTGCGGCGGACTGAAGAGGCGCAGGTTTTTTCGATGCCCTCCCGCCAACGGGGAGCCCCTGCGACCGGACGCGGTGCAAGGGCGACGGATTTTTGTGCATGCGGTTGACATCGGGTTTTCGCCCGATCATTTTCCGCAGGTGCATTTGTTTTCCTATATTGACGGCGCCCTTCATTGCGAGGGCGTGAATCTCGAGAGCGTGGCGGATCGTTTCGGAACGCCGGCCTATGTCTATTCTGCGGGGACAATTCGGAGCAACTTTCAGCGTCTGAATCGGGCACTCGATCCGCTGGATCGGCTCATCTGTTTTGCGGTGAAGGCAAACTCCAACCTGGCGGTCCTGAATCTCCTGGCGCGTGAGGGGGCGGGCTTCGACATTGTTTCCGCAGGCGAGCTTTTCCGCGTCTTGCGGGCCGGGGGGCGGGCGGACCGGTGCACATTTGCCGGAGTGGGAAAAACCAGGGAGGAGATCGAATACGCCCTCCGGGAGGGTGTGTATTGCTTCAATGTGGAAAGTGAAGCCGAACTGGAGCGGATCAACGAAGTCGCGGGAAAACTCGGACTTCTGGCACCCGTGGCGATTCGGGTGAATCCCGACGTGGACGCCCGGACGCACAAATTCATTTCCACCGGAAAAAGCAAAAACAAATTTGGAATCGGCCTCGACCGGGCGGGAGATGTCTATGCGAAGGCCGCCGCGCTTCCTCATTTGAAAATTCGCGGCATCCAAACGCACATCGGCTCCCAGATTCTCGAAGCCGGACCCTTTGCGGAGGCCGCTCAGAAGCTGCTCGCCCTGGTCACGGAGATCAAAAATCGTCACGACATCGAGTTTTTCAGCATCGGTGGCGGCATTGGGATTGTTTATGACCCCGCCCTGGCCAGCGGAGATCCCGCATGGTGGACATCCACCGACCATCCGCACCGGATCACCACCGAAGACTATGCCTCCGCGCTCCTGCCGCTTTTGACGCCGCTCGGACTTCGAATCCTGTTCGAGCCGGGGCGCTTTGTGGTCGGAAACGCCGGCGTTTTGCTGTCCACCGTCCAATACGTGAAAACCACCCCGGCAAAAACATTCACAATCGTTGATGCCGCCATGAACGACCTCATCCGCCCCGCGCTCTATGAGGGATGGCATGAAATTGTCCCCCTGAAAAAGCCCTCCGCCCCGGCCGCGCCGATGGATGTCGTCGGCCCGGTCTGCGAAAGTGGAGACTTTTTTGCCCAGGATCGCGAGTTGCCGCCGCTTGCGCCCGGCGACCGGATCGCCCTGTTAAGTGCTGGCGCATACGGCTTCGTGATGTCCTCGAACTACAACTCCCGCCCGCTCCTCCCGGAAATCCTCATCGAGGGGGCGGACGTCCGCCTTGTCCGGAAACGTCAGACCCTGGAGGATCTTGTCGCGGGGGAAAGTCTGACAGGGGACGCTGCATAGGGAGATGTGCCGCCTGTTCCCCTGGTGCCGATGTTGCCCCGAGGGAATGCCCTCCCGAAAGAGGGGGGCCGACGGGCGCATCTCCGATGGTTGCAGGTTCCAAGGCCAAAGGCCGGCGATTCTCAAGCCCAGGCTGCAAGGCCTGGGTTTGAAGGCCAGA
>JACSRU010000040.1 GCA_014879575.1 Chthoniobacterales bacterium | reverse complement strand
GGGTGGATGACAAATCGCCCCACCCGAAATCACGGTGCGCCCCTGGAGGGACCAGCTCCGTCTGGTCCGCTGGCGGTTGGCGGGGATGGCACAGCCCGAGGCGGACGACACGGCCGAGCGAAGCGAGACAGCTTGTTCGAAAGAACAACCCGAAGGGTGGCCGTAGGCCAGCAAAGGTCGTCCCTCCAGAAGTGGTGCCGCTGCCCTGGGGTGGATGGCAGGTCGCCCTCCTGGTTTTTATCGGACGTCGTGCCACATCAGGTGGTGGATTTCTCCCTGAAATGGCCAGTCTTCTGCGGTGTTTACCAATCCGGCGCGGACGGGATTTTCCCGGACGTATTCCCATTTTTCCGAAAAACTTTCTCCCTGACGCAACTGGGTATCCCACCAATCCCGTTGCCAGAGTTTCTCGACGTTTTCGCCATTCCATTCTGCGGCCACGCGCGACTTCCAGTATTCCATCCACCGGCCAAATTCCCCGGCGGGAATCCGGTTCGGGGCACAGAACAAATGGATATGATCCGGCATGATGACATAGCGTCCGACAGACCAGAGATCCGCCGCCTTCCAGACGTTCACGAGTAAATCGTGCGCCTGCCGATTGACCAGCAAGGGACGCTTCCGGAAAGTGCAAACCGTGACAAACAGGATGATCGAGCGATTTCCGGATTCCACCGGAGGAAAATGCGCCGGACGCGTGCGCATGGGAAGCTGCCGGGCATCACGTTCCATCCGGAAAATGTAAAAATGTGATCCCCAAAACACAACATTTTGTATCAAAACCGGCACAATGATTTTTCGAGCGCTCCGCTTCGCGCCTGGAGGGACCAGCTCCGTCTGGTCCGAGGGCGGTTGGCGTGGGATGGCACGGAGCGGGGCGGACGACACGGAGGTCGTCCCTCCAGAAGTGGCGCCGCACCCCTTGGAGGGACCAGCTCCGTCTGGTCCGTGGCGGTTGGCGGGGATGAACACGGAGCGAGGCGGACGACACGGAGGTCGTCCCTCCAGAAGTGGCACCGCGCCCCTTGGAGGGACCAGCTCCGTCTGGTCCGTGGGCGGCTGGCGGGGATGGCGCGGGCGGTTGGGCGAAAATGTGAAAAATAAAAAATCCACAGCGTTGTGAATTTTTTCTTGCAAAATCCGGGGGATATGTGATTTTTTTGATGTTCGACAAACCCTGTTCCTCCGAAAAATGATCTTTAACCCAAAGGGCAAAGCAATGAAAAAATCCTTCTTAAATGCCTCTGTGTTGTCGTTTGCGACGGCATGCGTGATCGGCCTGTCCTCCGCTGCGGCGGCGGATGGAACGTGGAATGTTAATGCCTCCGGAAGCTGGAATACGGCGTCCAATTGGGACCCTGTCGCCGTTCCCGGCGGAGCCGGTTCGACGGTGAATTTGACGTATGATCTCTCTGGGACCAATGCGACCGTGACCATTAACACGACGTCAGCCACAGTGGGGACTTTGAACATCGGGGATTCCGGGACCGGGACGGACAATCAGTACACGGTGAGTGCGAGCGGCGGCGCGAAGTTGATCATGGATAACAATGGCAGCCAGGCGCAGATTCTTGCTTCTGGGAGTGCGCAGAATTCATTTAACGCTCCGATTGAAATAAACGCGCAAGGTCTGTTGATTCGGAATAGCTCCGCCTCAAACCTGAATATGAATGCGGGAGCGACCATTTCCTCGACAACCTCCGGAACACTGGAACTGGACGGCGCGAGTGCAGGGTTGGGCGTTAGTGGTATCATTTCCGGGAATGCTGCGGTGCTAGTGAATTCCTCAGGGGGAAATGCCGTCTCAATTTCAGGAAGCAACACATACTCGGGGGGAACCACTGTGCGCAGAGGGGTGTTTGTCTCCATCAATCATGATAAAGCGTTTGGCACGGGGGGCGTAACCCTGGGGGGTGCGGGAAGCACCGGGACGGTGTTTGCTTATTCATCCAGTACCGGAAGGGTGATAGCGAATAATTTGACCGTCTCCAATGCCACGGCGAATACGTTGCAAATCGGCGTCCGGGGTGCTGGCACTTCGCTCGAGTGGACGGGCGACATCGACTTGCAGCGAAATTTGGAACTGAAGAAGGACGGAACAACCGCAGGAAAAATCACCCTGAGCACAGGCGTCATTTCCGGCACCGGAAAGTTGACGCTTGTCAACGACACGAATACCACCCGTCTTTCCTCCACCGGGTCTTTCTCGGGCGGAGTTTCGGTCGCCGCGACGAACGCCACTCTGGAACTCGGCAGCACCACCGCCCTGGGAACCGGAACCCTCTCAGTGAGCGGCAGCAACTTCTCGATTGATGCGGCTGGCTCCGATCTTACGCTGAGCACGAACAACGCCATCGCGCTGACTCCCTCGGGCACCAAAGCACTGACCTACGTCGGCACCGGTGGAGCGCATTTGAATCTCGGCACCGGCACGATGAGTTTCAGCGGCAACAAAACGTTTACCGTGACAGCCGGAGTCCTCACCATCGGCGGTTCGGTTGTCGGAGGTGCCGGCTTCTATAAAGAAGGTGCGGGAACGCTGGCCCTGAACGGTGCCAACACCTACAGTGGCGACACCGAAGTTCGGGCGGGAACCCTGCGTGGCACGGGTTCGCTGGCGGGGGCCGTCTATGTGTCCAGCGGCGCCACCCTCGAAGCGGGAAACAGCATCGGCACGTTCACGGCCGCAGGAGATGCCGGCTTCCTCGACGGCAGCACGTTCAAATTTGAATTGAACAGCACGCTGGGCACTTTCGACTTGCTGGTGGCCAATGGTTTGAGCCTGGAAAATAGCAACGTGACCCTCTCGGTCGCGGAGCTGGGTGGCGGAGCATGGTCGGGAACAAACACCTTCACCATCATCAATAACACGTCGGGTGGGGCGGTTGCTGGCACATTTTTGGGAAGGGCGGAGGGGTCAAATGTCGTGATCGGCGCCAACACATTCAAAATTTCCTATTTGGGCGGCACCGGCAACGATGTGACGCTCTCGTTGGTGCCGGAACCGGGCACATGGTTCCTTGTCACGTTTGGGCTGGCCTTCATCCTGTTCCGTCGTCGGCGGGCTCGCGTGGGGTGAAGGGAGTTTTCGGTGGCCGCCTTTCCGTGGGGGGGAGGCGGTCGCTGTTTTTTTAGGGGATCATGGAAGGCATCAACGAATTCCTTGATGCGGTCAACACGCGGGTGTGGGGGAGCGTGTTGGTGTATCTGCTTCTCGGGGCGGGGTTGTATTTCACCGTGCGCACGCGGGCGATCCAGGTACGGTATTTCTGGCAGGGCATCCGGGAAATGCTGGGGGGGATGCGGCATCGGAAGCCCGGGGACATTTCGCCGTTCCAGGCCTTCTCGACGGGAATGGCCAGCCGGGTGGGGGTCGGCAACATTGCCGGGGTGGCGATTGCCATTTCCTTGGGCGGGCCGGGCGCGGTCTTTTGGATGTGGGTGACGGCGCTGGTCGGCATGGCGAGTTCCGTGGTGGAATGCACGCTCGCCCAGGTGTATAAGGAACGGCAGCCGGATGGAACGTATCGCGGCGGCCCGGCGTATTACATCCGGCGCGGGATGGGGAACCGTCCGCTCGCGCTCGCCTTCGCGCTCTCGCTTCTGCTCGCCTTCGGGTTTGCCTTCAATGCCATCCAGAGCAACACGATCGCGAGCGTGCTGGAAAATTCCTACGGCTGGAAACCCTGGGTGGTGGGGGGCGTGCTCGTGGCGATCTCCGCGCCGATCCTGGGGGGCGGTGTGCGCCAGGTGGGTCGCGTGGCGGAATACATGGTGCCCGTCATGGCCGGATTTTATTTGTTACTCACGTTGTATGTGATGGCGATCCGCTGGACAGAGATCCCGGGGGTCCTCGGGCTGATTGTGAAGAGCGCCTTTGGGTTTGGTCCGGCTGCCGCGGGGTTCGCCGGATACACCCTCGCCCAGGGGCTCACGATGGGAGTGCGCCGCAGCCTCTTTTCCAACGAAGCCGGCATGGGATCGGCTCCAAACGCCGCCGCCATGGCGGAGACCGACCATCCGGCCACGCAGGGATTCCTGCAAATGTTCGGGGTCTTTGTGGATACGATCGTCGTGTGTAGCTGCACGGCGTTCCTGATCCTGCTCTCGGGGGTGTTCGTGCCAGGACAGGAAGTCGAGGGCATCCGCCTCACGCAAAATGCGCTCCTCGCGGAAGTCGGTCCGTGGAGCCGGCACTTCCTCGCGCTCGCCATCTTTTTCTTCGCGTATTCCTCCATCATCGGCAACTACGCCTACGCCGAAGGCAATGTCACCTTTCTGCACAGCGGACGCCTGGTCGTCTGGATTTTCCGTCTGCTGGTGCTCGGCATGGTTTATCTCGGCGCGATTGCCAAGGTGGAACTCGTCTGGCAACTCGGCGACCTGAGCCAGGCCCTGATGGTGGCGATCAACCTGGTCGCCATCCTGAGCCTCTCGGGAACCGCCGTCGCCGTCTTGAAGGATTTCGAATCCCAACGCCGCTCAGGCATCCCAACCCCCGGATTTCGCTGGCACCAAGTCCCCCACATCCCCGGCCAACCCTCCCGCGAAGTCTGGGAGGAATAAGCCCCCATTTCTGCGCCCGGCGCCCCCAAAATCACGCCCCACCCGAAATCGCGGTGCCCCCCTGGAGGGACCAGCTCCGTCTGGTCCGCGGGCGGTTGGCGTGGATGGCACGGCCCGAGGCGGACGACACGGAGGTCGTCCCTCCAGAAGTGGCGCTTCGCGCTATGGGTGGATAACAAATCGCCCCACCCGAAATCGCGGCGCGCCCCTGGGCGGACGACACGGAGGTCATCCCTCCAGAAGTGGCGCTTCGCGCTATGGGTGTGGATGACAAATCGCCGCACCCGAAATCACAGCGCGCCCCTGGAGGGACCAGCTCCGTCTGGTCCGTGGCGGTTGGCGTGGGATGGCACGGCCCGAGGCGGACGAC
>JACSRU010000145.1 GCA_014879575.1 Chthoniobacterales bacterium | reverse complement strand
CTTCACCCAGTTCTTGGAGAGTTGTCATATTGACTTATATATCAAAATTTCGCCTGATTTCCATCAATTTTGACGCAAAGATCAAATTTAAAACTTTCCCATCGCTGATATTTCTTTGGAAAGTTTTCCGTTTTCTGTGGTTTTTAAAGGAGCGAGGGCAGGCCTTCGCGATAGGAAGCGAAGGCAGGTTTCCAGCCGGTGCCTCGCAATCGGGCATTGCGGACGCGTTTATTCGTCCAGGCTTTTTTCCGCGCGGGTTCCGCCGATCCCGTCGGGGGAAGAGGCTTTTTGAGGCAATCTGCAATCCACTCGTAAACACCGCGTTGGGTGACGGGGGTATTGTCGCAGACGTTGTAGATGCCGGAGGGCACCTTGGGATTGCTGAGATGGATGAGTGCCCGCGCGGCGTCATCCCTGTGAATTTGGTTGATCCACCGGGTGCCGCCCGCCTCAAGAGCGGCGCGACCATCGAGAAATTTTTTCAGATACGTCGAACGTCCGGGGCCATAGAGACCGGCGAGGCGGGCGACGACTCCCCCGGCTCCCAAGGCCAGGGATTCTGCTTCGAGGAGAATTCGGGAGGTTTCGCGGGCGGGTTGTGTCGGCGACTCCTCGTCAACCCACTCCCCGGTCGTTTGGGCATAGACGGATGTGCTCCCGGTAAAGAGCACGCGGCGCGGCGCAAAAAATTCCAGCAGGTTGGCAAGGCCATCCCGGTAGAGGTTCCGGTAATCATCCGCCGAGCCGCCTCCGGTGCTGGCGCAGTGGATCAGGAGGTCGGGCTGTTTCCAGACGGCGGGGATTTCGGACAGAGAGCCCGAGATGTCGGCTTTGAGGATTTCAAAGGGTCTGTCGGCAAGCTTCACGGACGTGGTCTGTGTCGCACACAACCCCAGGACAGAATGCCCCCTCTTCGCAAACAAAAAGGCTGCGGCCTCCCCGAGGAAGCCGCAGCCGGCAATAACCACCCGTGATGTGCCCAAACTCAGGACACTGGGTTGAAATTGAAACGGATTTTCATTTTCGCGCGCTTGGCATTGTTCTTTGCCTTGCGACGTGAGCGTTGCGTTGGAGTTTCAAAGGCGCGCAAACGACGCACTTCATCCATGAGACCCTCGGCATCAAGCTTCGACTTGAGGCGCTTCAACGCGCGATCAATGGGCTCTCCTTTTCGAACGATTACTTCCGGCATAAATTCACCTACTTTCAAAAAATGGGAAGTGCAAGTTAGTCGGGGTGCTCCCCCCGGTCAATGAGGAATGCGCAAATGGCGCAAATATTTCCAGTTACAGGGGGCAAATATATTTTATAAGTGCATGATATACAGGTCAATATAATTTTCAGCCGCCTGGGTCGGCAAGTTGGGATTGGGGCGCGTTTGCCGCCTTCTTTCCCCCGTCCCGGGAAAAGGAGTTGATCTTGCCTCCCCGGGGTTTACTCTCCGGGCCACTGCCAAAAACAACCTTATGCGCTTCTTGAAATTTTTTTTGCTTCCGGTGCTGCTCGCCGCATCGACTTTTTGTTCCGTTCGAGCGGCGGAGAGTTTCATTATCGCGGATGCCCAGACCGGATTCATTCTCGGTTCCAGGAACCGGGATGAAAAGTTGCCGGTGGCCAGCCTCACAAAAATCGCGAATGCTGTCGTGGTCCTGGATTGGGCCAAGCTGAAGCAGGCCGACCTCTCCCAACTGGTGGAGGTCTCGCCATCCGCCCTCCAGGCGGGCGGGGCGAATCCGGTGGGCCTCCAGGCGGGCGACTCCCTCAGTCTCCGGGATCTCCTCTATTGCATGCTGCTCGCTTCCGACAACGTGGCGGCCACCTCGCTTTCCGAAGTCGTCGGTTCCCGCCTGCCCAATGCCTCCGGGCTCAATGCATCGGGAAATTTTGTTTCGCATATGAACGCCCTCGCCCGTTCGCTCGGAATGACGAGAACGCTTTTTTTGAATGCCTCGGGATTCGATGGGGGGGAGTCAAAAACCTTTCCCTACTCGACGGCGGAGGACATGGCGCGACTCACACGGTATGCCTACAACGTGCAGGGATTTCCCTTCTATGTTGCCCAGGCCGCCCGCCAAATCCATGTCTTCCGCAATGGCGCAGAGATGACGTTTGACATCCAGAATACCAATGAGCTTCTGGGGCGCAACGGCATCGATGGCGTAAAAACCGGGCGCACGCGCCGCGCCGGGGACTGTCTGATCCTCTCGGCAGATCGTATGCCCGAGTCCCGCCGCGAGGGGGAGACGGTTTATGTGACTCCGCGTCGGATTATTCTCGTGATGCTCCGCTCCCCGGATCGTTTCACCGAGGGATTTTCCCTCATGGAAAAAGGCTGGAACCTTTACGATGCCTGGGCGGCCAAAGGGCGGAAAACCTCGAAGTCCGATTCCCTTTAAGGCCTCGATGAGCAACAAGCGCATCGGCATTCTGACGAGCGGAGGAGATTGTCCGGGGCTGAATGCTGTGCTGCGCGGGGCCAGTCGCGCTGCGGAGAAACTTGGCTGGGAACTCCTCGGCTTCAAAGACGGCTTCGAGGGACTTCTGCCCCCGGGGGACTTCCTACTTCTGGATCGGAGCGTGACTTCCGGCATCATGCACCTCGGAGGCACCATTCTTGGGACCGTCAACAAGGGGCATTTCGTGACACGCCTGGATGCGCGCGGCCTGCCCTCGATCCCTGGCGAAGTTCTGACGCATGTGAGAAAAACTTTTGACTCGCTCAAGATGCATGCGCTCATCGTGGTGGGTGGGGATGGCTCGCTGGCGACCGCCCTGCAATTGCATGAGGCGGGATTCCGGGTTGTCGGTGTGCCGAAAACGATAGACAACGACCTCGAGGCGACCTCCCGCACGTTTGGCTTCGATTCGGCGGTCGCCTGCGTGGCCGATGCCCTCGACCGGCTCCATACCACGGCCACGAGCCACAAGCGGGTCATGGTGCTCGAAGTGATGGGTCGCCACGCGGGATGGATTGCCCTGCATGGGGGATTGGCTGGTGGGGCGGACGTGATCCTCATTCCGGAAATTCCCTTTGCCTTTGAAAAAATCGCCGACGAAGTCCTGCGCCGCGAGAGCGAGGGGGCAAAAAGCACGATGGTTGTGGTGGCGGAGGGCGCCTCGCCAAGGGATGGCCACCAGCGACGGCACCACACGGCAAGCGGGGAAAAGCGACTCGGGGGCATTGCGGAAATTGTCGGGCGCGAGCTGGGAGAACGGACCGGAAAGGAAGTTCGGACGTGCGTGCTGGGCCACTTGCAACGGGGCGGCGCCCCGACAACCCTCGACAGAATTCTTGGAACCGGCTTTGGAGTAAAGGCCGTGCAACTCGTCCTCGATGGCAAGTTCGGATCCATGGTCAGCTACCAAAACGACGAGCTGCGGAACGTTCCCATCTCCCATGCTGTCCACAAACTTCGCCGCGTCAGCCCAACCTGCCAAATGGTCGAAACCGCCCGGGCGGTTGACATTTCCTTCGGAGATTAAATGACTGCCACCTCACAAATTCGAGCCGCCATCCGGGACATTCCCGACTTTCCAAAACCCGGAATCCTCTTTCGCGATATCACGCCGGTCCTCTCGGATGCCGGGCTTTTTCGTCTGGCCATCAGGGAATTTGTCGACATTTGCCGGGAGGCGAAGGCCGCGAAAATTGCCGGCATCGACGCCCGGGGGTTTCTCTTTGGCGCCACCGTGGCTTATGAGTTGGGCCTTGGCTTTGTCCCGGTGCGCAAGAAAGGCAAGCTGCCGTTTCACACGATCACGCAATCCTACGACCTGGAATACGGCAGCGCGGAAGTGGAGATTCACACCGACGCCTTCACCGAAGGCGAGAGGGTCGTGCTGATTGACGATCTGCTCGCCACGGGAGGAACCGCCGGGGCGGCCATCCGGCTCATCACCCAATCCGGCGCCCGCGTGGTCGCTGCGGCCTTTCTGCTGGAACTTGCGGATCTTGGCGGACGCAAGGCACTCGGTGATGTGCCGATTACCGCGATCGTCACCTATCCCTGACCCGTCTTCGACACTTTCGAAACTCTCAAATCGTGCGGAAGGGTCAGGAAGGAGCTCCGGGGGGGCGCCGCCCTGTCGGATCCGTCGGGCGGATTTGGCGGAGTGCCTCGTAGAGGACAATCCCCGCCGCAGTCGCCAGGTTCAGACTGCGGGCTTCGGCGGTCATCGGAATGGAACGGCACCGGTCGGCATTCTTCTCCAACAGGGATTCCGGCAGCCCGCGGGTCTCGCGTCCAAAGACCAGATAATCGCCGTCGGCATAGCCTTCGTCCCAGTAAGACCGCTTGGATTTTGTGGTGAGAAAAAAGTATCTGGCGCCCGGATCATCGGCCTGCAAATCTTCGAACGAAGCCCATTGCCGGATGTCGCAACGTGTCCAGTAATCCATTCCCGCGCGACGGAGCGCCTTTTCCTCCAGGGAAAATCCGAGCGGGCCAACCAGGTGGAGACGGGCGCCGGCGGCGAGGCAAAGTCGCGCGATATTTCCCGTATTCGGCGGAATTTCCGGCTCGATGAGAACAACGTGCAGCATGCGATGCAAGCCTAGCTCCGGGAGGAGGACGGAACAAAGGCGAAAAGCGCGGCGGAGTTTTTTTCGGAGGGACGTTCCGGCGGCCCTTTCCTCCGTCCGCTGGAAAAGGGGTCGGATTAAATGCTTTTTATTGGGAAAAATCCTCTGCACTGTGCCTCGCGAAGAGACATTTTTCCCATGGCGAAACAACAAACCATACTTCTCGTGGACCGCGAAACGGATTTCTTGGAATGGGCGCAGCACCAACTGGAGAGCCCCTCGGCCCGCGTGTTGATCGAGACATCCGCCGACGCCGCCTACAAGACGTTTTGCCTGGAGCAGCCGGAGATCGTGCTGGCGGAAACCAATTTGCACCCGTTCAGTGGGCTCGAACTCTTGATCCGCATCCGGAAGCATTCGCCCAATGCCATTGTCATCCTCACCAGCGCCTTCGGCACGACACAATCGGTCATCGAGGCGATGAAAGTCGGGGCGTTTGATTTTGTCCGCAAGGAACAACTGCCGTTTAATCTCAAGGTGGTGGTGGATTCGGCACTCCAGGCGGCGGCGGAATTGCGCAGCGCCAGCGCCTTCAAACCCCAGCTCACGGTCGAGCAGCACCGCGAGGACATTGTCGGACGCTCGGATGCCATGCAGCAGGTCTTCAAAATGATCGGACGCGTCGCGGGCAGCGAGGCGCCGGTGATGATCACGGGGGAGAGTGGAACCGGCAAGGAACTCGTGGCCCGCGCCATTCACAATTACAGCACCCGGAGCGGCAGGAGCTTTCTGGCCATCAACTGCGCGGCCATCCCCGACAATCTGCTTGAAAGCGAGTTGTTCGGACACGAGAAAGGATCGTTTACCGGCGCCCACAGCCAGAGAATCGGACGCTTCGAACAGTGCGACAACGGCACGCTTTTTCTCGATGAAATCGGGGAAATGCCCCTGCCGGTGCAGAGCAAAATCCTCCGCGTCCTTCAGGAGGGCGAGTTCTCCCGTGTCGGCGGCAACCAGACCCTCCGCACGGATGTTCGGATCGTCTGCGCGACAAACAAAATTCTCGAGGAGGAAGTGGCGGGCCGCACGTTCCGCGAGGATCTCTTCTATCGCCTGAACGTGGTGCGCATCCATCTTCCGCCGCTCCGCCAGCGGACGGAGGACATTGTGTTGCTTGCGGAGTATTTCCTCCAAAAGCTTGCCAACCAGAAACATCGTCCGCCGGCGAAACTGTCCGAGGAGGCGATCCGTGTCCTCGAGGCCTACCCATGGCCCGGCAATGTGCGCGAGCTGGAAAACACCATCCAGCGGGCCTCCGTCCTTGCAACGGCGGATGTCCTGCTCCCGAAGGACATCCCCCTCGGGCAAAGCCTGAATGAACCATCCACCGTCACGGCCTTCGGGGAGGGAAGTCTTCCCGGTCGCGAGGAAGCCATCGAGGGACTTTTCCAGATGGCAGCCAACGAACCCGGGATCCAGCTTCTGCCGTGGCTCGAACGGGAGTTCACGCTCCGGGCAATGAAAAAAACCGACAACAACCAGGATCTCGCCGCAAAACTCCTCGGCATCACCCGGGCCGCCCTCCGAAAATCCCTCCAGCCAAAAGGGGACTCGAAAAGCTGAGAGCCTGTGAGGCCGGGGAAAAAATGCGCGAAATGGCTCCAGATTCTGGTTGCATCGCATCGAACGTTTGATATTCTGCCGCACTTTTCCCATGCCAAAGCCAATCGCCCGTAGTAAAACCCGCAAGTCCGTGGCCAAACGATTCAAGATCACAGGGACCGGCAAAGTCAAACGCTCCAAAAGCAGCCGCCGACACCTTCTTGCCACGAAGAGCTCGAAGAAGAAGCGGCACATGGCCAAATCCGTCCTGGTGCATGATTCCGATGTCGATCGCATCAAGGCCAACCTGCCGTTCAGCCGCTAGAAAAATTTCCTTGATCTCATGGACTGCCCTGGAAATTTTCCGGGGATGTCGGAGCCGGCGAGTCCAGGATCATCACGAAACGAACAGCCGCTCCAAGGAGACCCTGTAAAAGCAGGGTGACATAACATGCCAAGAGCTACCAATGCTCCCGCCAGCCGCGCCCGCCGGAAACGCGTCATTGACGCCTCCAAGGGCTACCGCGGCCGCCGTTCCAAACTCTTCCGCTACGCAAAAGATGCGCAGATGAAGGGAAAATACTGGGCCTACCGGGACCGGAAAAACCGCAAACGCACGTTCCGGGCTCTCTGGATCACGCGTTTGAGCGCAGCCGTTCGCGCCCAGGGGCTGACCTACAGCCGCTTTATCGAGGGCCTCAAGGCTGCCAACATCCAGATCGACCGGAAGGTTCTTTCCGACATCGCGGTCCGGGATGTGGAGGTCTTCAACCAGATCGCCGGGAAGGCAAAGACCGCCCTCGAAGCCAAGCCGGCGAAGCCGACAAAAAAGAAGACCGCCTGAGCCAAAGGAGCACAGGCTTCCCGCCTGTGAATACCCACCGGAGACTTAACCACGGAGAACACGAAGCGCACGGAGATCTGAGAAAGAAATCCCAAAGGCCTTCGCTTTCCTCCGTGTTCTCTGACGTGGTTTAAAATTCCTGTTCCCATGGAGCAACAAATCGAAGTTTTGCGCGGCGAAGCGCTCGAGGCCATCGGGGCCGTTTCCGACCAGCCCTCCCTCGACGCGGCCCGCGTGCGGTTTCTGGGAAAAAGCGGCGCAATCACGACCCTCAGCGAGGGCATGCGCCATGTCGCGAAAGAGGACCGCCCGCGGTTTGGCAAGCTGCTCAACGACCTTCGCCAGGCCGTCACATCTGCCCTTGAGGCGCAGGAGATTCGCCTGCTGGAAAAAGCGGATGCCGCCGCCGCCGCGTCCCTTGACCTGACCCTGCCCGGAACGTTCCCCGGAGCGGGCACGCTGCACCCGCTCACGCAACTGATGGACCGTGCGGTGAAATGCTTCCGCCGCATGGGGTTTGCGATCGCTGACGGTCCGGACATCGAGACCGAGTGGCATTGCTTCGACGCCCTCAACACCCCGCCGGATCACCCCGCCCGCAACGAGCAGGATACGTTTTACCTGCCCGACGGACGCCTCCTCCGCTCGCACACTTCGACCGTCCAGATCCGCGTCATGGAGACCACTCCCCCGCCGGTGCGGATCATTGCGCCGGGAGCCGCCTACCGCCGTGACGAGGTGGATGCCACCCACCTCGCGCAGTTCACCCAGATGGAAGGCCTCTACGTCGCCGAAAATGTCAGCCTCGCCGACCTCAAGGGAACCCTGGAATTTTTCTTCCGTGAGCTGTTCGGCCCCGACACCGACCTCCAATTCCGCCCGCACTTTTTTCCGTTCACCGAACCGAGCTACGAGATCGACATCCGGACCGAGGCTCTCGGCAACCAGTGGATGGAACTCGCCGGCTGCGGGATGGTCGATCCCGCCGTCTTCGAGGCCGTCTGTGAACGCCGTGGCGATCGCGTCTTCGATCCGGAATCCGTCAGCGGGTTCGCCTTCGGCTTCGGCCTCGACCGCCTCGCCATGAACCTCGCCAAAATCTCCGACATCCGAATGCTCGTCGAAAACGACCTCCGGTTCTTACGCCAGTTCTGAGACGCCCGCCGAACTCGCCGGGAGGGCGGAGTTCCGCCACAATCCAATCCGCGTTCCGAAAACCGAAATTTCCCATCCGATTCTCGGCACGATGGTGGAAGCACTGAAATGATCAGGCCGCCAGCGCGGTGAGGCGTTCGGTGAAAAGGTTCGACTCCGAGGAAGTTAGCAAAAGTTTTTCTTTGGCGCGTGTCATGCCGACATAGAGCAGGCGCGCGGCTTCGGTTTCGGTTTGATTTTTCCTCCGTGCTTGTCCGACACCAAGAATGATGACCGAGTGAAATTCGAGGCCCTTGCTGCTCGGAAGAGACAGGATGGCCACCTCGGGCTTCCGGGCGGAACTAGGGGTCAGGCATGTCATATTAACATTTTCTCGACTTGTCCCTGAATCTGACGCCATCTACTTTTGCCAAGACACCACTCCGGAAGGAATCGGAATTCCTTCTGTGACAAGGCAGAATTATAAGTTATGGGACTGACCCCCTCTCCTTCTGCCGCTGCGTAGGTGTTGGAAGTGACAGAACTCCGCGTTCTGACGGTTACGCAAAATATCCGACGGGGACGGTCACCTGTGCTATCAAGCCCGCTCACAAGCACCCGGCGTGCGGAATGTTTACGACGGATAGGCCTTGCGGATCGTAACGATGTTTTTGGCACCGATGCGGTGGTAGTCCACCGAGTCGCTCAGGCTGCGGACAAAATGGATTCCGAGTCCACCGATCGGACGTTCCTCCGCTGGGAGTTGAAGATCCGGCGCCGGTGCCTCCAAGGGATTGAAGGGTCGGCCTTCGTCGGATAGCTCCAGAATCATCGTGCGGGCTTCAATCCGGACATCCAGGCGAATCTCGTGACCTTCCGGGTTGTCGTATCCATATTTGATCACATTGCTCACGAGTTCCTCGATAACCAGCCGCGCGAGATAAAGGATTTCCGTAGGGGCTTCCTGTTCATGAAGAAAATGCTCCACGGCATCCGCTGCGGGGGGAATCTCATCAAAATCGGGTTTCAGCCGGATTTCCATGTCAGGGGAAATGGATCCGGACAAGGGAAAAGTCGTCGTCCAGGGTTGCCTGCCCGCGCACCGAACGGAGCCACTCGAGAACCCGCTCGAAGAGATCGGGCTCGGTGGCATTTTTCCCCATGAACGCAAGGAATTCCTCGAAGTCCAGCATTTCCCCGCCTGACGCGCGCACTTCGTAAGTGCCGTCGCAAAGCATGATGAGGCTCGCGCCGACAGGAATCCGGCAGGTCGCGGACTGATATTTGGCGGATGGCATGATGCCGAGAATGATTCCAGGCGCCCGGATTTCTTCGACGGAATTCGTCCCATCGCCCCGGGGGACGATCAGAAGGGCCGGGGGATGCCCCCCGCTGCAATGCCGCAGTGTGCGGGTGGATTTTTGATAAACCCCATACCACAGTGTGAAATACATGTTGTTCTGTTGTTCCATCGGGAACGCGGCATTCAGGGCGGAGAGCACAGCCGCCGGATCCCGCACATCCGTGTCGAGCAGGGCACCGGAACGGATGACATTGATCGCCGAGACAGAGAGCAATGAGGCACCCACTCCATGACCGCAGACATCGAGCAGGTAGAGGGCAAAATGATCCTCATCAATCCAGTGGTAGCCGAAGGCGTCTCCGCCGAGTTCTGTTGAGGGCACATACGACCAGTCGATGACAAACGGTTCGGTGGCCGGGGCGGGAAGAATTGAGCGCACGTAATTCGCGGCTTCCGCGAGTTCCGCGCCGAGCCGTCGCTGGGTTTCCTCAATTGTCCGCAAGTGTTCCCTTTCGCTGTCGCGTAGCGTCTTCTTTTCCAGACAGGCATTGATCCGGGCCCGGAGGAGTGTCGGATTGAAGGGTTTCGACAGGTAGTCTTCCGCGCCGCCCTCGATGCAGCGGACCACGCTTTCCAACTCATCCAACGCGGAAATCATGATGACTGGGATGTGGCGGACCTCCAGCGACTTCTTCATCTCGCACAGTGCCTCAAACCCATCCATGACCGGCATCATGACATCGAGGAGAACAAGATCAAAATCCTGCCCGGCCAATAGGTCCAATGCCTCCCTCCCGTGCGCGGCGCCGGTCACTTTGTGTCCCTGGCGGGTGAGTTGACGCTGAAGAAGCGCACGGTTCGAATCGTTGTCGTCCACGACCAGGATGTGACCGACAATCCGGGAGGGAGTCACAACGGCGGAAGAACCCTTTCCCTCCGTGACCGGGAGTGGCTTTTCGGGAATGTCCGGGGGCAGGGAGTCCTCACCCAATCGGGTGGCGATCAACTGCAGCAAGGTGCCTGCCGCAGAACGGATTTTTCCCAGATCATCGAGCCCCCCAACGCCCCGGTCGCCCAGTTCCTCCTCGAGAAGCTCGGAATATCCGATGATGTGGTTTACCGGCGTGCGAAGATCGTGACGGAGTTTGGACAAATCGGACATGGTGTCTATTGGGCGGTCTTCGCGCCGAGGAGATTCGCAATTTTTTCGATCAAGCGGTCGATTTCGATCGGCTTGGTGTCGTAGTCATCGCACCCGGCCGCAAGGGCCTGCTCGCGATCCCCCGCCATGGCATGGGCTGTCAGGGCGATCACCGGGATCTTTGCCGTGGCCGGATCGGCTTTAATCCGCCTGGTCGCCTCCCAGCCATCCAGCACCGGAAGGCTCATATCCATGAGGATCAGGTCGGGAAGATCGGCGGTGGCCCGGGCGACTCCCTCGCCGCCATCCACCGCCATCAGGATTTCGTGTCCGCGACGCACCAGCCTGCGGGAAAGCATGTCGCGGTTCATTTCATTGTCTTCAACGAGGAGGATTTTGGCCATGATCAGTTTGGAATGTTGCGTGCGATGAGCTGGGAAATCTCGCCCAAAAACTTCTCGCGGTCCACCGCGCCCTTTTGGATCACCTGTTCGACGCTGTCCTGAAGGAGTTCCTGATCTGTCGGCGTGAGGTCTTTGGCGGTCACCACCACAACGGGAATTCCCGCACACTCGGGACGTTGCCGCATCGCCTCCAGAAAGGCAAAGCCATCCATGACCGGCATCATCAGATCCAGAAGGATGAGGGCCGGGGGACTTTCAGAAATTTTCTCGAGCGCCACGCGTCCATTTTCCGCGCCGGTGACCGGATAGCCTTCCTTCTCAAGCATTCTTGTGAGAAGCTCCCGGTTGCCGGGATCATCTTCCACGACAAGCACGGCGGACTTCTGCAGCCCACAGTAGCGCGAGAGGATGGCATTCAGTTGCGCCGAATCCACCGGCTTCGTGAGAAATTCCGAGGCGCCCAGGCTGTAACCGAGGTGGCGATTGTGAAGCATGGTCACCATGATCACCGGGATGGATGCGAGCAGCGAATCCGCCTTCAGCTCGCCAAGGACCGACCACCCATCCATCCCCGGCATCATCACATCAAGGGTGATCGCCGAAGGTCGCATCTTTCGCGCGAGGTCGAGCCCGTCTTTCCCCGTGTAGGCTTGGATGACATCGTATCCGTTTTTGACGAGTTTGCGCCGAAGGATGTCCGAGGCATCGCGATCATCGTCGATCACGAGGACAACACGCCGCGTTTGTTTCGAGGCGGGTATTGGTGCGGGTGCCGGGTTGGCAGTTTTCGATTCGGAGACCCTGACCGGCAGATCCACACGAAAGGTCGTTCCCTTCCCGTGCGTGCTTTGAACTGAAACGTCCCCGCCCATGAGTTGGCAGAATTTTCTGCTGATCACCAACCCGAGCCCTGTTCCGCCGTATTTTTTTGTCGTGGAATCATCCGCCTGCGTGAAGGCCTGAAAGAGTTTGGACATCTGCTCGGGCGTCATGCCGATCCCGGTGTCGGTCACATCAAAATGGAGGCGCGTGGAATCCGGAGACGGCCCGACGCCAAGGGTAATCGTGCCGTTCTCGGTGAATTTGGCGGCATTGCTCAACAGGTTAAAGAGCGTCTGTCGCACCTTGGTAAGATCGGCACACATGCGTCCGCACTCCGGCGCAACGACAACTTCCAGGCGGTTGCGGTTTTTTTCAATCAGCGGCTGAATGGTGGCCGCGACATCCCGGATCATTCCGCTCACGTCAAACTCCTCAAGAAAAAGGGTCATCTTCCCCGCCTCGATCTTGGAGAGATCCAGAATGTCGTTGATGAGCGCAAGCAGGTGTTTCCCGGCGGATCGGATTTTTCCAAGGTCGGGGGTAAAGCCCTCCAATTTGAGATCCTCTGCCTCCTCGATAAGCATTTCGCTGTAACCAATGATCGCGTTCATCGGCGTGCGCAGCTCATGGCTCATATTCGCCAGGAAGGCACTCTTGGTGCGATTGGCGGATTCCGCCGCATCGCGCGCGACGAGCGCTTCCTTCCGTGCGGATTCGGCGGTCACCAGCGCATCGGAGAGTTTGGAGGCGAGCCAAAAGGACACCAGCAGAACCACCAGAACGATCACCCCTCCCACGCCATAAACCAGATGAAAAAACTGGCCTGTCAGTCGGTTGACATCCGGCAAATAAAGGGCGGCGATCACCGTGTAATTCCACGGCTCGAAGACGGACGATTTGAACAACCAGTTTTTGTCAGATTTCTCTGTTTTGTGGGACGTGACGGCGATGGCCGTGGCAACTTCTTCCTCCGTGGCACTGGTCGTTCGAAAGATCACCTGATTTCTGTCATCAATCAGTTCAAAAAATCCCCTCAGCAGCAGTCCGCGATCCTCGATGGCATCCCGAATGGTGCTCAAGGTGTCCAGCGAGTAGCCAACTTGTAAAAGGCCGATGACCTCCCCGGCGGCGTCCTTTAAAGGCTCGTAGCTCGTGATAAAGGGTTTCCCTAGGACATGAGCAATCCCTGAAAAGGAGCTTCCCTCGCGCAGTGAGGCAATCTCGCGGAAGTTCGGGTCCAGTGCACTCCCGATGGCGCGCTTTCCATCCGCCTCGACCATGCTGGTGCTCACCCGGATGAATTGGTCGCCGTCCCTGACATAGACGGTGGCTGTTCCCCCCATGATTTTGCTGACGCGATCCACAAGCGCATTGTTGTTGTTGATCAGGGAATCTCCGAAAGAAACGCGCGGGCACCCGGAGGAGTCCCGCCCGACAATTTTGGGAGTTCCTTGCTGGGCCACCAGCATTTTCAGCACTTGCATCGATGACGTGACGAGGCCGGCATAAACTTGGTTGGTGGATTCCAGCACATCAACGACATGATCCAGCCGCGCCGCCATCTGGTTCTCCGCCTCGCTCAGGACGTAGTGCGACAATCTGTTAAACCCGGAAAATCCCGCGAATCCGAGTGCCAGAGCAATCAGCAGGAACCAAAGAACAACCTTGAGTCGGAGGGATTTCTTCATGGGCTCCATCGAGCAATACCTGCTCGGGAAGTGCTTCGTCTATCATCAATTTCCCGAAGGCTGCCTTTCAAAACTCCACAGATCCACTTTGTGAACAACCTGTGAATTTTTCCCCCATTTTCTGGACAATTCCCCTCTGTCCGGCGGGTGATTTACCGGGGTTTCCGTCTCATTTTTCACAGGTTCTCAGGCGCCGAGGTAGGCGCGCTGGACTTCCGGACTGGCCCGGAGGGTTGCACTGTCACTGCAGAGCGGGATTTCTCCGGTTTCCAGGACGGCGGCCCGGTGGGCGAGGCCGAGGGCAAGGTTGGCATTTTGTTCGACGAGGAGAAGCGTGGTTCCTGCCGCATGGACTTCCCGCAGAACACGGTAAATATCGGCAATGAGCTTGGGCGCAAGTCCCATGGAAGGCTCATCAAGGAGGAGCATCTTCGCACGACTCATCAGCGCACGGGCAATGGCCAGCATCTGTTGCTCCCCTCCGGAAAGTGTCCCCGAGGGTTGGGTGAGCCGCTCCCGGAGCCGCGGCAAAACGTCCAGCACCCGCTCGATATCCGCCTGGATGCCTCGCCGATCCCGCCGAAGCCATGCGCCCAGACGCAGGTTTTCCAGAACGGTCAAATTTCCAAAAATGCCCCGGCCTTCAGGCACATGGGCCAGTCCGCGGGCGACAATCCGATCCGCCGGAATGCCCCGCAGGTTTTCTCCGGAAAAGATGACCTCGCCGCCATGACGGATCAGCCCGGAAAGGGCCCGCAGCGTGGAGGATTTGCCGGCACCATTGGCACCGATGAGGGTGAAAATTTCTCCGCGTTTCACCTGAAATGAAATGCCTTTGATTGCCGGAATGCCGTCGTAGGAAACGGTCAGATTGCGCACATCCAAAAGGATTTCCTCCGTGTTGTCGGTGCCTTCACTCATGCCTCACCATCTCCCAGATATGCCTCGATGACCCGGGGGTCGGCGCGAACCTCAGCCGGCGTGCCTTCCGCCAGGGTGCGACCAAAATCCAGAACCGTGATTTTGTCGCAGAGGTTCATGACGAGGTGCATGTGGTGCTCGATCAAAATCATTGTCACTTGAAAATGCGCACGGATATCCCTCAGGAATGTGGTCAACGCGGCGGTCTCGGCGGTGTTCATGCCGGCCGCCGGCTCATCGAGGAGGAGGAGCGAGGGCTGGACGGCCAGGGCCCGGGCGATTTCCAGCCGCCTTTGGAGGCCATAGGGAAGCTCGCAGGCGCGCAGCGTCGCAAACTCCGCCAACCCGAAATGCTCGAGGAGCCCGAGCCCCCGGGCGATGGATTCTTCTTCACCGCGTCCGTAGCGGCCCACCCGTGCGAGCGCCTCAAGGGGGTGGTAGTGCAACTGGGTGTCGTACGCAATGCGGACATTGTCGAGGACCGTCAGTGCCTTGAAAAGCCGGATATTCTGAAATGTCCGACCAATGCCATCGAGTGCGATGCGCGCCGGCCTCCAACCGGTGATGTCGTGACCTTTGAAGCGGATGCGGCCTTCGGTGGGGCGGTAGATGCCGGTGATCAGATTGAAAAGCGTCGTCTTACCGGCGCCATTGGGGCCAATGATCCCGTGCGCAACCCCGGCGGAAACCGACAGGCGGCAATCGGAAATCGCACAAAGGCCTCCGAACCGCATCGTCACCCGGTCGATTTCCAAAAGCGCACTCATGGTTTTTTGCGGCGGCTGGTGAGTTCCCGCCGCGGGAGAAACCACGGCAGTTCCCGGAGACCCATGATGCCACGAGGACGGAAAAGCATCAGCAGGACGAGGATCAGCGGCAGAATGACCATGCGCCATGTCCCAAAATCCCGCAGCACCTCCGAGAGCAGAGTGAAAATCACCGCGCCAAGCACGGAACCGGCCAACGAGCCAATCCCCCCCAAATAGACCATCACCAAGATCTCCGTGGATTTGAGAATGTCGAACGAGCCGGGGTTGATGAATGTGATCTGGTGGGCGAGGAGCGCACCCGCCACGCCGCCAAAAAATGAGGAGACCGAAAAGGCGAGGATTTTGGCTTCACGGGTGCGGACACCCATGGAATTGGCGGCGATTTCATCTTCGCGGATGGCGACGACGGCCCGTCCAAATTTTGAAAAAACGAGGTTGCGGATTACCCACAGTGTGACGATGGCCGCGCCGAAGGTGATCGGCAGGGATGAGAGTGTGGGAATGCCGGCCAGCCCGCGGGGGCCACCCACCCACGGGATGTTTTCCAGAGCGGATTTCACGATCATCAAAAAGGCCAGCGTGATGAGGGCCAGATAGTCTCCGCGGGTTTTGAAGGAAAGGAGGGCAAGGAGAAATCCGATCACCGCCGCGACCAGGCCGCCGAAAAAAATCGCGGGAAGGAACAGCGCGGGCATCTGCGGAAAGAGGCGGGTCGTCATCATCGCGGCCGCGTAGGCGCCCAACGCCATGAACCCGGCATGCCCGACGGAGAATTCCCCGAGGTAGCCGTTGACGAGGTTGAGGCTCGCGCAAAGGATGATGTTCACTCCCATGGTGATCAGCACAAACCGGGTGTAGCTGTTGAGCAGACCGCCGGATTCTGCGGCGACACAAAAGCCCATCCCAATGACAAGGAGCAATGGCAGAATCCACCGACATTCGGCGACGCGCACACAAAACCGGCGGACACTTTCCATGAGTCAGACTTTGACGTTCGGTGCGCGGCCCAGGATGCCGTAGGGTTTGAAAATCAGGATGACCAGCAAGAGGGAATAGGAAATCAAATCCCGATAAGTCGAGGGCAGCATCGCCACGGAAAAAATTTCGACCGTTCCGAGGATGAACCCCCCCAGCACCGCGCCACGGATATTGCCGATGCCACCAATGACCGCCGCAATAAAGGCCTTCCAACCCACGAGGACGCCCATCGAGGCCGAGATGACCGGAAAGGCCATCCCATAGAGCATCCCCGCCGCGCCCCCCAATCCGGTACCAATCAGAAACGTCAGGGAAATAATACGGTTCACGGAAATTCCCATCAGCGGAACCGTCTTCGCATCAAAGGCCACCGCCCGCAACGCCATGCCAAACCGCGTCCTGTAAATGAGAACATCCAGACCAACCATCAGTGCCAGCGAAACTCCAATAATCAGAAGCTGCAGCAGGGAAACTCCCACCCCGAGAACATTGAAATACCGGTCGTCAAACACTTCCGGCATGGCCCGAGAATACGGGCTGATGCTCAGCGTGACATTGGAAATGACCAATCCGCAGCCCAGTGCGGTGATCACTGCGGAGACGCGCGGCGCCTGCCGCAGCGGACGATAGGCCAGCCGCTCAATCAAAACCCCGAGTCCGCCGATAATGGCCATCACCAGCACAAGCAACACAGGGAATGGCAGCGCCACCGGTGAAAATGTCACCAACAACAAACACACAAACGCACCCAGCATGAACAAGTCGCCATGCGCAAAGTTGATCATGGTCAACACGCCATACACCATCGTGTAACCCAGCCCGATGAGGGCGTAAAGAAAGCCGAGGCTGATCGCATTGACCGACTGTTGGGCAAAGTAGGCCATGTCCTTCAGTGGCGTCTTCTTTTTACGAACGCCAGGCGCTCAGGGTGTCGCATTGGCCACCCACTGAAATTTTCCATCCTTAATCTGCAGGATCACCGCGCTCTTGATCGGATCCCCGCTCCCGGGCTGGAAACGCATCGCCCCGGTCACCCCCTCGAACTGCGGGATATTTGCCAGCGCATCCCGGACAGCCGTGCGATCCAGCCGCCCGGCGGACTGGATGGCCTCGACCAGCAACCCGAGGGCATCGTAGGTCAGCGCGGCGACATCATCCGGATCCTGGCCGTATTTCGCCCGGTAATCTTCCATGAATTTTTTGGCTTCCTGGGTGGCGATCTGCGTCGAGTAGTGGTTGCAGAAATACGATCCTTCCAGCTCCTCGCCACCGAGCTTGATGATTTCCGGCGAGCTCCACGCGTCGCTGCCGATCAAGGGCGCCGTAATGCCCAGCCGCCGGGCCTGCTGGGCCACGAGCGGGACATCGGTGTAATACATGGGCAGGAAAATGACATCCGGGTTGGCGGCCTTGATTTTGGTGAGCTGCGCGGAAAACCCGCGATCCCCCGTCGTGAATGTCTCGAAGGCCACGATTTTTCCGCCGGCTTTCTCGAAGGTTTCCCGGAAGAGCACGGCTTGTCCATTGGGGGCTTCCGAGGCGACATCATAGAGCACGGCAGCCGTCTGCGCGTTCAGATTGTTGCGCACAAACTTGGCCAGCACCCCGGCCTGAAATGTATCTGTGAAACAGGCCCTGAACACATAATCCTTCGGCGAGCCATCCGCCGCGCTGAGCGTTGTCTTCGGATTCGTGGACCACGGGGAAATCATTGGGCACTTCAGGGATTCCGCAATTTCCGAGGCCGGAATCGCGCAGGCACTTGCGTCCGGCCCGATCATCGCCACCACATTATCCTGCGCAATCAGGCGCTGGGTGACAGCCGCCGCCTGCTCGGCCTTGTTCGCATTGTCACCTATCACCAACCGCAAAGGAAGTTTTCCGCCACCCACGTTCACCCCGCCCGCGGCGTTCACCTGTGCGGCCAGCAGCTCCGCCGCATTCCGCGCCGAAGCGCCCACTGCGGGAATGTCACCGGTCAGCTCGACATTCAGCCCGACCTTTACGGAAGGAGCCTCCTTTGGTCCACAGCCGACAAGGGCCAGCGCACCGCAGCTCATCACCCAAAAAACCAGCGATTTCATCGTCATAAGACCGCGCATCTTGCACGGCTACCGCCCGAACGCCAATTTTTTTTGTGACCCATCGGCAGGCCAAAGGGAGCGAGAGAGTGGACGGCGGGAGAGAAGGACGTGCGCGAAGAGGCGGCGGGGGGGAGATTCCTAAAATTGTTTTTCGATTTCCCGGATGACGGCTTCGCCGATGGCCAGGGAGGCGGTGGCACCCGGACTCGGGGCGTTGAGAAGGTGGAGAGCCATGGGTCCGTAGGCGAAGCAGAAGTCCTGAAGCAGGCTTCCATCGCGGGCGATGGCTTGCGCCCGGACTCCGGCCCCGCCGGGCGCGAGATCCTGCGGAGTGATGTCCGGGACGAGCCGTTGGAGGGCGCGACAAAAATGGGTTTTGCTGAAAGAGAGCAGGAGCTCCTGCGAGCACATGCGCGGGTAACGCCCGAGAAATTTCCAAAGCCCCGGGAAGGTGAGCGACTCCGCAAGGTCGCGGGGCTGGATGTCGGATTTCCGATAGCCCTCGCGGGCGAAGGCCAGGACGGCATTGGGTCCCGCCTCGACACCGCCGCCGATCATGCGCGTGAAATGCACTCCGAGAAATGGAAAGGCGGGATCCGGAACGGGATAAACCAGGTGGCGCACCAGGGATTCTCGGGATTTTGCCAGCCGGTAGTATTCCCCGCGGAAGGGCACGATCCGGGCCGGGCAGGTTGCGCCCGTGAGGCGGTGGACGCGGTCGCTGTGCAGTCCGGCACAGTTGATGAGGAAAGGTGCCGTCCAGGAATCCGATGCGCTGGCGGCCCGCCACTCCGCGCCCCGGCGCGAGATTTTTCGAATGGCGGCGCCCGTCGTGATGGTGCCGCCGTTCTGAAGGATCTCGCGGGCAAGGGCATCACACACGCTGCGATAATCCACGATGCCCTCCTCGGGAACATGCACGGCGGCAATCCCTGCCACATGGGGCTCCCTTTCGCGCATGGCGGCGGGATCGAGGAGACGGAGTGCCCGCAGGCCGTTGCGCGTTCCCCGCTCCAGAAGTTCGTTCAGTCGCGGCATCTCGGATGCTTCGGTTGCCACCACCAGCTTCCCGCAAATCTCGTAGGGAATATTGTGTTCCTGACAAAAGGCGGTCATCAGCCGAATCCCCCGCACCGCCAACTGGGCTTTCAGGGAGCCGGGTTTGTAATACAGCCCGGCGTGGAGCACGCCGCTGTTGTGCGTGCTTTGGTGGAGTCCGACCCGTTCCTCCTTTTCCAGGAGATGAACCCCGACGCCGCGCCGCAGCAATTGCCAGGCGGTCGCGAGGCCGATAATGCCACCCCCGACAATCAGCACACGCGACGGGAGATTTTGCGAAGTCATCGGAGGGATTCCATCCGGAGCCGCAGCGGGTTCGTTTCCCCGCCCCGGCAGTCCTCAATGCCGAAAATGCCGGATCCCCGTGAAGACCATGGCCACGTGGTGTTCGTCGGCGGCCTTGATGACCTCCGCGTCCTTGACCGAACCGCCCGGTTGGATGGCGGCCGTGGCACCCGCCTCGGCGGCCGCGATGAGCCCGTCGGGGAACGGAAAAAAGGCGTCGCTGCAGACGGCGCTGCCCTTCAGGGAAAGGCCGGCCTCGCGCGCCTTCCAGACGGCGATCCGGGAGGAGTCCACCCGCGACATCTGGCCCGCGCCAATTCCCAGCGTGCGATCCTTGGCGGCATATACAATGGCATTTGACTTCACATGTTTGACAATCTTCCAGCCGAATTCCATCGCCTCGATCTCGTCCCGACTCGGTGGCCGGGAGGTGACGACCTTTTGCTCGAGATCCGGAATCTCCGCTGTGTCCGAGTCCTGGACCAAAATCCCGCCGATAACGCTTCGGATGTCCCGCGTATTCGGGCAGAGGGGCTTCAGAATCCGCATCAGCCGGAGATTTTTCTTCTTTTGAAGGAGCGAACGCGCATCGGCCTCGAACTCCGGCGCAATGATGACCTCGCTGAAGATTTCCGAGATCGCCTTCGCAAGGTCGAGCGTGATCGGACGGTTGCAGATGATGATGCCGCCGAAGGGCGCCTGCTTGTCGGTGGCGAAGGCCTTTTCCCAGGCCTCGCGCAGGGAGGGATCGCTGCCGACGCCACACGGGTTCGTGTGTTTGAGGATTGCGACGGTCGGCTTGGAAAATTCGTTGATGAGATTTCGGGCCGCGCTGATGTCCAGGATGTTATTGTAGGAAAGTTCCTTGCCGTGGAGTTTTTCGAAGTGGTCGTTGAAGTTCCCGTAGAGCTCCGCGTGCTGGTGGGGGTTCTCGCCGTAGCGAAGTCGCATCTCCAGAGGCAGATCGAGGCGGAAGCTCGCGCACGTCTCCTGTTCCTTGTTCAAAAAGTCCGCAATGGCGGCATCGTAGGCGGAGGTGGTGGCAAACGCCTTGATTGCGAGCCGCTCGCGCAACTTGCGCGAAGTCCCGCCGTCTTCCTCGCGCAGATCCTCGATCACGGCGGCATAGTCGCACGGATCGGTCACCACGCAGACGGACTGGTAGTTTTTTGAGGCACTGCGGATCATCGAGGGTCCGCCGATGTCAATTTGCTCGATGGCCTCGGCGAGCGTCACGCCCTCCTTCGCGACGGTGGCCTCAAACGGATAGAGATTCACGATCACCAGGTCGATCGGCTTGATCCCGTGCGCCCTTGCCTGTTCCTCGTGCTCGCCGTTTCCCCGGAGATAGAGCAATCCGCCGTGGATTTTCGGATGCAGGGTCTTCACCCGGCCCTCGAGGATTTCCGGAGATCCGGTGAATTGCGAGACTTCGACCGTGGCAATGCCTGCGGCCTGCAGGGATTTCGCGGTGCCTCCGGTGGAAAGGATCTCCACCCCGAGGGAGACCAGTTCCCTGGCCAGTTCGAGAATGCCGGTCTTGTCGGAAACAGAAATCAGCGCGCGTTGGATTTTCATGACATCAAAAAAGGAACTCCGTGGGTTCGGGCGGGGAAATTTATAGTTGGATGCCGAGATCACCGATCCGGCTGAGGGTCAGCCCCTGGAGCGCGGGCGTCTCCGCCGCCACCTGCCGGAAGACCTCTTCGATCGAGTGCAATCCGTTTGTCCCGGCGAGGAGCGCAATCAAGTCGCGCAGGATTTCCCAGTCGTCGCGCGCCTGACCAGGGGGCTGGATGGCTTGGTTGAGACGTTGCAGGCGGCCCTTGACATTGATCATCGAGCCGCGCTTTTCGGCCCATGCGCTGGAGGGGAGGACCACAGTGGCATGGGGTGTCGTCTTATTGGCAAGAAAGCCCATCGCGACAAGCAGATCGAGACTCTTCAACGCCGTCTCGGAGATTCCGCAATCCGCCGCATCTTCGCCGAGGACGACCAGCTTTGTGACGCGCCCGGCTTCGATGGCTTGGGCGATCTCCGGGAGCCGACCCGTGGCGAGGCCGAGAAGTTTGGCACCCGAGGTGTTCGGGTTGCCGTCGTCGGAGACAAGAAATCCATCCCCCTTTTGCGGACGCGGGAGGATATCCACATTCCGGACACCGAGCGCGGCCGCGAGACGCCGCACGAGAAAGAGTTCCTCGAGAGTCATCCGCGCCGAGGCAATCACCGCGGTCTCCTCCGGACGGCTCCCCCGCAATTTTTCCGCCGCCGTTGCCAGGGCGGTTTTCCATGCCACCGGACTTTCCAACCCCCGCACGGCAGGCTCCTTGAGACGGTCGTCGCTGTGCAGATAATGAAAATTCAGGCGATGGCTATCGGGCATCCAGCAGGAGTTGACCGCGTCGTTCTCGCGCGGGGTGATTCTCCGGACGATATTCTCCCGGCTGGAAATGACGATGTTCGAGCCCGTGCCGCAGGTGACGTCGATGCTTTTGGTTTCCTTGAGGAACCAGACGCGCATCTTGAAACGGAAGTCCTTGCTCGTGAGGGCGCCGACGGGGCAGATATCCACCGTGTTGAGCGAATAGTTGCTGTCGAGACGTTTCCCGGGATAGACCGCAAGCGTCGTGTGGCTCCCGCGATTGAGGAATCCCAGGACATCGTCCTTCGCGATCTCCTGCATGAACCGGATGCAACGCGAACACATGATGCACCGCTCGTCGTCGAGAACAATCCGCTCGCCGATGTCCACACGCTTCGGTTTTTTCACCTTCTCCTCGAGAAGCCGGGATTCCCCCTTGCCGAATTCCACGGAAAACTCCTGGAGTCGGCACTCTCCCGCCTTATCGCAGATCGGGCAATCGAGCGGGTGGTTGATCAGCAGGAATTCCATCACGCCGTTCCGACATTCCTCGACCAGTGGCGAGGACGTCCGGACGCCCATGCCCTCGGAGACTTCGGTGGCACAGGAAATCACGGGGCGCGGGCTCCACGAAAGCTCAGGACGTCCGTCCTCGCCCAGAACCGATTTGCGGTCGGGCGTCATCTTTGGCATGCCCAGCTCGACGAGACACATCCGGCAATTGCCCGGGGAACTCAGCTTCGGATGGTAGCAATAGTGCGGGATGAATTTTCCGCTCTGCATGCAGGCTTCGATGAGACGCATCCCCTTGGGGAACTGTTTCCACTCCCCATCCACCTGCACGTTGACCATTGTGACTGCCGTTCCGCTCATGTTGAAATTTTTGCGAAATCCTCCCGTCCGGACGATTTCTCCTCGTCAAGGTATCGGCGGAGCCGGTTCGTTCCGCAAGAAAAAGCGTCCGGGGACCACCGGGGCGCCTCTCCAATAAGTGCAAAAACGAGATGTCCTGCGCCAAAGGCGCATCTGGGGTTTGGCCATTTTTTCACGCCGGAGGCGTATTCACCTTCAGAAGCCGGGGGTTGCGCGAAGCGACACCCCCGGATA